>CAJMPZ010000016.1 GCA_905215445.1 uncultured bacterium | reverse complement strand
AGGGGTGGGGAAAGGTGTTGAAAAATGGGGCGGTTCCCCATATTATTGATGACGTCGACAGGCGGGGTGGTTCCCCGCGTACGTGCCATCTGAGTAACCGAGGGGAGGGCGCACATGGGAATGACTGGTGCATACGAGCGCAATCTCGATGCAAAAGGTCGTCTGTCCCTGCCTGCACCCCTTCGCGAGGAGCTTGGAGAGCACGTTCGCGTGTTCAAAGCCCTGGATGTCGATGCTCTGTACGTGTTCTCTGCCGAGGCCTTCGATAAGTGGGTCGAAGGACTCTTCGCGGGTCGTGAGGGCCACGAGGGTTTTAACCCGCGTGACATTAACGACCAGAAGCTCATGAGGGCGATCAACAAGCGCACCACGTCGATGGATGTGGACAGCGCCGGTCGTATCGGTCTTTCCGAGTCTCTCCGCAAGCAGGCGAACCTCGACCGCGAGGTCACGGTTGTGGGCAACTACGACCACCTTGAGGTTTGGGATCGCGCCGCGGCCGATGAGGACGATGACGATGAGGCCCTGCTGGACCTCTTCTTCTCGTAAGGGCAAGGCACGGGTAACGGATGGAGCGTGGGATCTTGACACAAGAATATCGGCATGAACCTGTCATGCTCGGCGAAGTGCTTGAGTCGCTGCAGCTAAAGAGCGGCTCCGTTGTCTGCGATTGCACCCTTGGCGGTGCCGGCCATTCGGTAAAGATGGCCGCACAGGTGGGGGAGACGGGCCTTTTGCTCGGCGTCGATCAGGACGACATGGCCCTCGAGGCCGCTGGCGCCCGTCTGGACCGCGAGGTTCCCGGCGTTCCGCACCAGCTGCTGAAGGGCAACTTCGGCGACTTGGACGAGCTGCTTTGCTCGGCCGAGGTGCCCGGGGTCGATGGCTTCCTGTTCGATTTGGGCGTTTCGTCACCGCAACTCGATATCCCTGGCAGGGGCTTTTCGTATAACGAGGACGCCCCATTGGACATGCGGATGGATCCGGGCAATAACACCTTAAACGCAGCTGAGGTCATCAACACCTATAACGAACACGACCTCGCCCGGATTCTACGCGTCTACGGCGAAGAGAAGTTCGCCTCGCAGATCGCGCGCGAGATCGTGCGCCGCCGCGAGCAAGAACCGATCGAAACCACCGGCCAATTTGTCGAGATCATCAAGGCGGGTATCCCGGCTGCCGCTCGTCGGCATGGTGGACACCCGGCCAAGAAAAGTTTCCAGGCCATTCGCATCGAGGTCAATCACGAGCTCGATGTGCTCGAACGAGGGCTTGATGCCGCCACCAGGTGGCTCAACCCGGGCGGACGTATCTGCGTCATTTCGTATCACTCGCTCGAGGACCGTATCGTAAAGAACCACTTTAAGGAGATGAGCCAGGGGTGCACGTGTCCGCCGGAGATTCCGGTGTGCGTGTGCGGCAACGTGCCGATACTCAAGGTCATCACCCGCAAACCCCTGGTTGCCCAGCCTGATGAGGTTGAGCGCAACCCTCGGGCGAGATCAGCCAAAATCCGCGTGGCGCAGCGTCTGTAGGCGCGACCGCGCGATATTGGACCTCCCGCTCGCACCATAAACGAAGCTTAAACACACTACCAACGTACTCGGGATGGGAGGCGGCATATCATGGGCTACAACACTTCAAACGCAGCACTCGCCTATGATATGAACGCCATGCCCGCCTATCGTGAGACGCCGCAGGCCCCCGTTGCTCCCCGTGAGCAGCGCACGCCGCGCTTTGATGTCTACACGGGCGCGGGCCGTCAGGCAAACCAGGCGGTAAGCCCGGTTTTCATGAGCGTTCTTAAAACGTTTTGCATCATTGCGGCTATCTTCATGACGATCGGCGTCGCCCGCGTGGCGCTCGCCGGCGTTACGGCCCAGGTGCTCAACAGCAACGCCGAGCTTACCAACACGCTCGAAAAGGCGACCGATGAGAGCTCCGACCTGGAGGTCATGCATTCGGTCTATGGCGCCGACACGCGCATTCGCGACCTTGCGGGCGCTTATGGCATGGTGGAGCCCAGCGAGAGCGTTACACTTGACTTTTCGCAGGATGCAGCCGCGGGCGCCAACGCGACCGCGACCGCTCAGTAGCAAGACGGTAGCTGAGTATGACAAATGACTATCGCCGCGGTTCCGATGGGGGCCGCGGTTCTGGACGTCCCTCGTCGCGGGGACGTTCTGGTTATCAAGGAACGGGTCGGCAATCTTACAACGCCGGGCGGTCCCGTGGCAACGACCCGGCGTCGCGACTTCGCGGCTCGGGTGGCCCTCAAGTGCATAACACCAGGTCGCGCAAGAGTTCGTCGACCGAATGGCTCACGGGCACGCCGCTGCCTCGCCGCAAAGCCGTCATGGGATTCATCGGGCTTGGCTTGGGCTTGGGCGTCTTTCGCCTTGCCGACTATCAAATTGTCGAAGCCGATAAACTGCGCGAGCGTGCCGATGCGCGTCGCCTGCTTGCGCAGACCCTCTATGCCAAACGTGGCACCATCTACGACCGCAACGGTAACGTGCTGGCGTCGTCGGTCGAATGTCGCAACATCGCCGTGAACCCGCAGCTTGTCGAGGACGTTGACAAGACGGTGTCGGCGCTGGTCAAGGCAACTGGAATCGATAAAAAGACCTGCCGCAAGCTCGTCGAGTCCGATGGAACCTGGGTGTATATCAAGCGCCAGGTGGACGAAGACGATGCTGTGGCGCTGGAGAAGAAGAACCTGCCCGGCGTGCTTTTTGAGCAGGCCATGAAGCGCGTATATCCATACGGCAATCTGGCATCGCAGGTGCTGGGTGTAGTGAATGTAGACAACGACGGCTTGACTGGTCTCGAAAAGCAATACAACAAGCTTCTGACCGGCACGAACGGTTCTCTCGTACGCGAGCGCGCGAGGGACGGCAGCTATATCGCGGGCGGTGCCTATAAAAAGGTGGCTGCGGTCGACGGCGTTGATATCGTGACGACGCTCGACGTCAATATCCAGCGTGCGGCCGAGGATGCCCTGGCAGAGGCAGTTGAGAAGACTAAGGCCAAGAACGGCTCGGCGCTGGTCACCGATCCTACGACAGGAGAGATCTTGGCAGCCTGCTCGTATCCGACCTACGACCAGACCGATTTGGAAAACGCCAAGACCGAGGATATGAACCTGCGCCTGGTTACCGACGCCTACGAGCCCGGCTCGGTCTTTAAGACACTCGTGGCGGGCGCCGGCTTCGACTTGGGCGTCGTGCGATCGAGTACGTCGTTTGAGGTGCCGGCGAGCATCAAGGTGGGCGACGATACCGTCACCGATGCCGACAAGCGCGACTATGCCATGACCATGGATGTGCGCGAGATGATGCGCCGTTCGTCCAACGTGGGCTTTGTCCTGGTGGGGCGCAAGATCGGTGCCGACGACTTTGCCGCCTATGTGGACAAGTGGGGCATCGGTCACAGCTCTGGTGTAGATTTTCCGGGCGAGAGCCTGGGCATCGTCAAGGAGCGTGACCAGTATGACGGCGCCACGCTGGGCTCAATGAGCTTTGGACAGGCGCTGTCTGTCTCGCCGATTGAGATCGCACGTGCCGTGGGCGGCATCGCTAACGGCGGCGTGATGATGACCCCGCACTTCTATAAGTCCAGCAAAGGCGACGAGAAGGACTGGGGCGAAGGCGAGCGTGCGATTTCTGAGGATGCAGCATCCCAGGTGACATCGTGCATGCAGACGGTCGTGTCTGAAGGCACGGGCGTTGGCGGCGCAGTTGACGGCTATGACGTGGCGGGCAAGACCGGCACGGCCGAACGTGCCGACGAGAACGGCGGCTACCTCAAGGAGAACTACATGTCGTCCTTTATGGGCTTTGCGCCGGCACAATCACCCAAGGTGCTGTGCTATATCACGCTCGACGGAACGCCGAGCGGCTCAGATGCCGCTGCGGTGCCGTTCCAGTCCATTATGGCCAACGCGCTCGACGTGCTGGGCATCCCGCGCACGAAGTAGGGGGTTACAATCTTTGGGGCGTGGTTTGTTGTCCCATATGAGGGGTGTTCACATGCCCTGCACCACGCATGCGCGGCGCTGGGATACAATACGCCGATAGCATTATTAGGTTTACAGGGGAGCTGCAATGATAGAGATCGCCGTCAACAACCTCGCGGCCGCAACAGGGGCCCGAACCGTGACGGGAGAAGTCGATCGGGTATGCCGCGGGTGCGTTATCGACTCGCGCCAGGTCGAGGAAGGGACGATTTTCGTCGCCTTTCCCGGTGAAAACGTCGACGGCAATGATTTTGCTTCCCGTGCCGTCCAGTCGGGTGCCGGCGCCGTCGTGATGACGCGTGAGCCCGAGGCCGAGCTGGTCTTGCTGGCGCAGGACAGGGGCTGTGCCATCTTGCTGACCGATGATCCCGAGGAGTTTCTGCTGCGTTTGGCGCACGCGTACCGCCTGGAGCTTGGCTGCCTGGTCGTTGGTATTACCGGTTCCATCGGCAAGACGACGACCAAGGACGTGCTCGCCGCTGTGCTCGCCAAGCGCTATCGCGTCTGGGCCACCAAGGGCAATTTCAATAACCTGATCGGCATGCCGCTCACGGTGCTTTCCGCTCCGGCCGATACCGAGGTCCTGGTGCTCGAGATGGGCATGAACCATTTCCACGAGATTGAGCGCCTGTCCCAATCCGCCAATCCCAACCTTGCCATCGTGAGCAAGATCGGCACCTCTCACATCGGCATTTTGGGCAGCCGCGAGAACATCGCCCGCGCTAAGGCCGAGATTGTCCAGGGTATGTGCGCCGCCGGCGACTTCTTGCCGCTGCTGGTTTTGGGCGGTGAGGACGACTTTACGCCGTTCATTCGCGATACGTTCGCCCAGCCTGCTGGTATCGATGTGATGCTGGCCGGCGTCTCGGACGATGATGAGGTCCGTGCCCGCGACGTTCGAGCTGATGACGAGGGCCGTCCGGTCTTTACTCTCGATTTTGGTCAGGGCGAGACAATCGATACCATGCTTGCCATCCCCGGCGTGCAGTCCGTTCCGAATGCCGTTAAGGCCGCCGCGGTTGCCTATCGCCTGGGCGTGACGCCCGAGCAGATCGATGCTGCCTTTAGGGGTCTTACGATCACCGGTCACCGCCAGGAGATCAAACGCGCCAAGAGCGGTGCCCGCGTCATTGACGATTCCTATAACGCCAGCGCCGAATCCATGGCTGCTGGCCTCGATCTACTGTGTTCGCTTTCCTGCACGGGGTCTCGCATGGCGATCTTGGGCGAGATGGGCGAGATGGGCGATGAGGCTCCTCGCATGCATGAGCTCGTGGGCGCCTATGCCGCTGCCAAGAAGCTCGACATGCTGGCGTGCGTGGGTGGTGAGCTGGCCCAGCTTATGGCCGATGCCGCACGCATGATGGGCATGGACGAGGACCGCATCCAGGTGTTCTCCGATTATCAGCAGGTGCTCGACCGCATGGGCGGCGCGCTTGAAAAACATGATGTTGTACTGGTCAAGGGTTCCCGCTTTGTTGAGCTCGACCGCTTTGTGGAAGGTGTGTGCTAGCCCATGTTCGGCAATCCCTCGTATCCAACGTATCAGGCTTTTTTGGGGCTTGGCATCGCCGCAGCCATTGCGCTGCTGCTCATGCCGTGGTGGATCAAGCTGCTCAAGGTCGAGGGTATCGGCCAGCAGGTTCGTGCCGACGGCCCCAAGCGTCATTTGGTTAAGCAGGGAACGCCCACCATGGGTGGCGTTGTCATCCTCGTCGCGATCTCGCTGACCTGCCTGCTGATGGGCAAGCTCACCACCGAGCTCGTACTCGTGCTGCTCGCCACGCTGGCGACCGGCGTGCTGGGCCTGATCGACGACCTGACCTCCGTTACGCATGGGCGCTCGCTTGGTCTGACGCCCCATGCCAAGATGATCGGCCTAACCATTATCTGTGTCACCTTTACGGTACTTGCCGTCAACTGGTGCGGCGTCGCCCCCGAGATTCGTTTCCCCGGTGGATTGACGATCGACCTTGGCGTGCTTTCGACCACCATCTGCGGCTATTCGTTCCCGTGGCTCTATATTGTCTTTTGCTGGCTGATGATTGCCGGTCTTTCTAATGCCGTGAACCTGACCGATGGCCTTGACGGTCTTGCTGGCGGCACCTCCATGATCGCCATGCTCGCCATGGCTGCCATGGCGTTTCTGCACGGAGACGTGAACCTGTCCATCTTCTGCACCGCGTGTGCCGGTGCCTGCTTGGGCTTTCTGTGGTTCAACTGCTATCCGGCGAGCATCTTTATGGGTGATACCGGCTCGCTTGCTCTGGGTGCCGCGTTTGCCTGTACGTCCATCATGACTAACACCGAGGTCGTCTCCCTCATCATCGGCGGCCTGTTTATCGTTGAGACCCTGTCGGTCATGATTCAGGTTGTCTACTTCCACTTTACGCACAAGCGCGTCTTCCTTATGGCGCCCATCCATCATCATTTCGAAAAGAAGGGTTGGGCCGAGACCAAGGTCGTCATCCGTTTTTGGATTATCGCTGCGGCATTTGGTGCCGTTGGCCTTGCTCTGTTCTTCCAGTTGGGATAGTGGTCTTTCATGCCTCTTGCTGAAGTCTTTAGCCTGCTCGTTTTGGGTCAGGGCAAATCCGGTCTCGATATCGCCCGCTGGGCGCTGGCACATCCAGAGCGCGTAAGCGCCGTTACCGTGTATGGCGGCGGCACCTCTGAGCCCAATGACGCCACGCGTGCGCTCGAGGCTGCTGGTGCGTCGTTTGTCTATGGGACCGAACAGGTCGAGGGCGCCTATGACGTATGCGTGACGTGCCCGGGCATCTCGGAGTTCTCGGGCTTCTTTAAGGCCGGGCGCGAGCATGCCGCCCAGATTATGGGTGAGCCCGAGTTTGCCTATCGCCTGTCGCCCGATAACTGGATTGCCATCACGGGCACCAACGGCAAGACGACCACCACGTCGCTGACTGATTATCTGCTCAAGGCTGCCGGCGAGGCCAGCGTAGCTGTCGGCAACATCGGCGAGCCGCCGGTCAACGAGATTGACGGACGAGCCCACAACGAGTGGTTTGTGGCTGAGCTCTCGAGCTATCAGATTGCTACGACCACCGAGCTCCACCCTCGCGTGGCAGTGCTGCTCAACATCACTCCCGACCACTTGGGTTGGCATAAGAGCCATAAGAACTATGCGCTTGCCAAGATCAAACTGTTTGACAATATGGTCGATGACGATCTGGTGGTTGTCGACGTCGAAGACGCCGGCATTCACGAGTTCGATGAGTACATCTATACGCCGGGTCGCCGCATCTGCAAGGTCGCTTTTGACGAGCCCGAGGGTGCAGACGCCGCCTTTGTGCGCGACGGCAAAATGGTCGTGCGCCTGAAGGGCGTCGAGACTCAGCTTGTCGCCACGTCCGAGCTCAAGATCTCGGGCCATCACAATGTCATCAATGCCTTATGTGCCGCCACGGCTGCTCTGGCCGTCGGTGCCGATGTCGATGGTGTCCGCCGCGGTCTGGCCTCGTTCCAGCCGCTCGAGCATCGCGTGGAGCCGTGTGGCGAGATTGACGGCGTGCGCTACGTCAACGATTCCAAGGCGACCAACACCGATGCGGTCGAGAAGGCGCTGACGGCATTTCCCGATGACGACGTGATCTTGCTGCTCGGCGGCCACGATAAGGGCACGCCGCTCACGGACTTCGCGCGCGTTGTTATGGATAACGTACGCTCGGTCGTCTGCTTTGGCGATGCGCGCGAGCGTTTCACCGCCGCTATGGACGAGGCCGATGTCGATGGCGATGTGGATATTGCCCAGGCGGATGACCTGCGCGATGCCGTGGACGTCGCCCGTTCGCTGTCGAGCCGTGGCGACGTGATCTTACTTTCTCCTGCCTGCTCTTCGTTCGATGAGTTCTCGGGCTATGAGGAGCGCGGCCGCGTGTTTAAGGACTACGTGGCTCAGCTTGCCGCTGCAGCGAAATCGCAAATGGAATAGGGGTTGCCGGTGAGAGAGGAGAGCCCCCGACAAGGTATGAGGAGGCCCGACTCGGACCGCGCTTCCTCGCGGCGTAGCACACCGCGTTCCGGTCGCGGCGGGCAGTCGTTTAGTGAACGCTATATTGCCGGCGTTCCCGCCCGCATCATGCGCCCCCGTCTGATATTTATGGCCTGCCTGTTTACTTTGGTGTGCTTTGGTCTGCTGATGGTGTACTCGGCGTCTTCGGTCGAGGCGCTGCACGAGAATGGCTCGGCGACGTTTTTCCTGGGTCGACAGGCCGCGTTTGCCGTGGTTGGTGTTCTGGCGCTGATTGCCATCGTGCGCGTTTTGCCGGACAGCTGGTTTGGGGAGGACGTGCTTAGGATCTTCCTTATCGGCATGATAGGGCTACTGTTTCTGGTGTTCTTGGTGGGCAGCGGCAGCCGTGGCGCCACGCGCTGGCTCAACATCGCCGGTATTCAGTTCCAGCCTTCCGAGTTTTTAAAGCCATTTGCCATTGCGTATTCGGCCATCATGCTTGATCGCTTTTTTTCGCCTGGTGGCAACATCAACGAATTCCTTCGCAAGATGGGCATCTACCTGGGTATTTCGCTCTTTCTGATCTTTATCCAGCCCGATTTCGGTACCGTCCTGATCATCCTGTTGACCCTCATGTGCATGGCGTTGTTTGCGGGTCTCGACCCGAGATTTATCATCGGCGTGCTAATCTTCGGCATTCTCGTGATCGTGATTGCACTTGTCGCAGAGCCGTACCGTATGGTGCGTATTCAGGTTGCCTTGAACCCTTGGGCTGACGAGTATGGTGACGGCTATCAGGCCACGCTTGCCATCATGGCCTTTGCCTCGGGCGGTCTGTTCGGCCGTGGCATCGGCAACTCAACCATGAAGTACTCGTATCTGCCCGAGGCGCACAATGACTACATCCTGGCCATCATTGGCGAGGAAGTCGGCTTTGTCGGAACCGTGCTGTTCTTCTTGGTGTTTGCGATGCTGATCTACTCGGCGTTTCGCATTGCCGAGCAGGCGACCGATCGTCGGGGCGCGCTTATGGCGTCTGGCTCCGCGGTCATTCTCGCGGTGCAGTTTTTGATTAACGCGCTGGGCATCCTCAACGTGTTTCCCATGACGGGCAAACCGTTGCCGTTTATTAGCTACGGCGGTTCGTCGATTATTGTGTCGCTTATGCTTGCCGGGTTGATCCTGCGCGTTTCGTACGAGAGCGCCCGCCGCGATGAGTACGACCGTCGCCGCGAGAGCTTTGCCGTTATGGATGAGAGTACCGCCGGCGTGCCCCACGTACGCGGCGAGCGATCTTCGCGTAACGGCTTTACCGTTCTGGATGGCTCTGCGACCGAGCTGGCAGCCCGTCCGCGTCAGCGAACGGCGCCGCAAGGTCGTCCGCAGCGCCCCAGCCCTCGCAGCGCGGGCGGCGGATATAATCGAATCGATTTGAACTCGGACCCGTCGGCGCGTTTGCGCACCGACGACCAGGGACCGCGTGTACGAAGGGACTACCATGACCGATAAGATGACCGTTGCTATTGCAGCCGGCGGCACGGCAGGACACATTAACCCCGCGCTCGCTTTGGCCGAGGAGCTGCATGACCGTGGCCACCACGTTGTGTTCGTGGGCCAGTCGCGCAAGCTCGAGGGTCGTCTGGTCCCCGAGGCTGGGTTTGATTTTGTGCCCATTACGGTCACGGGCTTCGACCGCTCCCGTCCCTGGACGGCGCTGACCTCGCTGTGGCGTGTCAACAAGGCCAAGCGTGCGCTCGCCAGTCATTTCTCAAAGGTCGGCAAGCCCGATGCTGCCATCGGTTTTGGTGCCTATGTCGAGGTTCCGCTGCTGGGGTGGTGCAAGGGCGCAGGCGTTCCGTATCTGCTACATGAGCAGAACTCTGTTCCGGGCCTGGCCAACAAGATGATGAACTCCCACGCCGCTCGCGTGTGCATCTCGGTGCCGGCAGCGCGCTCGGTCTTTGAGCGCGAAGGTGACCCTGACCACGTGCTCATGACCGGCAACCCCGTACGTCGCTCGGTGATCGAGGGCGATCGCGCTCGCGGCCGCAAGGCACTTGGCATTCCCGAGGACGCTACGCTGCTGCTCGTCTTTGGCGGTTCACTTGGCGCCCAGCACCTCAACGAGCGCGCGGTTTCGCTCAAAAACGAGCTGCTTTCGCGCAAGAACCTCTATGTGTTGCATTCGACGGGTGCCGACGGCTTTGAGGAGACCGAGCGCGCTTTGGCGCTGACGCCCGAGGAGGCGAAGCGTTACCGCGTCCAGCCTTACATCGACAACATGGGCGATATGCTGGCTGCTGCCGATTTGGTGCTCTCGCGTTCGGGTGCATCGAGCGTGGCCGAGATCGCTGCGCTCGCCGTGCCCTCGATACTCGTGCCGTATCCGCATGCGACGGCCGACCACCAAACCACCAATGCCCGTTATCTGGTCGACGCCGGGGCCGGCGTGCTCTGTGCCGATGCCGATATCGACGGTTCTGCCTTTGCCGATGAGCTGCTGCACCTGGTCGATGACGCGGCAGAGCGCGACGTCATGCGTCAGGCGGCGCGTGGTCTGGCTCAGGATAGGGCCGCCGCTCTTCTGGCCGATGCGGTAGAGGGTTTGCGTTAGTTAGACGGGATATCGTCGGTCGCCCTCGCGCTGATGCGGTAGGTGCGGTACAGTTAACGGGTTACAGGCAGTGTTTACGCAAGGAGTACACGAGCACATGGCTGATTCCCAGACTGCAACCTCCGCGCCCGAGTTTAAGAGCGCCCACTTTATCGGTATCGGCGGCGCCGGCATGAGCGGCATCGCCCTCGTTCTGCACGAGCGCGGTTATGCCGTTACCGGCTCCGACCTTAAGACGTCACGTTATATCCGCCAGCTTACACGCGCTGGTGTGAAGGTGCATGTGGGCCATGAGGCAGCCACGATCGACGAGGTCAAGCCCGACGTGGTTGTTGTGTCCACCGCTATTCCGGAGTCCAACCCTGAACTCGTGCGCGCTCGCGAGCTGGGTATTCCCGTGTGGCCCCGTGCCAAGATGCTCTCTGCTTTGGGCCACGGCTACACCACCGTCGCTGTTGCCGGCACGCATGGCAAGACCACCACGTCTTCGATGTGCGCCACCATGCTCGACCGCATGGGTCTGGATCCGAGCTTCTTGATCGGCGGCATCGTCGAGGGCTATGACACGAACGGCAAGAACGGCTCGGGCGACTACTTTGTCGCCGAGGCCGACGAGTCCGACAGCTCCTTCCTGTTCCTGAACCCCAACGTGGTCATTGTGACCAACGTCGAGGCCGACCACCTCGATCACTACTCGGGTATCGAGGAGATCGAGGCAACTTTCGCCAAATTCATGAGCCTGGTGGGCGAGGACGGCACCGTCATCGTCTGCGGCGAGGACCCGCATCTGGTCGAGCTCGCCAAGTCGACGGGCCGTCACGTGCTTTCCTACGGCTTTGCCGAGAGCAACGACATCGTCTGCGTGCACCCGGATGTCAAGGGCATCCAGAGTGACTTTATCGTTCGCTTTGAGGACAGCACTGAGCATGCTGTGGAGATCAAGAGCAACCCCGGTCGCCACAACATGCTTAACGCCACGGCGGTGCTCACCGTCGCCCATGTCCTGGGCCTTGACATCGACGCCGCCGCCAAGGCGCTCTCGAGCTTTGAGGGCGTCCGCCGTCGCTTTACCCACGTGGGCGATATCGATGGCATCACCGTGGTCGATGATTACGGCCATCACCCCACCGAGATCAAGGCGACGCTTGCTGCCGCTTCCTCGCTGGGCTACAAGCACGTCGATGTCGTGTTCCAGCCGCACCGCTATTCGCGCCTGCAGGCCCTGTGCGACGACTTTGCCGATGCATTTGCCAATGCCGATAAACTGCTGCTGATTGATGTGTTCTCGGCTGGCGAGATGCCCATTCCGGGTGTCACCTCTAAGATGCTCGCCGATACCGTGCGCGCCAAGCATCCTGGCAAGGAGGTCGTGTACTGCTCCAGCCGTCTTGAGCTCAATCAGGAGCTCGAGCAGATGGTGGGCGAGGGCGACCTGCTGCTCACCATGGGTGCCGGCGACGTTACGACCGTCGGTCCCGAGTTCATTGAGTATCTGACTGCCAAGAAAGACGCTTAAGTCTAATGGGTCTGTTTAACGCCGTCATGGCGCTCTCGGGCATGATCGACACGGATGTGATCGAGGACGAGCGCCTTGCGCGTCATACGAGCTATCGTATCGGCGGCAAGGCCGACCTCTTTGTGACGTGCCATAGCTATCATGCCCTCCGCCGCGCCGTGGCGGTGCTCGATCGCGAGCAGGTGCCGTGGGTCATCATCGGCAAGGGCTCCAATCTGCTGGTTGCCGATGGCGGTTATCGCGGTGCCGTCATTTCGCTCGGACGTGAGTTTCAGCGCACGGTTGTTGCCGATGACGGTTGTACGCTGACGGTCGGTGCGGGCGTGATGTTTGCGCGCCTGGTCAACGATGCCCTGTCGCGTAGCCTCTCGGGCCTTGAGTTTGCCGTTGGCATTCCTGGTTCGGTCGGCGGTGCGATATCCATGAATGCCGGCACACGGACCGAGTGGATTGGCTCGCTGGTTGAGGATGTCGTAACGTTTGACCCGGCATCCGGTATCAAGCATTATGCGGGGTCCGAGATCACTTGGGACTACCGCGAATGTAGCCTTCCCCGCAATGAGATCATCCTCGAGTGCGTGTTCAAGCTTAAACCGGCGCCCAAGGCCGACATTCGCGAGCGCATGGAGCGGTACCTTACAAGGCGCAAGCGTACGCAGCCCATGGGTCGCGCATCCTGCGGGTCTGTCTTTCGCAACCCGCCCGATGCGAGTGTGGGCAAGCTTATCGAGGATTGTGGATTAAAGGGTTTTTCGATTGGCGGCGCGGAAGTTTCGCCCGTTCACGCTAATTTTATCGTTAATAACGGAACTGCCTCGGCCGATGACGTTGCCGCGGTTATTAGACATGTGCACGGAAAGGTGAGGGAGGCGTATGGCATCGAGCTCAGACCGGAAGTTAAATTCCTCGGCTTCTAGAGCATCGAAACCCACCTTCCGCCGCGCCGGAGGGCGTTCCGGCGCGCCTGCCAAACCTCAACGCAATACCGTCGCGCACTCTAAGTCTGTCGGGTATGCTCGACAGACCAGTCGTCCGGTCGTCGGCTCGCAGCTCGGTAATCGTCCGGCCGCAAAAAAGTCCTCGCGTCCCTCGATGACGTCAAAGCCTGTTATGGGCGCCAAGCCTGCCCGTCCCATGGCGGCTCCCAAGCCCTCGACGGGAACTAAAGCGGCGCGTCCAGGTCGCACGCTGGGCGCATCGAAACCGCGCTCGCTGACATCGGTGCCGGCTACCGCCAAGAAGCCTTCGAGTAAAAAAGGTTTCAACCCGTTATCTTCACTTGGAGCGATGGCAAATAAAACATCAGACGCCGCTTCTGTCGTTACAGGCAAAGGCAAAATCGTGGGCGGCGTTCTGGCCGTCTTGGCCGTGCTCGTCGTCGTTGCCATCGTGGTGATCAACTCTGGACTGTTTACTGCCACTGATATTCAGATTCAAGGCAGCGAGCATGTGACGAAGCACGATGCTATCCAGCTGATCGACTTGCCCGAGGGAACGTCGCTTTTTAACGTCGATCCCGACCAGATTACCGAGGATCTCAAGCAGAACCCGTGGGTTTCGGGCGTGGATGTCCAGCGCCAGTTTCCCCATACGCTTATCATCACGCCGACGGAGCGTAAAGTTATCGCCATTGCGTATATCAGCTCCGACGACCTTGCCTGGGCTATCGGAGACGATGACACCTGGATCGCCCCGCTGTCGACGTCGGTCGAAGTGGACGACCAGGGCAACGTCATCACGACAGGGCAGGGCTCAAATACCTTGACCGGAATCGATGCCGCGCTGGCGCTCGCCAAGCATTATGGCGCGGTGTTGTTGACTGATGTCTCGGCGGATGTCGCTCCGGTTTCCGGCCAGGCGGTGAACTCCAAAGCCGTTAAGGCCGGCCTGGATTATGTGCGTGGTTTTTCGAGCGAGTTCTTGGGACAAGTCAAGGATATTTCCACGCCTTCGGTCGAAGCCATCTCGGCAAACCTCAATAACGGCATTGAGGTGTCGCTGGGCGATTCGGGCGATATCGCCAAGAAGGAACGCGTAGTCACCAAGTTGCTTTCGCAGGTAGAGGGCGTAACGTATATCAATGTGCGCTCTCCGGGCAACTACACATTTAGGAATGCTCCGACCTCGTAGCGCTGGTTGATGCTTTGTTGAGGGGCCATACCACGCCGTTTATCTGGTTTGTTTGGTTTTCACGGTCAATTATTTGACTGATACGTTCATAATGTGCAAACATAATACGGTTTACCTTTGCATTTACTTTCAACCTGAAGGTTAATGTGCGCAGGGGTCGACCCATGCTATGGCTATAACCTTTGTTCGGAGGACCGACATGCACGAGACAGAGATCAACAACTACCTTGCCGTCATTAAGGTGGTCGGCGTCGGCGGCGGCGGTACCAACGCGGTCAATCGAATGATCGAAGAGGGCATCCGCGGCGTCGAGTTTGTTGCCATCAACACCGATGCTCAGGCACTCGCGATCTCTGATGCCGATATCAAGGTGCACATCGGCACCGACCTTACCCGCGGCCTGGGCGCCGGCGCCAATCCCGAGGTTGGCCGCAAGGCTGCCGATGAGTCCCGCGACGACATCGCCGAGGCGCTCGCTGGCGCCGACATGGTGTTTATCACCTGCGGCGAGGGCGGCGGCACCGGTACCGGCGCTGCTCCCATCGTTGCCGATATCGCGATGAACGAGGTCGGCGCACTGACCGTCGCCGTCGTGACCAAGCCCTTCACCTTCGAGGGCCGCAAGCGTAAGAAGAGCGCCGAGGAGGGCATCAAGACCCTCTCCGATTGCGTCGACACCATGATCGTCATTCCTAACGATAAGCTGCTCGACATCGCCGAGAAGAAGACCACCATGCTCGAGGCCTTCGCGATTGCCGATGGCGTCCTTTCCCAGGGCACCCAGGGCATCACCGACCTCATCACCGTCCCCGGTATCATCAACCTGGACTTCGCCGATGTTAAGACCATCATGAAGCAGGCCGGTACCGCCATGATGGGTATCGGTACCTCTTCTGGGGATACTCGTGCCGTCGACGCTGCCCAGCAGGCCATCTCCAGCCCGCTGCTCGAGAGCTCCATCGATGGTGCCACGCGCGTGCTGCTCTCCATCGCCGGTTCCAAGGACCTGGGCATCCAGGAGATCAGCGACGCCGCCGACGTTGTCGCCAACGCCGTCGACCCCGAGGCCAACATCATCTTCGGTACCGTTGTCGACGAGTCCCTGGGCGATCAGGTGCGTATCACCGTCATCGCTACGGGCTTCTCCGACTCCAACGTCAACCGTCAGGATGAGCTCTTTGCTGCTCAGCAGTCTCAGAGCAAGGCCGCTGCCTCCGCTGAGCCGCAGCGCACCGCCCCGGCTGCCAGCCCGGCTCAGGCTGCTCCGACCCGCAACGTCGGTGGTACCGAGCTGCCCAACTTTGGCAACGACCAGTTCGAGCTTCCCGACTTCCTGAAGCGCGGTAGCTTCTAGTTCGTTTTTCTCAACGACCTGCACGGGGTGTGTCCATTTGGATGCACCCCGTTTTGTTTCTCGTTTGTAAACGAAAGCCTCCAATCTCCTTACGTTCCCTTTACGTTTGGTCCCTACCGCTGCGGGTATCCTTTTAAGGAAGTATGACAGCCGTATAAACGCGGACTGCGCGGCGACGCCGCGGTACTTGTGTTATTAGGAGGCTTTAGTATGGCAGCACGTGCGGACAACGTTTCGCGTGTCGACCATGATGGAGTTACGTTGGTGGAGGGCGCGACATCCGATGTCCGCTTTGCCTTTACCGAGCGCACCGGTGGCGTTTCTGAAGATGCGTACTCCTCGCTCAACCTGGGCTCGCATGTAGGCGATGACCCCTTTGCTGTTCAAGAAAATCGTCGTCGAGCGCTCGAAGCTATGGGCGCCACTGAGTGCGAGCATAATCTGCTCGTGCCCAATCAGGTACATGGTGACCATATCGTTACGGTGACTTCGAACGGTGCCGACGATCTTGAGGCTGTTCGCGAGCAGATTGCCGAGGGCTGCGATGCCATCGTCTGTACGGCCCATGACGTGCCCGTGCTGCTCTGCTTTGCCGACTGCGTTCCCGTGGTGCTGGTGGCCCCTGGCGGATTTGCCGTGGTGCACTCCGGTTGGAAGGGCACGATTGCACGTATTTCTGCCAAGGCGTGCCAGGCGCTTTGCGATGCTGCCGGCTGCGATGCGAGCGACGTTTCCGCCTATATCGGCCCCCATATCTTGGCTGACGAATATGAGGTATCCCAGGAACTCATGGATCGCTTTGCCGTCGAGTTCTCTTGCATCGATGCGAGTGCCTCTCGTATGCTCGATCTTTCCGCTGCCATTTGTGAGGCGCTGGTAGATGCCGGTGTGGACGCGGATAATATCGTGGATACCCAGCTTTCGACTGTGCGTCAGAACGACCGCTTTTATTCCTACCGTAACGAGGACGGCACCTGTGGGCGCCATGCTGCGATCGGCGTGATGCTATGAGAAAGATCGTATCGGTCCTGAGCGCCGCTGTGCTTACGCTTACGCTGTGCGCCTGTTCTTCGGGATCTTCTGCCTCTTCCATTACCGTGGCCGGCTCCACGACCTGCCTTCCTATCGCCGAAATTGCGGCAGAGGGCTTTAAGGAGGAGACCGGCATCGACGTGCTCGTTTCCGGTTTGGGCTCTTCCGCTGGCATCGAAGCCGTCAGCGCTGGCACGGCCGATATCGCCAGCTCCTCCCGTGGACTCAATGCCGACGAACAGGATTTGGGCCTGACTCCCATCGTCATTGCCCACGACGGTATCGCGGTCATCGTGAACGAAGACAACCCCGTCGATAGCCTCTCGACCGAGCAGCTCCGCGATATCTATGCCGGCAAGATTACTAATTGGAAAGAGGTCGGTGGCGAGGACCTGAAGATTCAGGTCATCAACCGAGACGAGGCGTCTGGCACGCGTGAGGCCTTTCGCACCATCGTGATGGACGGCACCCCGTTCGATCGCCGCTCGGCCGTTCTTTCGGGCACGGGCCAGGTGCGCGACGTGGTATCTCGTTCGCGCGGTGCCATTGGCTACATTTCGCTGGGCTTCGTCGATAGCCTCAACGCCAAGACCTCGGTCAAGGCCGTCTCGGTCAATCATGTTGAGGCGTCCGAGAAGACGGTCGCGAGCGGCGGCTATCCCATCTCGCGCGACCTTTACTTCTTTGTGAAGGGTGCGCCTTCGCAGCAGGCACAAGATTACATCGACTACGTGACGTCCGAAAAGATGGACAAGCAGATTCGCGAGGCGGGCTTTATTCCCGTCACCAACGACGAGAAGGGGAGTGAGTAGCATGGAAGCACAGGAAAACTCCCAGACTGAGCAGAATGCTCAGGCGCCCAAGAAGCGCGAGCTGGCGCTCGTATCGCGCAGCACCTATATCAAGGAGAAGGCGCTGCAGTGGATTTTCTTTGCCTGCGCGTTCTTGGCGGTTGTTACCGTCATCCTGATTTTTGTCTTTACCACGTACTCGGCGCTGCCCGTCTTTACCGACATCGGTCTGGCGGACTTCTTTAGCTTTACGTGGGCGCCCTCTGAGGGCCACTACGGCATCGTGTCGCTGCTTGCCGGCTCGGGTCTGGTGACCGTCGGTGCGCTCGCCATGGGTGTGCCCCTAGGCGTGGGCACGGCCGTGTATCTGGTCGAGATCGCCAGCAAGCGCGTGCGCAAGCTCATCAGCCCTGCCGTTGACCTGTTGGCCGGCATCCCTTCTATCATCTATGGCTTCTTTGGCATGATCATAATCCGCCCGTTTATCGCACAACTGACCGGCGGTCTTGGTTTTGGCGCGCTGACGGCGTGGTTCGTGCTCGCCATTATGATCGTGCCCACCATCACGACGCTTACCATCGATGCTCTCAATTCCATTCCCATGGGCATTCGCGAGGCATCGTATGCCATGGGCGCCACCAAGTGGCAGACTATCTATAAGGTCGTGTTACCTGCCGCCAAGCTGGGTATCGTGGATGCCATCGTGCTGGGTATGGGCCGTGCCATCGGCGAGACCATGGCCGTGCTCATGGTCGTGGGTAACGCCCCGGTTATTCCCGACAGCATTGCGAGCCCCATCTCGACGCTCACGAGCCAGATTGCGCTCGACATGAGCTATTCCTCGGGTCTGCATCGCTCGGCGCTGTTCGGCATGGGCGTGGTCCTGTTTATCATTTCCGCCACGCTGGTGGGCATCGTCCGCCTGGTTTCCAAGAAGAAGAGGGGGTAGGCTATGTCCGATTCCGTTGACACGACGGTCGATACGACCTCGTCGCGCGAGCGCATCAAGCGTGCCCTTTCCCACGGCAAGAAGGGCCGCATCAACAAGGACCTGTCCAACAAGATCATGCTTGGCGTGTTCCGTGCCGCGGCATACATCACCACGCTGGTGCTGGTCGCTATCATCGCCTACGTGGTCATCAACGGCCTGCCACACATCTCGCTCGACTTTATCTTTGGTTGGCCCCAGGGCGTCAACGCCGAGGGCGGTATTTGGCCCACGATCGTCTCGACCGTCTATGTGACGGCGCTCGCCATGCTTATCTGCACGCCGATCGCTGTGCTGGCAGCCGTCTATCTGGCCGAGTACGCCAAGCAGGGCAAGATCGTTGAGCTCATTCGCTACGCTGCTGACGCTTTGGCCTCGGTGCCCTCCATCGTTATGGGCCTGTTTGGCTACGCCTTGTTTGTCGAGGCTATGGGTCTGGGCCTTTCGATGGTCTCGGCCGCTCTGGCGCTTGCGCTCTTGATGCTTCCCATCGTCATGCGCACCACCGAAGAGGCCATTCGGGCCGTTCCGCGCTATATCCGTTGGGGCGCGTATGGCCTGGGCGCCACCAAGTGGCAGGTTGTCTCCAAGATCGTGCTTCCTTCTGCCTTTGGCCGTATTGCCACGGGCATTGTCCTTGCCATCGGCCGTGCCATTGGCGAGACCGCCGTGGTGCTCTACACCATGGGTCAGGCCATCAATCTACCTATCTCGCCGCTCGATTCCGGCCGCCCCATGACCGTTCACCTGTACCTGCTTGCCAACGACGGCATCAACATGAACGCAGCCTACGGCACCGCGCTCTTGCTGATGGTGATCATTCTGGCCTTCAACCTGTTTGCGCGCTTCCTGTCGCGCAAGCGTCGCTAGTTAAGGAGTCCCATGTCCGTTTATCAGTCCGCTCCCACGCTGGAGCAAGCGGCCATTACGGCCAAGGATTTCAACTTTTGGTACGGTGACTTTCATGCGCTGACGGGGCTCGACCTCAACATCGCCAAAAACGCCATTACCTCCTTCATTGGCCCTTCGGGCTGCGGTAAGTCGACGTTTTTGCGCTGCATCAACCGCATGAATGACCTGATCGAGGGTACGCGCGTCGAGGGCACCATGACGCTCGACGGCAACGATATCTATGCCGAGGGCGTCGACCCGGTCGACCTCCGTCGCCGCGTGGGCATGATTTTTCAGCAGCCCAACCCGTTTCCCAAATCCATCTACGAGAATGTCGCCTTTGGCCCTCGTCTGCAGGGCGTGACTAGCAAAAGCGACCTCGATGACATCGTGGAAGAATCGCTCAAGCGCGCCAACCTCTGGAAAGAGGTATCCAATCAGCTCAACAAGGATGGTTTGGCGCTCTCGGGCGGTCAGCAACAGCGTCTGTGCATCGCGCGCGTGCTTGCGGTGCAACCCGATGTCCTCCTGATGGACGAGCCCTGCTCCGCCATCGACCCCACGTCCGTCTCCAAGGTCGAGGATTTGATGGCCGAGCTGGCGCCCGAGATGACGATCATCATCGTCACGCATTCAATGCAGCAGGCAGCTCGTATCAGCGACTACACCGCATTCTTCTTGCAGGAAGTTGCCGGTGAGCCTGCCACGCTCATCGAGTATGGTCAAACCGACGCGATCTTCACCAGCCCGGTGGACTCGCGGACGGAAGACTATATCACCGGCCGCTTTGGCTGATCGGTGCGACTAGTCCCAAGCCGATCGGACCTGGTCCGGTGCGTATTCACTGTGCGGGCGGCATGACCGCACCCAACTGATTGGAGTGAACCATGCGTAAACTGTTTTCCCGTCAGCTCATCGAGGCCCGCCACGAGATGCTGAGCATCTACGAGGCCGTCGATCTGGCCCTCCACGATGCCGTTAAGGCCTATGTGACCGACGACCGCAAGCTCGCCACCAAGACCAAGAAGCGCACGCTTTCGATTGACGCGCGCTGCGCCAACTTGGAGGCCGTGTGCTACAACCTGATCGCCACGCAGTCGCCGGTCGCCTCCGACTTCCGCTTGCTGCAGACGATTATCTACGTCGACTTTAACCTGCAACGCATGACCGATAAGGTCCGTCAGATCTGCCGTGCCACGCGTCATATGATCAAGGCCGACATCTCGCTGCCCAAGGAGCTTGTCGGCACGGTCGAGGCCGAGGCCGAAGCCGTCTACCAGGTGCTGGGCTCGTCGCTTTCTGCGCTCGTCACCAACGACATGTCCATCATCTGCAACCTGGCCGTCGAGGACGAGCCGGTGCATGCGGCGTACGAGAAGTTCTTCCGTACCTTCAACCGCATGGACGCGGGCGAGTTTATGGATGACGATAGCAACTATGACGACCTGCGCCGCGCCATCATGGTTTCGCGCTACCTCGATCGCATCGCCTCGATTTCCATCGATGCTGCCTGCCGTCTGACGTTCCTTTTGACCGGCCAGCGCATGACTGCCGGCGATATCGCCCGCACGGACGAGGACGAGCTCGAGAGCATGCGCGTGCCTTCGGGCGAGGGCGTCATCATGAGGCCCGCCGTCGATGCGCGCTACGTTGCCAAGGTGCCCGCTAACGAGGTCAGCGAGGGACTTCGCTACCTGCTCGATCATCTTGAGGACGAGGACGATGGCGAGGACGACGAGGAGTAAGTGACCCCGTTCGTCGAAAGATTGTAAATACCTAAGTGAGCGCGGCCTTGCACATGCGGGGCCGCGCTCTTGCGTTAGCATGGGACTACTTGTTTGGCTGTCAGCGGAGGCGATTGGCAATGGATAACTATTTGGACTTGATGCGCGCTCGCCGCGAGCAGATTCTGGAACGTTTTTATGCGGCGCTCGATCGCGCAGGCCGTCCCCACGACGCCGCGAGCCTCATTGCCGTGTCCAAGACCGTTGGTGTCGATGAGACCGTTGCCGCCATCCAGGCGGGGTATCGCCATTTTGCCGAGAACCGCCCGCAGGAGCTGGTTCGCAAGCTCACGGGTCTGGCGGAGCATCCGGAGCTGCCCGAGGTGCGCTTCGATATGATCGGCAACCTGCAGACCAATAAGATCAATGCGGTGCTGGGCTCAGCCGAGCTGATTCACTCGGTGGGTTCGCTGCATCTGGCGCAGGCGATCTCGAGCCGTGCTGTCCGCAAGATTGAGGCAGGCGAGCTCGCCGGCCCCCAGCGTGTGCTCATTGAGGTCAATGTGAGTGGTGAGGAGTCGAAGGGAGGCTTTTCGCCCGATGAGATTCGCGCCGCCGCGGGTGAGCTTGCGGAACTTGAGGGAATTTGCGCTCAGGGGCTTATGACTATGGCGCCCCGGGGGAATAAGGATGTGGCACGCCGCACCTTTGCGGGGCTTCGTGAGCTGAGGGATGAGCTGGAGGCGGCGCATCCCGATTTGAACCTGCCTGAGCTTTCCTGCGGCATGAGCGAGGACTTTGAGCCTGCCCTTGAGGAGGGCTCTACGCTCGTTCGCCTGGGCAGGGTAGTATTTAGCCCGGAGTTTGCAGTAAAATAAGGCTCTGAAGTGCGCACTGATTATCGGGGCGCCTGCACTAAACCGCGAGAGGACACAACCATGGGCTTCCTTGACGAGATTAAAAATAAGATGCACCTGGGCGGCCAGCAGGGTTACGACCAGGGTTATGGCCAGGACGACGACTACGGCTACGATGACGGCTATGACGATAGTTATCAGGGCAACGGCTACGGCGGTGCTTCGGGCGAGGGCTTCTACACCCAAGACGAGCCGAGCAACGGCCTGCTTGGTCAGACGCGTCGCGGTGAGGCCGAGTCGGTCGCGGTGTATACGCGCTCCGGTCAGCTGGTCGGCGATGACTCCCGCCATGCCACGACGTATAACCCGCCTTCGCGCTCGCAGGACAGTGTTGCGAGCGGTTATCGTCCTGGTGCCTATGACACGCCGTCGAGCTACGCCGAGAACACCCGCGCCCGTGCCGCCGCTGCACCCGCGCCTGCACCGAGCGATGCCTCGGCCTATGCGAGCAATATCATCAACGCCACGCCGCAACTGCCGGCCTATGTCCTGCGCCCCGAGAGCTATGACGACGTGGAGACCGTGGTGCGCCGCGTTCGCACCAAGCAGCCTGTCGCACTGATTTTTGTGGGCGTACGCACCGAAGTTGCCAAGCGCGTCTTGGACTTCTCTTACGGCTTTGCCTGCGGTCTGGGCGCCACGGTCAAGGAGGTAGGCGACCGCGTGTTCATGGTGCTGCCCGCCGGTTGCGAGGTCAAAGATTCCGATCTCAAGAAGCTTCGTGCCGACGGCTACCTTAAGTAAAGACAAGACGAGGAGATTCCCATCAACATCTACACTATCGTCCAGCTGGTCAACACGCTGTTCAACTTCTATTCCACGCTCATTGTCGTCTACTGCTTTATGACGTGGATTCCCATGAAGCAGGGTGGTTTACTTCAGGATATTGCTGCGGTGCTCGATAGCGTGTGCGGTCCGTGGCTCAACCTGTTCCGTCGTTTCATTCCGCCGATGGGCGGTATCGATTTTTCGCCGGTCGTTGCGATTATTGCGTTGCAGTTGGTGCAGAGGCTGGTTCTGCAGCTTCTTATAGGTATACTCGTATAGAACTGACTTTGTAACTTACGTCGGGCGTGTAGCGCCGAGGCGATGAAAAAGGAGACTTGTTATGGCTATTACCCCTGCAGACATCCAGGCTCAGACTTTCTCTGAGGCCAAGCGTGGCTACGATCCTGCCGAGGTCGACGTCTTCTTGGAGACGCTGTCCTCCGAGGTTGACGCTATGCTCGCTAAGATCGTCGACCTTAAGGGTCGTCTGACTGCTACCGAGCAGCAGCTTGCCGATGCACAGGCTCAGCTTGCCCAGGCTCAGGATGCCACCGCCCAGGCCGTTCCCGCCGCCCCCGTGGCTGCTCCCGCCCCTGACTTCTCCGCTCAGGAGCGCCAGATTTCCGCTGCCCTGATCGCTGCCCAGCAGACCGCTGAGACCATCGTCAACGATGCCAACGAGAACGCTGAGCGTATCCGCAACGAGGCTGACGCCAAGGCCCGCGAGGTTATCCGCCAGGCTCTGACCGAAAAGCAGGCCGAGCTCGAGGAAATCGATCGTCTCAAGGCTTCCCGTGAGGAGTTCAAGGCCGAGTATCTCAAGCTCATCCAGCACTTCATGGACGATGCCCAGAACTCCTTCCCGGCCGACCTCATGGCCTCCACGCCGGTCGGTTCTGCCGCTTCTCCTGCGGTGACTGTTCCCGCCGAGCCGCTGCCCGTCGCTGACCCGGTTGTCCCCGTGGCCGATCCCTTTGCCCCGATCGACAACTTTGCTGCCGACGACCTGGACTAACATTCGGCCTACAATTTAGTGCCTAGAAAGGACCCGCAGCTTGCGGGTCCTTTTTTATGACTGTGCCGGGGTGCGTAACATAAAAAACCGAGCCCTGCACATAGTGGCGCAGAACTCGGCGAACGGGTGAGCGGTCAAGGGTAGGTTTTAAGGCATGTCCCAAAAATCTACTTGAGGAGGAAGTCGGAGAGGGGAATGGTGCGGGCCTCGCGATGCTCGGGGTCTGCGATGTGGTCGGCGGGATAGCCACAGACGAGCATGTGATAGGGATAGACGCCCTTGGGCAGATTGAACTGCTCCTGTGCCACCTCAGGCTTAAAATGGCATACCCAGCACGTTCCCAGGCCCTGCTCGGTGGCCTCCATCATCATCTGGTCGCACACGATGGACGTATCGATTTCACTGGAATTCATCTGGTCATACGGGCGCACCCAAGCATCATCGGTAACGCTGCAAATAAGGAAGACAAGCGGAGCTCCAAAGATAGACCCATCACGAGCAAACCGAGGCTGACAAGCAGCAGCCTTCTCCAACAGCTCAGGCGTATCCAGCACCATCACACGGGCTGGATGATTATTACAAGCAGAAGGAGCAATACGCCCCGCCTCAACAATGGCATCCACAACAGCTTGCTCAACAGCCCGAGTCTCAAACAAACGGCAAGAATACCGAGACCGAGCCAGATCCAAATACCCCATAATCAAACCCTCCAAAGTCAGTGAATCAATCCAAAGCAAAACAAAGGGTACCCAAAGCCCGATTCAGCTAAACGTTTAAGGCGGTCCCAAAGTTCCCAATCGGGCTCAAAGGCCCTACCAACAAAAGCCTCATTGCTTTCAAAGTATCAGCCAAAGTTCCCAATGGTGGTATGTAAGGCGAAGGGCCGGTCACGGTTTACTTTCGAACGACTCTGCAAAGCAGCCGGAGTGAGAAAGCAAACCGTGGCCGGCCCTTCGCCGCCGGGACACGTACCCCCAATTAACTGTTCTTCATGACAATCGAATCCACGACATCGGCCACATTCTCGCAGCAGTCGGCACAATACTCCAGGAAGGCGTACACGTCACGCCAAGCGATGACCTCGAGCGGGTCCTTGCCGTTAACGTGCAGGTTACGCATGGCGTTGATATAGAGCTCGTCGGCCTCGGACTCGATGGTGTTGATCTGGATGACGAGCTCGCGCAGCGTTTTGGACTTGCGGTAGTTAGGCAGCTCGACCATAAGGTCCTTCATGGCGCGGCAGGCGTCGGTCACCTTGTGGGCGATGACGATGGCGTCGGGATGGATGCTCTGGATGTTGGTGAAGTAGACGCGCTGCACGACGCCCTCGATACGGTCGAGCACGGTGTCGAGCGAGCAGCTCATCAGATCCAGGTCCTCGCGCTCAAGCGGGGTGATAAAGGCCGTGAGCAGGGCGTCCTCAAGCTCATGGTGCTTCTTGTCGGCCGCATGCTCGATCGCATGCATCTTGTCGAGCATATCGTGAATCTTTGCGGGATCGAAGTTCTCGAAAATCTTGGTAAGCAGCTCGGCGGCCTGGACGGCGAGGTCGGCGCAGGCGACGTAGTTGTCAAAGTAGAACGAATCGGGTTTCTTTGCCATGAGTGGGTCCTTTCGAGGCGAAGACGGGTGGGCGAGGTGTTACGGTCCGGATGGACGTTCGGTTTGACTAGATGAACATCATGAACAGCTTGGCCATGACAAAGCTGATGAGTCCACAGGCGGGGAAGGTGAAGAACCAGGTGAACATCATGTCCTTGACTACGCCGAAGTTGATGGCCGAAAGGCGCTTGACGGCGCCGACGCCCATGATGGCGCAGGTCTTGATGTGAGTGGAGGACACGGGGATGCCGGTGAGCGTGGCAAGCAGCAGGTTTGCGGCGCCCGCCAGGTCGGCGGAGAAGCCCTGGTACTTTTCGAGCTTGACCATGCTCTGGCCAACGGACTTGATGATGCGCTCGCCGCCCACGCTGGTGCCGATGCCCATGGTGGCCGAGCACAGCAGCATAATCCAGATGGGGATGCCGGCATCGCCGACGCTCGTCTGGCCGCTGGCAAAGGCCACGCCTAAAAAGAGCACGCCGATGAACTTCTGTCCATCCTGCGCGCCGTGCATAAAGCTCATGGCCGCAGCGCTTGCGATCTGAGCGTATTTAAAGAAGACATTGGCACGTCGCCTGTTGGCGGCGGCGAAAAGAATCGAGACGAGCTTGCACAGGACCCAGCCCATGACAAAGCCCAGGCCGATGGAGAGCGCCAGGCCGTAGATGACCTTCATCCACTCGTGGACGTTGACGCTGCTCGCGCCGCCGAGGGCGATGGCGGCACCGGTCAGGCCGGCGATAAGGCTGTGGCTTTGCGAAGTGGGGATGCCAAAACGCGACGCTGTGGCGCCGTAGACGACGATGGAGAACAGCGCCGCGCACAGGCAGGCGAGCGCCATGGTGCTGTTTCCGCCAAAGTCGACAATATGGGAGATGGTGTTGGCGACGCTCGCGTTAAAGTGCGTCATGATGAGCACGCCAAGGAAGTTGAATGCGGCACTCATGAGGATGGCGGCGCGGGCGGGCATGCAACGCGTAGTGACGCAGGTCGCGATGGCGTTGGGTGCGTCGGTCCATCCATTGACGAAGATGGCGCCGAGCGCGAGGATCACGGTGACGGCAAGGACTGGGTTCGACACAAGTTGGCCGAGGAAGGTTGAGAACGTTACGTCCATATATGGGCTTTCTCGAAGTTTGCAGGCACGTTACAGAAACATGATAAATCGTATCACCTCCTGCGGGTTTCTTTACCGAGTTCTGATGGGAGCAGTGAATTTTTTGGCACTAAAAATGAATATTAGCCCTGTTGACCGCGGGTGTTCTTTTTGCTAACACACCATGAGGACACGTGCGATTGCTACGACACTCCAAAACCACAGTCTGTTCGCTTTACAATATGCAAACATGCGTTCGATAATAGGAGACATGGAATATCGACAGACAGATGGCAAAACTCGGCGCGTGCACAAGCAGTATGTGGACGTTGTGGCTCGCATCCTCGCGGGCGGACAAGTCGTGCCGGTCACCGTCTGCTGGGTCGACGGTCGTTGCTTTACAATTGACGAGATTGTCTCGTCCACGGGCTTTGGCTTAACGGTTCACGGTGTTCGTACGGCAACGTATAAGGTTCGTTTTGGCGGGCATGCGACCGAGTTGTATCTGGAGGACCAGGCGTGCGGACGGCCGGACGGCTCGCAGGCCCACGTGATGCGTTGGTGGGTCTGGGCGTTTGATCGTACGCTTGAGGGCGAGCGCCGTAGGTAAGGACGCACGGCGTTCGGGTACAATGACAGGAATCTTGTCAGCTACTGCGCCGTTATTTGTGGCGCTTTTTGAAAGGACGAACCTATGAACGATATCCAGGGCTATCAGAACGGCCCCGTCGAGAGCGGCGCAAGCCGCGCCAAGGAGATGTCGCCGCGCGCGTACAACCTTGTCATGTCTGCCCTGATCTTTTTGGGCTTTTGCGCCATGGGCGCCGGCGCCTACTTTACGAGCACCATGGCGTTTGCCCGCATGATGATGAGCGGCGCCGCTTTGCCGCTGGTCTTTGGCTCGTTTATTTTGACTATCGTCGGCATTGTCATGATGTCGGCTGCCGCGGGCAAGCAGTCTGTGGGCCTGTCGCTCACGGGTTACGTGATCTTTGCGAGCACCTTTGGCCTGACCGCGTCGTTTGGCCTTGCCAACTACGACCTGCCCACCATCAACACCGCCTTTATCGCCACCGCCGCCATCACCTTTGTCTTTGGCGCGCTGGGCGTGACCTTCCCCAAGTTCTTCCAGCGCGTGTACGGCATCGGTTTTGGCGTTCTGCTTGCCACGATCCTGGTCGAGATCGTGCTGATGTTTATGGGTGTTTCGCAGTCTATTACCGACCTGATCGTGATCGTGGTGTTCGCCGGTTTTATTGGCTACGACACCTATGTGGCCACGACGGTGCCGCCCACGCTGCCCAACGCCGTGCTCATGGCGTCCAACCTGTTCGTGGATATCATCAACGTGTTCCTGCGTATCCTGAATATCCTTGGTCGTCGCGACTAGCGGCGAGTTGCAGCGGTGCTCGCCGCGTGCGTAAATCAATGCGAAAGGCGGTCCTTCGGGGCCGTCTTTTTTGTACGTGGCGGGGTATCATGGATGGGAAAAACCGAAAGCGGCAGCGACAGGAAAGGTGACCACTCATGGCAGATGTCGACAACAGGAACCGTAACCGCAGGCCCAACCGCGCGGGACAGCCCAACCCCAAGCGTGAGGCTCGCGCAAAGGCTGCCGAGCGCCACGTGGCGGCTGTGTCCGAGGCGTGTGCCAAGGATATCGAGCGCTCGCTTGCCGGCGTTCGCGAATTCGACGGTATGCCTGCCGGCTTTGTCGCGGCGATGAAGGCCAAGGCCCAAGCGGCTGCGGCTGCCGAGGAGCCGGTTGCCGAGGAGTCTGAGTCCGCCGAGGTCGAGGCCGCTGAGGTTGCGTCCGTCGAGACCGAGGTCACGGACGAGTCTGCGCCTGCCGAGGAACCCGCAGAGACCGAGTCCGCGCCTGCCGAGGAGCCCGCTCCGACCCTGCCCGAGGTCACCGTGCTTGATGCCTCCGCCACGCAGGCCATTCTGGACAACGGCCGTGGCTATGCGCAGTTTTGCGACATGGCAGTGCTCGCCTTTGCCTCGTTCACCAACCCGGGTGGCGGCTACGTCCAGGGCTATCTGGGCCAGGAGGCTACGCTCTGCGCCGATTCGTATCTGTACAACGTGCTCGACAAGCAGCGCAAGTGGTATGGCGAGAACCGTCGCCGCAATATCAACTGCGAGCTCTACCGCAACCGTGCGCTGGTAGTGCCTGCGGTGCGTTTTGACCGCAACCACGTGCATGCGTATGCCGATGTGATCGTGGCCGCCGCGCCCAATGCCAAGCGCACACGCCAGGAGTACCGCGTGAGCGACGATGCGCTGCTGGACGCGCTGCGCGACCGTATCCGCTTTGTGCTCGCCATCTGCGACGAGCTGGATCGCGAGAAGCTCGTACTGGGCGCTTGGGGCTGCGACAACAACGGTTTTGATGCCGAGGCCGTGGCCGAGATTTTCCGCAAGGAGCTCGCATCGGGCGACTTCAAGGTCAAGCAGGTCTTCTTTGCCGTGCCTTCTACGCGCTGGGATGAGGATTTTGCCAAGTTCGAGCACGTGCTGGCAAACTTCCCCGAGCGCAACGAGGAGTCCTATGCCCAGGTTGCCGCTCGCGCTGCGGCAGCTCGCGCCGCCGAGCAGGCCCAGGCTGCTACCGAGGATGATGAGGACGAGGACGATTGGCGCAAGTACCTGTAATCGGTACGTGCTGACAGATAGGTCGAGCCGACGGGAGAGGCTGCTTCCGTCGGCTTTTTACTGAGCGAGGGGCTTACGATGAAAAACGTTCTATGCTTTGGCGACAGCAACACCTATGGTTACGATCCGGCGGGCATGCGCGACGGCACCGCGGTGCGCTATGCGCAGGATGTGCGCTGGTGCGGCGTGGCCCAACGTGACTTAGGCGAGGGCTGGCATGTAATTGAAGAAGGCCTCAACGGCCGCACGACGGTACGCGACGACATGTGCCATCTGGACACCAATCTTAACGGCATCCGCGCACTTCCGATGCTGCTCGAGGCCCATAAGCCGCTGGACGCCATTGTGATCATGCTGGGCACCAACGACTGTAAGACGGTCTTTGGCGTGACAGCTTCCGATATCGCCCGTGGTGCCATGGCGTTGATTCGCGCCGTCCGTGCGTTTGCCTGGACCGATGCCGCGCCCTGCCCACGGATTCTGCTGATGGCACCTATCAAGATTAAGCCGCAGATCGCCGATGTATATATGACCGACTTTGACGAGCATTCCGTAGAAGCCTCGGAACATTTTGGTGAGTACTACGCGCATGTGGCTGAGCAGTTTGGCTGCGACTTTTTGAATGCCGCCGATTATGCCGAGCCGGGCGATATCGACTATCTGCATATGATGCCCGAAAGCCACGAGAGCTTGGGACATGCCGTGGCAGCCAAGCTCCAAGAGATGCTCGGTGAGTAGCGCGAGCCCAAGCCACCGCAAAGGTGCCTGCCCCCTTTGCGGTGGTTTTGGATCGTTTGTTTGTCTTGATCTGTAACAGTTGTAAGGTCGAAAACGGGCTAGATGTTACAGATTGAGATTATTTAGGTCGATATCGGTCGTTTGTCTCGATCTGTAACATCTAGGGTCGATTTTGCCGAGTTACTGTTACAGATTGAGATTATCTTCTCAGCGGAATTTGAATGTCTCGATCTGTAACAGGTGGGCCGAAAAATGGGCTCTAACTGTTACAGATCGAGATGTTTGTGGGAGCCACCGCAAAGGTGCCTGCCCCCTTTGCGGTGGCTCTGGGCTGTGAATCTTAATACTGCCACATGTGGTTGACGGGGCCGGAACCTTTGCCCATGTCAAAGCCGGCGGCGAGAGCGCCCGTTAGGTAGGCCTTGCCGGCGTTGACGGCGTCGGCAAGATCCATGCCCTGAGCCAGCGCGCAGGCGATGGCGGACGAAAGCGTGCAGCCGGTGCCGTGTGTGTTGTCGGTCTCGATGCGCTTGTGGCGGAACCACGTGGTGAGCGGATCGCCCAGATGGTTGCCCTCGTCATCGAGTGGCGCGGGTTCGGCCAATACATCGTTGGCCTCGTTGACAAGATGCCCACCCTTAACGAGGGATGCGCAGCCAAAGCGGCGGGCGAGGAGCATGGCAGCATTTTGCTGCGTGCGCTCGGAGTCGACCTCGTAGTCGAGCAGGGCCATGGCCTCGGGAATATTGGGCGTGATAACCGTCGCCAGCGGGAACAGGCGGCGGGTGAGCGCCTCGGCGGCATCTTCGGCAATCAGCCGTGCGCCCGAGGTGGCTACCATGACGGGGTCGACTACCACGTTTGTCGCGTTCCAGGCGCTCAGGCGGTCGGCGATAACCTCGATAATCTCGGCAGAGGAAACCATGCCGATCTTGACGGCGCTTGGGCGGATATCGTCAAATACGGCGTCGATCTGCGCAGCGACGATATCGGGGGAGATATTCTGCACGGCGGTGACACCGAGCGTGTTTTGTGCGGTGATGGCGGTGATGGCCGTCTCGGCATACAGGCGGTGCGCCGTGATGGTCTTGATGTCGGCCTGAATGCCGGCGCCACCGCTGGAATCGGATCCTGCGATGGATAGAACGGCAGGTACCTTACTGCGATCCATGTTTGCTCCCTTGTTCGGTCGGAATCAAATGGGTCTTTAAGCCAGCATTATAAAGATGCCCGGGCCGACTCTATGTCGAACCCGGGCGGGCGATGCAATCTTTACGCAAATGTAAGCAAATGTTCACACGTCAACAATTGACGAACACCATGTTACCGATTGTGGCTCCGGTGACGAGTTAGTCCTCCATGCCGAGGTCGATCGTCGTGCCTTCGAACACCTTGTTAACGGTGCGGACGGCGCACATCTTGCCACACATGGTGCAGGTGCCCTCGGTGGCGGCGGGGGACTCCTCGTAGCGCTTCTTACCGGTGACCGGGTCGAGAGCACACTCCCACATGGCATCCCAGTCGAGCTTGCGGCGTGCCTGGCCCATCTTGTCGTCCATGTCGCGGGCGTGCGGCACCTTTTTGGCGATATCGGCGGCGTGCGCGGCAATCTTAGTGGCCATGAGGCCATCGAGCACGTCCTGGGCGTTGGGCAGGCACAGGTGCTCGGCCGGCGTCACGTAGCACAGGAAGTCGGCACCGGAGCTGGCGGAGATGGCGCCGCCGATGGCAGCGGTGATGTGGTCGTAACCCACGCCGATATCGGTCACCAGCGGCCCGAGCACATAGAACGGGGCATTGTGGCACAGGCGCTTCTGCAGTTTCATGTTGGCGGCGATCTCGTCGAGCGCCATGTGACCCGGGCCCTCGACCATGACCTGGACGCCGGCGGCCCAAGCGCGCTTGCACAGCTTGCCCAGCTCGATCATCTCAGCGGTCTCGGTGGCATCGTTGGAGTCGTAGAGGCAGCCCGGGCGGCAGGAGTCGCCGAGCGAAATCGTCACGTCGTACTCGTGGCAAATCTCGAGCAGCTCGTCAAAGTACTCGTAGAAGGGGTTTTCGTTGCCGGTGACCTCCATCCAGCCAAACAGCAGCGAGCCGCCGCGACTGACGATGTTCATCAGGCGGCCGGTCTCCTTAAAGGTCTTGGTGACCGACTTGTTGATGCCGCAGTGGATGGTCATAAAGTCCACGCCATCCTCGGCGTGCGCGCGCACGACCTCGAACAGGTCGTCCTTGGTCAGCTTGACCAGCGGCTTTTCCATGTAGCCGATGGCGTCGTACATGGGGACGGTGCCCACCATGAGCGGCGTCTCGTCGATGAGCTGCTGGCGGAACTGGCGCGTTTTGCCCGAGTTGGAAAGGTCCATGATGGCGTCGGCGCCAAAGTCCTCGGCGATCTTGACCTTCTTCCATTCCTCGGCGGCATCGGCCTTGTCGCCCGAGATGCCCAGGTTGACGTTGACCTTGGTGGACAGGCCCTCGCCGACACCAAAGGCGCGCATGCCCTTTTTGATGTGCACGATGTTGGCGGGAATGGCGATGCGGCCGTCGGCCACGCGCTCGCGGATGTACTCGGGGTCGCGATGCTCGCGCTCGGCGACCTCCTTCATCTGCGGTGTGATCTGCCCGGCGCGGGCGAAGTCGATTTGCGTGACGAGCTTGGGCTCGGTCTGTGTGCTCATTGGCACGGCTCCCTTCGTTGGCATTACCCATATCAGGTTTGCGGGTCAGGGCGGGCGCGCCCAGTCTCAGCCTGCCGTCTTGTCCTGCAAGCTCCCCGTTTATGTAATGGGCTCAAGTATAGCTCGAATGGGTACGATTGGCCTAACGAGCGTGCCTGTGGGGAGGCGTACATGGAAGACAAGCATCTATATCGAGAGACACAATGGGATGTATCGGCCGAGGAAAGCCGTGCGCACCATGGCCTTGTCGCGATTGGTTTTGCGGTGCTTGCCGTGTTGGTGATTGCCTTTTGTATTTGGACGTTCGGCGGTCGCGGCGGCGCTGCATGGGAGTTCGAGGCTGATGATAGCCTACCGATTATGACGGTGAGGAGTACTGGCGGTAATGCCAATACGCTCGCCGTTCCGGGCGATTATTGGTACCCGCGCGATGAGTTTGTGCAGTTGCAGCTGAGTGGTGGGTCTATTCCAGGTGAAGAAATCGAACGCGTGACGTTTGACGCGGCGCTCAAAACGCTCACGGTGAAGCTCAAAGATCAAGGAGATGTGCCCACGACTATGGATATCGCCCTGACGGAATGGCGTCTGGAGCCTCCGACGGGTGTTGCGGTGTCCGAGGTTGAGCACGTCAAGATTGTCTATCAGGACGGTTCGACAAACGGGATTGCAAAGGCCGATGGCTTGGCGGAGTAACGGAGTGTTTGGAAACGGCGGGCCTATTGTGCCTGCGCGTTCATGAAAACCAGGGTGTTTTTGTCTGAAAGCTCGGGGATGTGACGATAGCCGATGTTGAATGCGGTGAGCCCGCTTACATCCTCGAGCTTGTTTTCTGCCATCCAGCGCACCATGGAGCCGCGCGCCTTTTTGCTGGCGGTCGATCGCTGAACGGGCTTATCGTTGCGGACGTCTTCGCCAAAAAGGCAGGTGATAACCGTTGTATCCTGTGCAGCATGGGGCAGGACGGCTTTGGCGTATTCCACGCTGGCAAGGTTGACGATCGTAGCGTTGGAGCCCGCCGGAGCGATGACCCGTGCGAGTTTGTCGCCCCAAAACGCGTAGAGGTCTCGGGCATCGTCGACGGCAAGCTTCGCCCCCATTTCGAGCCGATAGGGCGACACGCCGTGGAAGGGGCGTGCGCATCCGTAAAGGCCCGAGAGGATCCACAGATGGTCTTGCAGCCATGCGAGCTGCGCGGAATCCATCACCTCGGGCGCCATGCTCTCGTATTGAATGCCGTGATAGGACATGACGGCAGGGGAGAGGTGACGGGCGAGTGCAGGATTGTCGAGATCGCCGTTTCCCAAGATGGGCCCGAACTCATGCAGGGTGTTGAGGCAAGGCCCCAGCAGTTTGTCACTCACGTTCCATAGCGCCTGCAGACCGCCGCTGCCTTCATTCCGCTCGATATCTAGCAGTGCGCGGTGGAGGCGAGCTGTCTCGTGCACAAAAGGTGGAATGCCCAGGACTTCAAAAGCATCCCTGGCCGCGCGCATTTGCTTGGCGGGCGAAATGATGACCTGCAGCATGGACTCTCCTCTGCCAAATAGGAAGTTGCGGTGGAATACGGTCTGTTTTGGCCGGTTATGGGCCAGTTTAGTCCGTATTTCACCGCAACTGATGAAGGGTTGGTTAGGCGCGCTCGAGGAAGGCCTTGTAGCCGCGATAGGCCTCGTAGATATCGGCCTTGTTAGCGACCTCCCACAGGGCGTGCATGGACAGGACGGCAACGCCAGAGTCGATGACGTTCATGCCGTACTTGGCCATGATGTATGCGATGGTGCCGCCGCCACCTGCGTTGACGCGGCCGAGCTCGCAGGTCTGGAAGTCAACGCCCGCCTCGTCCATGATGTCGCGGATGAGGGCCACATACTCGGCGTCGGCGTCGTTAGAGCCGCCCTTGCCGCGGCTGCCCGTGTACTTGTTAAAGCACAGGCCACGACCCATGAAAGCTGCGTTCTTGGTCTCGAACTTGCCGGCATAGCCCGGGTCGAAGCCGGCGGACACGTCGGAGGAGAGCATGCGGCTGCGGGCGAGCGCGCGGCGCAGGGCCAGCGGGCTATCCTCGCCGGCGAGCGTCATGATCTCGGCGACGGTGTTCTCGAAGAAGCGGCTCGTCATGCCGGTGGCACCCACGGAACCGATCTCCTCCTTGTCGACGATGAGTGTGATGCTCGTGCGCTCCACGTTGGCGACGTTGATCTGGGCGAGCATGGACGGATAGGCGCAGACACGGTCGTCGTGGCCATAGCCCAGAATCATGGAGCGGTCGAGGCCCATGTCACGGGCGGGGCCGGCGGGCACGACCTCGATCTCGGCGGAGAGGAAGTCCTCCTCCTCGACGTCGTACTGCTCCTTGAGGATATCCAGGAACATCTGCTTGACGGGCTCCTTGGGAGCGTCCTTGTCGTCCTCGTCAAACTTGACGGGGCGGCCGCCCACGATCACGTCGAGGATCTCGGCGTCGACGGCGTCCTTGGCGGGCTTGGCCATCTGCTCGCTCGAGAGGTGGATCAGCAGGTCGGAGATGGTAAAGACCGGGTCGTCGGCCTTGTCACCGATGTTGATGTCGACGGTGGTGCCGTCCTTTTTGCAGATGACGCCCACGAGTGCGAGCGGGGAAGCGACCCAGTGGTAGCTCTTGACGCCGCCATAGTAGTGCGTGTCGAGATAAGCCATGTCGCCGGCCTCGAAGGCGGGGTTCTGCTTGAGGTCCAGGCGCGGCGAGTCCACGTGGGCGCCCAGGATGTTAAAGCCCTGCTCGAGCGGGGCGGTGCCCAGGTTGACGAGCATGAGGTCCTTGCCGTGGTTGGCGGCGTACACCTTGTCGCCGGCCTTGAGCGCGCGGCCCTCGGCGATCACGGTCTCCAGATTGACGTAGCCCGCCTCCTCGGCCATCTTGATACCGGCCTTGACGCACAGGCGCTCGGTCTTGTTCTCACTCAAAAACTGCTTGTAGCCGCGGCAAAGCTCCTCGAGCTCCTCGATCTGCTGTGGCGTGTACTTTTTCCATGCGCAGGGACGCTCCATGACGCAGGCTCCTTTCGGATCGATCGTGCTGGTTGATGTACCGTGAGCCATCGTATCACGCGCGGGCCCGCGGCGGCAGGGAAGCCTGATGTGCGGTGGCCGCGGGGCGGGGAGCGTGTAAACTGGTGTGAGCAAACCGTGCCCAGCCCAAAGCGAGGTATTCAATATGTCTGAAAAGCGCCGTACCTTTGCCGTCATCGACGGCAACTCGCTCATGCATCGCGCCTTCCACGCCGTGCCGCCGACCATGAACGCGCCGGACGGTCGCCCCACCAACGCGATCTTTGGTTTTCTGAACATGTTCCTCAAGATGATCGATGCCTTTAATCCCGACGGCGTTGTCGTGGCGTTTGACAAGGGCAAGCCGCGCGTGCGTATGGAGATGCTGCCGCAGTACAAGGCGCAGCGCCCGCCCATGGACCCCGACCTGCACGCGCAGTTCCCCATGATCAAGGAGCTGCTCGCCGCGCTCAACGTGCCCATTTTGCAGTCCGAGGGCTGGGAAGGCGACGATATCCTGGGAACCATGGCGCGCCTGGGCGAGGAGGCCGGCTGCGACATGCTGCTGGTGACCGGCGACCGCGACATGTATCAGCTCGTGACCGAGCACGTCAACGTGGTCTCGACTCGCAAGGGCCTGTCCGACGTGGCGATCATGACGCCCGAGAGCGTGGACGACCTGTATCACGGCATCACGCCGGCGCTCGTGCCCGATTTTTACGGTCTGAAGGGCGATACGTCGGACAACATTCCCGGCGTACCGGGCATCGGCCCCAAAAAGGCGAGCGCGCTCATCGCGCAGTACGGCAGCCTTGACGAGGTCATCGCGCATGCTGACGAGGTCAAGGGCAAGATGGGCGAGAACCTGCGTGCGCACATCGACGATGCGCTGCTGAGCCGCAAGGTGGCGACCATCCGCACCGATGCACCCGTTGAGCTCGATTTTGAGGCGACGTCCTTCCCGGCGTTTTCCGCCGATGAGGTTTCCGCGGCGCTGGGCACGCTTGGTATCACCGCCATGCAGAACCGTTTCTTGGCGCTGATCGGCGGCGAGGGCGGGGCAGCTGCCAGCACGTTTGAGATTCCCGCCGTTTTGCGCGCAGCCGCCGGCGATGCTGGCGCGCTTGGTGCCGTTGCGGCTGAGGTCTCCCGCGTGATTGATGCCGGCGAGTGGGTCGCCGCCGTGGTGGACGATGACAAGGAAGAGGGCGCGCTCTTTGGGCTGACGCGCACGCTGTGGTTGGCGACGTCCAAGGGCCTGTTTGCGCTCGAGGAGGGCGACAGCGGTGCGGCGGCTGAGGTTGAGGGCTTCAACTTCGCCCACGGCGTGATTGCCGGCGTGCTCGCGCGTCTGTTTATGGAAGGCCGTGTGGCGAGCCCGGATATGAAGGCGCTTCTGCATGAGCTTTCGCCCATCGATTCTTCTGAGCTCGAGCTCATGGATCCGCTGGCAGTCGATTCCACGCGCATCTTCGATACCGTTGTTGCCGCCTACCTGTTGGATTCCGACCGCTCCGAGTTTGACGAGGTGTATCTGGCCGATACGTATCTGCAGATGGCGCTGCCTGCGGCGCGCGGCGCAGAGGGTGCTGGCGAGGACGCTCCTGCGCCCGCCGCTCGCACGGCGGCCTTGACGCTGGCGCTGGTTGCACCGCTGCGTGACCGCATGGCCCGCGAGAACGCCGCCAACGTGTTCGATGGGATCGAGATGCCGCTCGTGCCGGTGCTTGCCAAGATGGAGCGCGCGGGCATGCTCGTGGACCCCGACCGCCTGCACAGTCTGTCCGAGGGCCTGGCGACCCAGATTGCCGATGTCGAGCGCAGCATTCGCGACCTGGCCGGCGACGAGACCTTTAACATCGGCAGCCCCATGCAACTCTCGCACGTGCTGTTTGATGTTATGGGACTTCCGACCAAGGGCCTCAAAAAGACCAAGCGCGGCTACTATTCGACCAACGCCAAGGTGCTGAGCGACCTTGCCCGCGACCACGAGATCGTGCGCCTGATTTTGGACTGGCGTGAGAAGTCCAAGATTAAGTCGACCTATCTGGACACGCTGGGCCCGCTGCGCCGTGGTGACGGGCGTGTGCACACCACGTACAACCAGACCATCACCGCGACGGGGCGTTTGTCTTCGAGCGACCCCAATCTGCAAAACATTCCGACGCGCTCGGAGCTGGGGCGTACCGTTAAGACGGCGTTCTCGGCGGGCGAGGGCAGCGTCTTTTTGGCGGTGGACTACTCGCAGATCGAGCTGCGCCTGCTCGCGCATCTTTCGGGTGACGAGCACCTGGTGCGCGCCTTCAACGAGGGCGAGGACTTCCATGCCGAGACGGCCGCGCGCGTATTTGGCGTGCCGGTGTCCGAGGTGACACCCGACCTGCGTAGCCGCGCCAAGGCCGTGAACTTTGGCATCGTGTACGGCCAGCAGGCCTATGGACTGTCGCAGTCGCTGCACATCTCGATGGCCGAGGCGCGCGACATGATTGATCGCTACTACGAGGCCTACCCGGGCGTGCGCACGTTCCTCGACAATGTGGTGGCGCGGGCCAAGCAGACGGGCTATGCCGAGACCATGTACGGCCGTCGTCGCCATATTCCTGAGCTCAAGGCCAAAAACCCGCAACTCCGCGGCTTTGGCGAGCGCACGGCCATGAACCATCCCATGCAGGGCACCGCCGCCGATATCATCAAGATCGCGATGGCCCGCGTAAGCCGCCGCCTGGAAGAAGAAGGCTTTGCCGCCCATATGATCCTGCAGGTACACGACGAACTGGACTTTGAGTGCCCCGGCAACGAAGTCGAGCGCCTCACCGCCATGGTCCAAGACGTCATGGAGCACGTGGTAGAGCTCCGCGTACCGCTGATCGCCGAAGCCAGCACCGGCATAACCTGGGCCGACGCCAAATAAAGACGTACCAACAACCCCAAAGTGGCCAAAACAGAAAGGAGCCCCTCATCAACAAGGAGCTCCCTTCATTCAATTTAATTCAGCCAAAGTATCTAGACGCCAAGACGCCATCTAGGCGGCAGACAAGTAAACCTAGGACCTGGCCGGGCGACGCGGGTAAGTTTTTCGTAGATTCCGCACGAGCCGAAGGCCACTTAATGTGGCCTTCGTGCGAGCC
>CAJMPZ010000015.1 GCA_905215445.1 uncultured bacterium | reverse complement strand
CGGATAAGGCCTTCACAGGCTTCCTCATGAAAGCAACCAAAGGCCAAGCTAACCCACAAGTAGCCCTCACGTCAGGAGCTCTGGCTATCGGCGTTTCCGATTGCCGGCTATAGGCACGGATGCCTAGTCCACCTGAAACGTCGGCAACAGCGTGTCGATAATCTTCGACCCCATGTCGCGGTTCGCGGTCGAGTACTCCAAATGCGCCGTGGCAATTGTCGAATCCGTGACGATCGTCTTTTCGTAAATGATCGTATCGCCCTCGCGCCACGAAACCACGTACCAGTTGTCGCCCTCCGCGGTATAGAGGTCGGCCTTACCCGAGGTGTCCTCATCGACAAACATCTCGTGTGCAGTTTCGTCGTTAACGTTGACGTAGCCAAACAGGTTGATTACAAAGCCCGTCTCCGGGTCCTCATACCTAGCGCCGCTGCCGTTGGGAGTGTCTTCCATCTCAAAGCGATTGGGAATCGACATGCTATAAGGATGCATGTCGTTCGTGTACGTATGCACGTCGGTTAGGTAATCGTCCGAATCGCCCGAACCGTAGTATGCCGACTCGTCCTCGGGAACGGCCTCGTCATCGGACGACGAGGATTCCTTGGACTTGGACTTGTCGCTCTTCTTCTTGGCAGAAGAATCCTGCTCGTCCGAAGACCCGGTATCGACCACCGAAATCTGCGTGCCGGAACTCTTTGACCCGTTTAGCACCGTAAGCGCAAACACCGTGCCGCCCCCAAGGAGTACCACGGCGGCACACGCCACCGCGATGACAATCGGAGCTTTGCTCTTAGGCTTTTGAGGTGAGGGCGCGACCGGCGGCATCGACTGGGTCAGGCCCGGGCCGGACGTGGGCGCAGAAGTCGGTGCGGCAGCCGTAGGCGTCGGCACGGAACCACCCGCCAGCGAGGCCCCACAGTGCGTACAAAACGTCGATCCATCGGGAACTTGCTGTCCGCATTTTTGACAGAACATCGTTCGACCTTTCGTGGTTTAGCTTTTGTCACAGCCAAGTCTATACGCCCCCACCCAAGACGCTGTTGCGCAACATGGAAAAGTCGATGCTGAGCCGTGCCGTCCCATGCGCCCCGTGCCCCAAACATGGGACACATGGCCCACCTTTCGAGACTCCCGGGCAGCACAAGCTGGGGCATATCTATAGGTAAGGAACCCGTTGGGGCGCGGCCGAGCGACGGCCGCAAACAACGAACGGAGGTATCGCCGCACAGTACACAGAGACATCCGCCGCCAGCGCAATCAGTACCCCAACAACCCGCGGCACACGATGTCCCTGGCAGACAAGGAGGACGCCACCATGAAGAAAAAGACCCTATCAATCCTTTCCCTTTGCATCGCCCTCTTTGCCGCATTTGCCCTTGTCGGCTGCGGCGGGAACGCATCGGGCGGGGGCAGCAGCGCATCCAAGAGCGAGGGCAAGGAAAAGGCCCCCGTCGCCAAGAAGACCGACTTTATCTGGTTTAAGGTCGAGATGCCCGAGGGCGTCGGCGTAAGCGACTCCGCCGGCAAGAATGCCGACAGGGTCCAGCTCACCTTCCCCGAAAACGAGAACGCCTCGGCCGATCGCTTTATCCCCGTTTGGAAAAAAGCGATGACAGCCGAGGAATCCCACGCCGACCAGGCAGAAAAGAAGGGGGATACGTTCCAGTGGAAGGATGGCGGGTCCGTCGAGTATAACGGCAGGACGTGGCTCGTCGGAACATACGAGGACAACAGCGGCATCTCAACCATGCTTTTTACCGACGTTGAGCCGGGAAGCGTCTACGTCCTCATCTCGAACTTCGACCAGCACAAGAAAGAAGCCGAGACGCTCCTCAACTCCATCGAGTTCCCCGATGACATGGCAGAGGCAGTTTCCGAGGCGCGCGAAGTCGAGATTTCGAGCATCGAGCTCAAGTAACGGGACACCCGCACGCGCCTACGCGCACCTGCGCACATGCGCCCCATTAAAGCAACGGGCACCCAACCCCGGGGAGGGCCGACAGGCATCGGCCCTCCCCTCTTTTGGACCCGCGCATATTGCCACTTGTCGGCGCAAATCCGGCCCTCAGAATGGGACACATGGCCCACCCTAGCGAGCCGTCCACGCGTACAGTAAAGGCAGGTAATCCATGGGCGGTTACAGATCGAGGAGGACACGACCATGAAAAAGAAGGCCTTTGCGATTCTCACACTCTGCATCAGTCTCCTTGCCGCGGTTGCCCTGGTGGGTTGCGGCGGAAGCGGCGGCGCTACCGGCAGTGGCGGTGGCGGCGGCGCAGAAAAGCCAGCCGTGGATATGAGGACCGACTTCATTTGGTTTAAGGTCGAGGTGCCCGAGGGCGTCGAGATCACCGACGTTGCCGGCGACACCGCCGACAGGGCCCAGTTTAAGTTCACCGAGAGCGAGCACGCCAGCGATCGCTTCATCTCTGTCTTCGACTCTGACAAGAACGCTGACGAGCTGTTCGACTACGAGGCCAAATGGAAGGCCAACTTTGAGTGGACCGAGAATGATCCCGTCAAGTACAACGGCAAGACTTGGCGCAACGCTTCCTATACACACTCGGGCGGCGTAACGACTGAGTACTTCACCGAAGCAGGCGGCGGCAGCGTTTACGTGAGCATCGACAATGTCGAGGAGCACAAGGACGCCGTCGAGACCATGATGAAGTCTCTGGAGTTTGCCGACGACATCGCCGAAGCCAAGACCGAGGCCATGGACGTCAAGCTCGACGATATCGAGATCAAGCGCTAAGCGACTGGCGAGCGCAACGGGAAACACGGTCGCAGTGCAAACAAGCGACGGTACCCCAGCGCTTCGTACCCAGGGAGGGCCGGTAAACCGACCCTCCCTTTCTTATGCCGGTAGCCGACGAACGCGAGGATGCCGGACGCCGGAACCGCCCCAAATGTGGCAACAGTACGAAAACGATAAACACCCCAACACGTCCGCCCACCGATTTATTGCGCCGCGCAGACAATTAAACCAGCATCTTTAAACATCTGGGCAGTATAGTGACCAAAACTATCGCATAACCGCACCCTGCGAATGGAGGAGTCATGGCCGAACATCATGCCATCAGTCGCCGAGCATTTACGCTGGGCTTAGGCCTTGCGGCGCTGTCGCCGCTTGCAAGCCTGCCAGAAACCGCGGCACCGGGCATTCCCCTGCGAGCGGCATTTGCAGACGACACGCCCAAACCGGCGGAGCACCTCGGTAATTTCGTCATTCGCCTTCGCCCCGCGGGCTATTTTCGCACCGCGAGCGTCAACGAAGACGGCAACGTCATCGGCAACGTCTGCCACCTGTTTAATGACGGCACGTCCAGCAAGCTCATCCTTGAGCACGTAGGGACCGATGCGGACGGCACAAACTGGTATGCCATCCGCACCCTGCTCAATTTCGAAGAGCACAAGAAGACGGGCTACAGCATTTGGTCGGTCGATGGCGACTCGGACAAAGATGGAAAGGTCATCCACGTATGGAGTGGCGAGTACGACCATAAGGACAGCCGCGCCTATACGTTCGACCGCCAGTTCGACGGAACTTATATTATTCGAGACCGCATATACACGAAAAACGGTATTAACTACCTGGCCATAGAATCGAAAGGCAAAGACCAAGACAACAACAAGATTTGCCAAAAGAAATATTCCATTCCGTGGGAGCTCGAGCTTGTCGGCTACAGCATGGACAAGACCAATGCCACAGTTAGCAGCATCGACTGGACCACGTATAGCAGCTACGTCGACGGACCATGTTGGATGAGCCACGTCGAAGGCAACAAGTACCTCGACGAGCTGAGCATCCCGGGCACGCACGATTCGGGAACTTGCAGCGTGGACAACGACACCGAACCCCAATCCTCGCAAGCAAAGTGCCAGCAGGACTACATCCCCACGCAGTTGCTCGAAGGCATTCGCTATTTTGATATCCGACTCGGAAAAGGCAACGACCCCGGCATCGACCATGGAAGTTGCTACCTGCTCAAAAAAGACGGGCACTTCATGCATCTCTCCGATGTCGTTGGCTACTTCAAAAAGTTTTTGAACGAAAATCCGTCAGAAGCGCTCATCATGCTTGTATCCCGAGGCAACAACGAGGCTACTGACGAGAGCCTTACGACGGCTTTCGCCAAGGTTTTGGACGACAACCCCAAACTGTTCTATACGTCGAGCCGCGTTCCCACACTGAACGAGGTGCGCGGAAAGATCGTCCTGCTGCGCCGATTTGGACTCGCCGGCGACAGCGTAAGCGGCCACACGTGGGGCCTCGACCTAACCGAATGGGACAACAAAATCGCAGCACACCCCAGCAGCTCCTCTATGTGTCTCGTCCAAAACGCGCAAGGCTTTGAAGCCGCAGGGGAAACAGGCGACAAAAAAGCCTATTGCACCAAGGTATATGCCCAGGACCATTACGAATGCACCGGAACCGACAAGATCAGCTGGGTCGATATGGCCCTGCAGGAGACGGCTAAGCTCACCCGCAACGAGGTAGATGTCGAGGACGATAACGGGGCCAAGGAGCAAGTCCTGGAGCGCTGCTGGTCTATCAACTACACCAGCTGCACGAATCACAAGCAAGGAAGCAACCCATTTACCGCAGCGCGAGTAGTCAACGAGCATCTGTACAAGAGCCCGTACATCAACCCCAGCGACAACGAGGAAACAAAGTCAGATTACCTCAAGCACATTGGCATCATCGCATCCGACTTTGTTGATGCGGCGCTGGCCCGGAGCATCTACCAGCGCAATTACGATTACGATACACAGCACAAGCAGACAGCTTCGTACTACCTCCCGAGCCGCATGCGCATGACGTACGGCGACTCGCTGAGCGATGCCTCGCTCCAGGATGGCAAGACCGTTGGCGAGGGCCATTTCCGCCTTGTCGACAGCAGCAACGTACTCAACGTGACGGCTTCGGGCCATGCGTTTGCCATCGAATATGTGGATGTCGACGCCTTGGGCAACGAGACCGTTACGGAGCTGCGGGGCTCCGTGCCCATCGATATCGATCCACGCGCGCTGACACCCCACTTTGAGGGGCTCGAAGGCCTTAAGGCCGGCGAGGACGTGCGCGCCAAGATTGCGGCATCACTCGAGGGCAAGCTCGAAACCGATGCCTGCACGGCCCAGCTCGAGTTTGTGCACGACGCGAACGGCGCTCCGGGCACGGCAATGGCCGAGGGCGAAACATTTGCCGCAGGGACGTACTGGGTGCGCGCGAAAGGCCTTTTGGGCGACGCGGCACAGAACTACACGCTCGCCAGCGATGGAGCCGCAAGCTTTACCGTTGCAGCCTCGGGCAACGCGGGCGGCAACGGCGCCGGCACCGACGGTGGCACGGGCTCCAACGCAGGTAGCGCCGACAAGAACGGCAAGGGCAAAAGCTCGGCCGGAAAGCTTGCCGGCACAGGCGACGGCTCTGGCATCGCCGCCGGGCTCGCTGCCGCCGCCGTGGCGACGACAGTCGCCGGCGCAGCGATGCTTGCAAATGACCGCGAAAACGCTGGGGACGACAGCGAATAGGCAAGCCAGCCTTTTAGACACATCGACTCAATCGGGGGCGCAGAACACCGTTCTGTGCCCCCGATTTTTACCTTGGCCCGAACGCCGCTTTCGACTACATCACCATGTTCAGCGCGTTAACAAACTCCTGGGCCTTCGCACGACTGCTCAGGCTAAAGACACAAGCGGTCAACAGCCTGTTACGTAGGAAAACGTCGCGGCCCTTGATCCTGTTGACCCCAGTGATGTCCTTAAGGTAAACAATCTCGGTGTGCTTGCCACCAAACGTGCCCTTCTTGAGCACCTCAATACGGTTAGGGTAGATCTTGACGTCTTTAAACCTACCCGAACCTTTGTCCTGGAATAGCAGCGTGTTCTTGTCCATGCATGTCACTCCCGTGGGGTTCGCTAAAACTGCCTTTATGGTCACATTTTAACCACCGCAAGGCCCCCATGCGAAGGTGCCAGACAACGCAGCAATTCGTGTCCGCGCGAGGCTTTAAACTAAATGTAATAAAGATGCATTCCTCAAGAGGAAAGTCGGGCGATATTGATGGGTGAACTGGTAAACCGCGGGGAATCGACAATCGTGCCAGAAGTTTTTTACAAGCAGGTTTCCTCGATTCTCAACGCCGCTCGCAACAAGGCATATACCGCCGTTAACTTTGCGATGGTTGAGGCATATTGGGAGATCGGCAAGAGCATTGTTGATGAACAGGGCGGAGAGGAGCGCGCAGCATATGGAGAGGCATTGATTGCGGGCCTCTCCAGAAGGCTTACCGCGGATTTCGGAAGAGGCTTTGGCATCGCAAACCTTCGCAATATGCGTCAGTTCTTTCTTGCGTTTCCAATTCGCGACGCACTGCGTAGCGAATTGAGCTGGACTCATTACCGCAGGTTGATGCGAATTCCCGACCCTGATGCTCGCGCCTGGTACATGAACGAATGCGCCAATTCTCGCTGGAGCACGCGCCAGATCGAGCGCCAGATCAACACCATGTTCCGAGAGCGCCTACTTGCCAGCAAGGACAAGGAGGCCGTCACCCAGGAAATCCAAAAGCGCGCCCCGGCTCGTCGCCCCGAGGATATCATCCGCGACCCATATGTGCTGGAGTTTTTAGGTTTCTCGGACGATACTGCGTTTCGCGAGAGCGATCTAGAGCAGGCGCTCATCACGCATCTTCAGAAGTTCCTGCTGGAGCTTGGCCGTGGCTTCGCTTTCGAGGCGCGCCAAAAGCGCATCACCTTTGATGGGCGCCATTTCTATATTGACCTTGTGTTTTACAACTATCTGATGCGCTGTTTCGTGCTCATCGACCTTAAGACCGATGACCTTACGCATCAGGACCTGGGCCAGATGCAAATGTATGTGAACTACTACACGCGTGAGCTCATGAACGAAGGCGACAATCCGCCCATAGGCATCGTGCTCTGCGCGGACAAAAGCGATTCGATCGTCGAGTACACGCTGCCCGAAGACAACGACCAAGTGTTTGCCGCCAAATACCTGCCGTATCTTCCAAGCAAGGAAGAGCTGGCACGCGAGCTGAGTGCCGAGTACCGCGCCATCAACGAAGCGACTAATGGCGAAGTGCAAGGATAGCAGCACGTTGCGACCGATACCCCCGACGGCGCTCCACATCACCCGGGAAAAGAGGAGCTTTCCATGACACACAGACCGAAAACAACACTGCGCGACTGCATCTATGGGCTTGCCGTCGGTGACGCGCTGGGCGTTCCCTACGAGTTCAGACCTCGTGGCACGTTCGAATGCACCGACATGATCGGCTACGGCACGCACGAGCAGACCGCCGGCACCTGGAGCGACGACACATCTATGACGCTCGCCACCTGCGGCTCCATCAGAGAGCTCGGCCGCATTGACACCGAGGACATGCGCGACAAATTCGTGAGCTGGATCGCCAACGACGAGTACACGATTGATGGCGTCTTCGACTACGGAGGAACGACCGCCCGCGCCCTTCGCTCCGGCAAGGGTGGCTCCGGCGAGCGCGACAACGGCAACGGCTCGCTCATGCGCATCGCACCCCTGGCGTTTGCCGATGCAACAGACAAAGAGATCCGTGAGGTCTCTGCAATCACCCACGCTCATAGAACATCGACCGAGTCATGTGTCAAGTTCATCGAACTGTTGAGGTCCGAGATGGACGGCGCGCTCCCCGAATGGACACTCTGTCTGAAAGATGCACCCGAGCACGAAATCAGATCCGGCGGCTTCGTGCGCGACACGCTTAAGGCAGCCACTTGGTGCTTCGTCAACACTAACAGCTACGATGATTGTGTGCTTGCCGCCGTCAACCTGGGCGACGACACCGACACCACCGCAGCCGTCGCAGGCGCCCTCGCCGGCGCAGCATACGGCATGGACGCAATTCCGCAGAAATGGATCGACACCCTGCGCGGTAAAGAGTTGATTGAGAGCTGCTTGTTTTAGGGCGCCATTCAAGAAATAAGGTAGGAGGCATCATGGAGAGGAAGATCGCGAATATCGATGAGTTCCAAATGGGCGAAAACGAGACCCCGATACTCCCAACGGGACTGATGGAGGAAGAAAACCTTTACGTCCTTCCCGACGGGCGCTACCTCCCCTGCGGGGTCTACCGGACCGAAGATGGCGGCTCACTCATTTATGAGCCATCCGGGCTCAGCTTCTTCGGGCAGATGCTTGCTCAATTCAAAGAGAGCTAAAGGCTTGATTGCCCGTCAGATCGACACTGCTCCAAACCAGGGGGTGGATAGGATGTCTCCCACCGCGGCCTGTGAGGTAAAATCTTGACCGCCGCGGAATCCGCCTGCGGGCAACGCTCCGATCTCCGATTGGGGTGAAGCCTATGAACTTGTTTCTTGAAATCCTGCGCCTCTCGATGTATGTGACCGGCATTGCCCGGAACCTCTACTCGATCTGGCGGGAATATAAGCAGTAACGGATAGCGAAGGGAGTCATAGAAAAGGGTCGGTTGCAGCCGACCCTTTAAGACGATAGCACCTGCGTTGCCCGCGCTTCCAAAGTTGACCGACTGAGGAGCGGGTTCCGCGGCACATCCTGATTTTACCCAGTGGCAAGGCTCTTTTACAGCCGTTCCACCGTTTATTTACATCTGCCAATCAAGACGAGACTACTACGCACCTTTATTACACACGATATTTTCAGCCTAGTATAACCAAGTTCAATAATAGAATGCAAATCCAACCACCGTGTCTGATTACAAAAAGATTTTTGCCTTTTCTGCAGCAAACTCTTCCTCGGTAAGCACTCCACTATCACGCAGCGTTGCAAGCCTCTCAAGCCTTGCAACTACATCAATCACTATCCGCCAGCGTCTCAATAGTCTGTGAAACCTGCGGATACCGCTCAAGCTCCTTCGATAGGGCATCGACTATCTCGGCAATATTCTTTGCATTTTTGCCCCCGTTTAATACGTTTGCCCTGACCTTAGATGACGACTTGACAGTAACGCCAGATCCGCCTTCAACTGGAACAACCGAAATACTGTTATTTTCGCCCCAAGACCAAAGGCTCATACCAATCTCGGCTGCAACTGTTCTTGTTGTGGGCGATGCACTATCAACTTTTACTTTAGGCAGCTTTTCCATAGCTGCCTTCAAGGCATTAAACGTGTCGTCAGGAGAATACGGTACCTGAAGCTGAAGCTGCTGATCCGCAAAACCCATAATCTGGCCTCCGCTTCTTACAAGATTAAGGCTATCGGCAATGGTAGCACGTTCCCAGCAGTCTTAAATTCGTCTCATGACCTTGCGATGCAGCCCGACGCCCCGGCTCCGCTTCCCTACTTCCCAAAGATCGCAGCGAACAATCCCTTGCGCTTGGGTTTTTCTTCTCGGTAGGAACCCTCGGCAGCCGCTGCCACCTGACGTGGCTGCTCGTCGCCTCCACGGCGCACAATTTGGTACAGGAATGGCGATTTGATGTATTTGACCTCGACGGGCGTGGCGTGAACGGTGCTTTCGCCGGACAGATGCAGGCTCGGATTGAGCGGCGCCACAATATGCGTCTCGCGCTTGTCGCTAAACACCACCGCCGCCGCACGGCCCGTCTGGCCGTTCACGGCAATGCGCACCTGCTCGCCATTACGTCCATCCGACGCGGGACGATCGACAAAGTAGACCGGCACCATAACCAGGCCGTCCTTGTGCTTGCGGGCCTTGCGCGCCCAGGTGCGGATGCTCTTTTTATTGAGCCCCAGGAAAGTCTCGGCATCGTTGCCAACAATGTCGAGCGCCAGCTTGTCAATGACCACCTGGTCCTTGGTGGACGCATCGACGGAGACAACGCGGAAGTCGCCTTCCTGCATGGCCGGGTCGAACGACCCAACCTTGGCAAAGTCCCATGGCTCCAGAATGCCCATAAGGCGAACGTCCAGGTAGTTTGCCCTGGGATATGCCCAGTCGAGCACCTCGTAGTACACCAGGGTCTCCTTGCTCAGGCCCTTGCCCGGGAAGGACGCCATCATGCGCAGGTCCGCGAGCGCCATGGGGAAGTAGAAGAGCATCATGTCGTTTTGAATCGCGTCTTCCACATCGTGACCGGCAAAGGCGTCTGGATATCGGCGCACCAGCTCAAGCGCATTGGCGCGCGCCTGCTGCGGCGTTATCTCGCAGGGAATACCCTGCTCGGGCACATATTCCGCACCAACGCCCATGGTCAGGCGCTTGCTAAACGTCCCCGGCTTGAGCAGGTCGGCGACACCGATCTTATTGCCGCAGGACGGGCACTCAAACACGCGCTGGGTCGACTCGCCCTCAAAGGACGCTCCGCAGAAGGGACAGGGGACGCTCACGTGCGTGGCCTCTTGGAACTCCTGGGCCGTGCCGCGGTCTTCCCACAGCAGATGCTCCAGAACCGACTGATTGCGCCAGTGCTCATTAAAGAAATACCAGTCGGGGTCCACCGGGCGCTCGAGCTGCGACACATGCGTGAGCTTAAGCAGCCCATCGACAACCGTCAGTGGCGTATGGCGAATGCCCAGGGCGCTCTTGGGCTCCCCCGCATCGGCCTGCCACGGAACGACCGTGCCGCAATAGGCGCACTCAAAGCTGCGTTTAGCCTGGTGTGAGTACATAGGGCCGCCGCAGTTTTGGCATTTAATGGCAAACATCTCGTCCATGAATACGTCCTCCTTTGCACTGGGGCTGTCGACATTAAGTATGTCGGGCAGGTAAGCACGTGCCCATACCCATGTGGCCCAAAATCGAGCACCCAGGCAGACGAGAAGGCTCGCTCGTTAGCACCGGCAGACTATTGCTGCATTTTCTGAGTATCGGTGCACGGCGCCCCCGCGCGAGCTACACTATCCCCTTAAACATGATTGTGAGGACGACCGCTATGCTATTTGTAAATCGGCTGGTACATACGCTTGTTCCCGGCAGCGAGGGCGAGCCGGTCGATGCCTCCTGCCGCACCAACGCGGGCTTCGCCGCAAGCCTCATCTGCATTGGCCTCAACATCACCCTGTGCCTGGCCAAGGGCATCGCAGGCCTGCTCGCCGGCTCCGTCTCCCTCATCGCCGACGCTTTCAACAACCTCTCCGATGCCTCGAGCAACATCGTGAGCCTGCTCGGGTTCCGCCTTGCCAGCCGCCCTGCAGACGAAGGCCACCCCTATGGCCACGGCCGCTACGAGTACCTAGCCGGCTTGTTTGTCGCCGTCCTGGTTTGCGCCGTCGGCATCAACCTGATCCTCGAGTCGGTCACTAAGATCATCAAGCCCTCCCCCACCGCCTACACGCTGGTCTCCCTAGCCGCTCTCGTCTTGTCCATGCTCGTCAAATTCTGGATGGCCGCATTCAACCGTGCGCTGGGCAACCGTATCGATTCCGAAACACTCATCGCCACAGCACAGGACTCCAAAAACGACGTCATCACCTCGGGATCGGTCCTGGTGGCGGCGCTTATTTCGCAGACGACCGGCTTTGACCTCGATGGCTGGGCAGGCCTGGGTGTGGGCATCTTCATCTGCATCAGCGGCCTGGGCCTGGTGCGCGACGCCATCAGCCCGCTGTTAGGACAAGCGCCCGACCCCAAGCTCGTCCAGGAAATCCGCGACAGGATTATGTCGTACCCCCAGGTCTTGGGCACACACGACCTCATGGTGCACGACTACGGCCCCGGTCGTCAGTTTGCCAGCGCCCACGTGGAGATGCCCGGCGAGGGCGACGCATTTGAGCACCACGAGATTTTGGACACCATCGAGCACGATATCAAACGGCAGATGGGCATCGGTATCACGCTGCACTGCGACCCCATCGCCACCACCGGCGACGACCTACGCGGCTGGGTCAAGCGCGGCGTCATGCAGATCGACCCCGCGCTCTCCATCCACGACCTGCACGAGCACGACGGGTTCGTTTCGCTTGACCTGGTGCGTCCCGACGGCTTTGACATATCCGACGAGGAGCTGCTGGAGCTCGTCACGCGCATCGTGCACGAGCGCCGGCCCGACGTCTCGTGCGTCGTCACGTTTGATTCGGGCTTTAGCTCGCCCGAGCGTCCGGCCGAGCAACTGTAGCCCGCTTAACAGCTAGTTTCCCTGCGCGCCCGAGATGCCGTTTTGCAGTGCGTTCCAGGCATCCGTCGCCATATCACCCAGGTTCTGAGCGGTGTCGCCCAGGTTCTGCGCCGTGTCGCCCAGCTCTTGCGCTTTGTCTCCCAACTCCTGTGCCTTGTTGCTCAAGTCCTCCAGCGTATTGGAGCTCGAGCTGTCGGCACCGCTTTGGCCGCCGGACGAGTTGCCCGAGCTGTTCTTGTGCGTGAGTTGAATTTCGAGGTTGCCGCTGTCGTTATAGTAAGCAGAAGTAACGACCCAGTTGGCATCGATGACGGGCGTTGAGCCATCATCAGTCAGGACCACGGCATTCGAAAGATTGGCGCCGCGCGACTTGAGAAGTTTCTTGGCGTTGGACCAGTACTGCCCCGGGATATCGCTCAGATCGACGGTGCTAGACGAGGCGGACTCGGTTTGCTCGGCAGCGGTATCAGCCGTTGAACTCCCTCGCTTGTTGAGCATGCCCGACACAATGGCAAACACAACCGACAGCGCAAAGAAGATCGCCAGCACGATGAGGATCTTCTTGATCACGCTCGACGAACGCGACGGCTTCTTCTCCTCGTCCTCGCCATATTGCGGAATCGACTTGGGGTACTCGCGATACGGCTCGCGCGACTCGTAGCGAGGCTGCGCCGTGCGAGGCATATACGTCGTCTGCTGAGGCTGCGGAATGGGATTTTGCGGCAGGTCATCATAGGGATTCGGCGTCGAGGCGGCATAAGAATCCTGCGGCGCGTAATCAAACGGGTCCGGAGCTGCGTTGCCATAGGGGCCTTGCGAAGATACGGCATAAGAATCCCGCGCTGTGTCGCCATAGCCCATAACCCGGGTTGGCTCGGCAGAAGGCTGCGTCGCGGCGGGGTCGGTATAACCGGGGTTGGGAACAACGCGGGTCGCATCGGCGCTATCGCCAGCCTGCGCGGAACCGTAGCCGCCCATCACGGTTGTCTTGTCCTGATCCATGCAACGATTCCTTTCCGTCGCCCGTAAGCATCAAGTTATCCATGCATTCTACCCGCGCAAAAGCCCGTGACGGACAGAGCCCGTCCATATCTACAAGACAAGCGCGGCTAGAAAACAAAAGCCCCGCCGGGCCTTGGGGGCACGGCGGGGCGGGCAGGCAGCTAGGGGCAACAGGCTTAGAACAGGCCGGTGATGTTGCCGTCGCTGTCGACGTCGATGTTCTCAGCCGCGGGGACCTTGGGCAAGCCCGGCATGGTCAGAACACTGCCAGTCAATGCGACCACAAAGTGGGCACCGGCGGAAACCTTGAGCTCGCGCACCGTGATGCGGAAATTCTCGGGAGCGCCCAGGGCCTTGGCGTTGTCGCTAAAGCTGTACTGCGTCTTGGCCACGCACACCGGCAGGTTGCCAAAGCCGTTCTCGCGCAGCTCGGCGAGCTGGCGCTTGGCGGCCGGCGTAAAGTCGACGCCGTCGGCGCGGTAGACCTTGGTGGCAATGGCCTCAAGAGCGTCGGCCACATCGGCGCCGTCCTCATAGGCAAACTTGAGCTCGCTCGGCTGCTCAATCAGACGCATGACCTCATCGGCAAGCTCGAGCGCGCCCTCGCCGCCCTTGGCCCAGACCTCGGAAAGCTTAACGTTGACGCCGAGCTTCTGACACTCGGACTCGATGAGCGCAAGCTCGGCCTCGGTGTCCGTCGGGAAGCGGTTGATGGCGACTACGCAGGGCAGACCATAAACGTTCTGGATGTTGTCGACGTGACGCAGCAGGTTGGGCATGCCGGCCTTGAGTGCCTCGAGGTTCTCCTCGTTGAGGTCGGCCTTGGCGACGCCACCGTTGTACTTCAGCGCACGAGCGGTCGCGACGACCACGACGGCGTTGGGGCGAACGCCCGTCATGCGGCACTTGATGTCGAGGAACTTCTCGGCACCCAGATCGGCACCGAAGCCGGCCTCGGTAATGGCGACATCGCCAAAGCGCATCGCCATACGCGTGGCCATGATAGAGTTGCAGCCGTGGGCAATGTTGGCGAAGGGACCGCCGTGGACAAACGCGGGCGTGCCCTCGAGCGTTTGCACCAGGTTGGGCTTGAGCCCGTCCTTAAGCAACGCGGCCATGGCACCCTGGGCCTTAAGGTCACGGGCGCGAACGGGCTCGCCGGCATAGCTGTAGCCGACAACAATCTCGCCCAGGCGCTCCTTGAGGTCATTGATGCTCGTGGACAGGCACAGGATTGCCATGACCTCGGAGGCAACGGTGATATCGAAGCCGTCCTCGCGCGGCACGCCCTGGGCCTTGCCGCCAATACCGTCGATGACATGGCGCAGCTGACGGTCGTTCATGTCGACGACGCGCTTCCAGGTGATGCGCTTAACATCGATACCGAGCTGGTTGCCCTGCTGAATATGGTTGTCGAGCATGGCGGCCAGCAGGTTGTTAGCGGCACCGATAGCGTGGAAGTCACCGGTAAAGTGCAGGTTGATGTCCTCCATGGGGATGACCTGCGCCCAGCCGCCGCCGGCGGCACCGCCCTTGACGCCAAAGACGGGACCGAGCGAAGGCTCACGCAGGGCCACAGCACTCTTAACGCCGCGACGGCGCAGGCCATCGGCCAGACCGATGGTCGTGGTGGTCTTACCCTCGCCCGCAGGCGTGGGGTTGATGGCGGTCACGAGGACGAGCTTGGCCTGGTGATCAGTTGGCTCATTAAGCAGAGAGTAGTCGACCTTAGCCTTGTCGAAGCCGTACGGAATCAGGTGCTTTACGTCGACACCGGCGTTCTTGGCCACCTCGGTAATGGGCAGCGGTGTGACGGAACGTGCGATTTCGATGTCAGTAGGCATGGACGGTCCTTTCGTTACCGGATGAGAAAAAGACCAATTCAGCATAGCACGGGCGCGCAATAGTAAAACGCCCATAACCGATGAACGGCGATATGTTTACCCGATGCCCGGCGATAGCCCAACAGCCCGCCAAAACAAAGCGCCCTAAATGGTAGGTTCAATCCCCAAGTGCTCAAAGGTGCGAAGCGTTGCCTGGCGGCCCTGGGGCGTGCGAATCATCAACCCGCACTGCAGCAAATAGGGCTCATAGACATCCTCGAGCGTGCCCGGGTCCTCGCCCACCGCGCTGGCAAGGGTCGTAAGTCCCACGGCACGACCGGAGAACGTCTTGGCAAGCGTCTCCAAGATACGAATATCCATCCAGTCCAGGCCGAGCTCGTCGATCTCGAAGAACTCGAGCGCCTGACGGCAAATATCGAGCTCGATGGGGCCGTTGCCACGCACCTGCGCATAGTCGCGCACGCGCTTGAGCAAACGATTAGCCAAGCGCGGCGTGCCACGCGAGCGTGAGCCGATCTCGAGCGCGCTCGGATGGTCTATTGTCACACCCAGGATGGACGCCGAGCGCGTCACAATCTGCGCGAGTTCTTCGACCGTGTAGTAATCCAGGCGATATGAAATGCCAAAGCGGTCGCGCAGCGGGCCAGTCAGCATACCCGAGCGGGTCGTTGCCGCCACCAGCGTAAACTTGGGGATATCCAGGCGAATCGATCGTGCGGCCGGGCCTTTACCGATCACGATATCGAGGGCAAAGTCCTCCATCGCGGGGTACAGGACCTCCTCGACCGAACGGTTGAGGCGGTGGATCTCGTCAATAAACAGCACATCACCCGGCTGCAGGTTGGTAAGGATAGCCGCCAGGTCACCGGTGCGCGCGATGGCAGGGCCACTCGTGGTCTTGATCTGAGCGCCCAGCTCGTTGGCGATAACGGTGGCCAGCGTGGTCTTGCCCAGGCCCGGAGGACCCGAGAAAATCACGTGGTCGAGCGTCTCGCCACGGCTCTGCGCCGCTTCGATCAACACGCGCAGGCTCTGCTTGATGTGCTCCTGGCCACAGTAGTCGTCCAGGTGCTGGGGGCGCAAAGTGCGGTCGACATCGAGGTCCTCGGCCGTCAGCTCCGAGCCCACCATGCGCTCGCCGTGCGCCATGGATGCCGCCGGCGAGTTGCCGGGCGTCGCCCACAGGTCCTGAGAGTCATCGGCTTCCCACATCACGCATCCATTCCAAGTCGCTTAAGCGCCGCGCCGAGCAGATCCTCGACACGCATATCCTGCCCATCATACCCGCTCAGGGCAACCTCGGTCTCCTGCGGGCTAAAGCCCATGGAAAGGAGCGCCGCACGGGCGTCATCGATCGCCGAAGGAGCGGCGGCGGGCACGGGCATCGCAACCTGACCGGGGATCGCATCGACCGGCACAAAGCCCTTGTCCTTGGCAAAGGTGCTCTTGAGCTCCAAGATGAGGCGCTGGGCGGTCTTTTTGCCCACGCCGGGCACCTTGGCCATGCCCTTGTCGTCCTCGGCCATCACCAGGGAATACAGCTGTCCCACGGTATAGGTGGAGAGCACGGCAAGCGCCAGGCGCGGACCGACACCCGAGACGGACACGAGCCGATCGAACATCGTGCGCTCATCCTTTGAGGAAAAACCGAAAAGTGTCATGGCGTCCTCGCGCACCTGCATACGCGTGTAGAGGCGGACCTCGCCGCCGGGCGTCGGCAACGTGGCCGCAGTGCTGCCCGAGATGCCGAGTTCAAAGCCAACGCCCGACACGTCGACGACGGCCGAGCTCATCGTGGCCTCGACAAGCGTTCCATGGAGCTGGGAAATCATCAGTATCCGGTTCCTCTCTGTTGATAGAACTCGCCGCCGGTGAGGGCGCGGGTGCGGCTGAGGTTAACGTGGCAGATGGCGCAGGCCAGGGCATCGGCGGCATGGTCGGGATGCGGGTCGTGATCGAGCTGCGTGAGCGTACGAACCATATACGCGACCTGCCGTTTGTCCGCAGCGCCGGTGCCCACAACAGCCTGCTTAATCTGCATAGGCGTATACTCGCCAATCTCGAGCGCGCATTCCGAAAGCGCCACGAGCGCGGCGCCGCGGGCATGCGCCGTAGGGATGGCCGAGCGAACGTTGGCGCCAAAGTAAATGCTCTCGATAGCAGCGGTATCGGGTCGATAGCGCTCCACGACACCCTTGAGGTCGCGGGCGATATGCGACAGGCGCACCGCGAGCGGACTACCCGCGCTGGTCTCGATGCAGCCATAGGCACGGCAGCGAACCTCGCCACGCCGCTCCTCGATAATCCCCCAACCCGTATGAGCCAAACCGGGGTCAATGCCCAAGATAACCAAGCCAACCTCCCCTCGCCACAAGCACAGCGCAAGACAAGGCCCCGCGCATCATTCACGAACGTCTGTTCTAGAATAACACAACAGCGACCGTATCTAGCAAGCAAGGTTGAACCATAGGTTGAGCATAAGTCAGCGAGCGAGTCCCTGCCGTGGCAAGGTGTCGCGAAAGAGGAGCGCCGCGTACTTCCGTACGCAAGCGACGGTTTGAGCGGCAGATTGGCCGGCAGGGGCTCGCGCAGCGTCGACTCGTTACGCGGTTTGGTAAAACCGCGTAACCTTGGCCCTATCCCCAGTTTAGTTCTGCGAGAAGAATGGGAACTGTCGGGGATCAACCGGCGGATGCGGCATCGGGCCACCCTGGGGCCCACCCTGCGGGCCACCCTGGCCGCCCATCATCTTATCGATGGCGTCCTGAACCTCGCCCTCGAACTTTTTCATTCCCTCGTGTAAACGACGCTGACCGTCTTCAGAGCGCAACTCCTCCATTTGTTCGGGCGAAATACCCAGTAGCTCGCCCAGCACGCCCATCATCTCGTTTCGCACGCGCTCACTAGTATCCTCGTCAGCAAAACGGCGCACCTCGGCGCGCGCCAGCGAATCGACCGTCATACGCTCCTTGCCGTTAAGCCCCAGGTCGGACCACGCGAGCATGTACGGCCAGGAGCGCTCGGCAAACGAACGGGACGAAACGATCGGCGCCGTCGGCAACATGCGGCGGGCAGCCTCACCCTGTCGAACGAGCATCAGCAGCAGCGAGCAGGCCTCAGGCTTGCCAGCGGCCATCGGGATGTCGTCGAAAGATCGATTGCGGTCCACGTGCGCCTCAAGCGCGCCATCGATCTCACCCGGCTCGACCCCGCCGAGCAGCTGTGCCGCGCGGTCGAGCATATCGACCGGACCGTCGAGCGTCGAGAGCGCCTGCGCCAGCACTCGCTCCATACAATCTTCCACCGCGTTGAGCGTCACGAGCTCTTGGGGCACCACGGCAGACGTGCGGTTGCGCACGCGCGCCACAAACTCAAGCGTCGACAGATACACATCGCCAAAGGGCGCATAATCGCCCTGGTAGCCGCCGCAAAGCGCCGGCGCCGCCAGTGCGTACTCGGTTTTGGACAGCGGGCTCAGCGCCATCGCACCCAACTCGAGCGCCGTGTCCTCCAGCATGAGGCCCAGCGTGCGAGAGCGCAGGCGCTCGGCGTCGCCCGCCGACACATCGCGGTCGAGCACGCGCGCGGCATCCGGCGCATCGCGCTCAACCGTGCGAATATGCAGGCGCTCGGCAATGGCGCGAACGGCGGCACAGCGAGCAGCCTCGGCCTCCTCCTGCGCCGGCGTAAAGATGCGGTTGCGCCCCAGCACCAGGCCAATCACATTACGTGGGCCCAGAGCGTCGACGGCCAGCGCCGCCAGCAGGGACGACGGCAAGTCGCCCTCGAGTGCCACCACGGCGCGCGACGCACCGTGGGCCCGGGCGTTGTCGCGCACGGCGAGCACCAGCGCCTGCCACAGCCACTCCTCGGAACGGAACTCGGGCAGTTCGTGATCTTCCAGGGCATCGAGCATCACGCCGCGCTGAATCTCCTGAACCAGCAGGCTCTCCTCAAAACACGGCGCTTGGGCCACCACGCGACCGCAGTCGTCGAGCACAAACGAACCGCCGGTATACACCGACTCGTCATAGGCACCGACCGGCGCCATACAGGCAAACCACACACTGCGCTTGGATGCGATCTTGCGGTAGGCGCCGCTGCGAACGGCGGCAATGGCGGCAGTCTCGCGGTCGGTCATGTCAAACGCATTGAATTGGAAATACGCAATGAGGTCAACACCGGTCGGCAGCATCTCGAGTTCGCGGTCCAAGTCAAAAATCACGGCGATGCGCACGCCGTCCACGTCGAACACCGGCGGCGCCCAACGCGTGTCGTTGTTCTCGCCACGCTGCAGGGCAATGCTCGAACGCGCCGGCACCACATGACCGTCCTTGAGCATCATGTAGTCGAGCAGCGGCTGGCCCTCAAACGAAACCGCCGCGGGCACGATGCAGATCATGTCAAGCTCCTGGATACGCTCGGCGACACCAGTCAAGCCGGCAAGCATGTCGTGCTCAAAGTCGGCAGTGCCCACCAGGCCCCCGGGCATGGCGCCCATAAAGAGCGGAGCCGGAACGCACAGCACGCGCGCCCCGCGCTCGTGGGCCAGACGAGCCTGGTCCTCGATGCGGCCGCAAATGCCCTCAATATCACCCAGGCGCATATCGATCTGTGCAAGCGCGAGCTTCATGGCTCAGCCCTTTCCGTCGTAAACCATCGTTGTCGTAGTAAAAGCGCCGGCCGCATAATGCAGCCGGCGCTCGCATGTGCATATGCTAGCTATGATACCCCGAGCGGGGGCGCGCTCCTAGAACGTCGCGGACCACAGCCCGTGCAGGTTGCAATAGGCATAGACGGTACCGGTCTTGGAGCCGCCCGCGAAAAACGTCGCGGGCTTCATGCCGGGCTCAAGGTAATGGACCTCTAAGCGGCCCTCGGCCTCAAGGGCGATCCACTCAATATAGTGCTCGGGCAGGCTGGGGTGCTCGACCGAGCCAACGCGTGCGCGAATCACGTGACCGTCGCGCTCGGTCTCGACAACAGGCACGTGCTTCTCGTGCGCCGCGTCCTCAGTGTTTGCGGTCAGTTCCGTGCAACCGGCAGGGGTTGCAACGTCGTTGCCAAGGGCGGCAATGAGCTTACCGTCGGGGTCCTTAAAGAATTTCGCCATGATGTTCTCCTTTGCTGACGTGCCAATGTTCTTGATGGTTCTTATGCCCAAAGGCAGACAAACCATCCACGGCATTGCAAATGAACACATAACGGGCGGGGACGATGGGGCAGCGTGCGCTATCCGCCCTGGCGGCCCCACCCGAGCGGGTTAGCGCCCGTCGCCGCCCAGCAGCGCCAGAACATCTTCGCGGGTAAACAGCGCCGACGAGATGCCGTCGCCGCCGAGCACGCTGTTGACCAGGTCGCGCTTGGACTCCTGCATCTGCATAATGCGCTCCTCGATCGTGTCCTTGGCGATGAGCTTGTACACGGTCACGGTATGTTGCTGGCCAATACGGTGCGCGCGATCGGTCGCCTGGTCCTGCGCCGCCACGTTCCACCACGGGTCGTAGTGGATGACCACGTCGGCCGCCGTCAGGTTAAGGCCCACGCCGCCCGCCTTGAGCGAAATCAAAAAGACCGGAACCTCGCCCGCTTGGAACTGCGCGACCATCTTGGCGCGGCTCTCCTTAGACGAAGCGCCCGTGAGCTTAAGGAAGGCGATGTCCTCCTTGGCCAAGCGCTTACCGATGATATCGAGCATACCCGTAAACTGGCTGAACAACAGGATGCGATGCCCGCCGTCGAGTGCGCCGTGCACGAGCTCCATGCACGTATCGAGCTTGGCGCTCCCCGCCTTGTAATCCTCGTAGTGTAGACGCGGGTCGCAGCAGATCTGGCGCAGCTTGGTGAGCTCGGCGAGCACCTTGAGTTTGTCCTTCTTAAACTCCCCAGCCTCGCGGTGCTGCACCTGCTGGGCGATGCGGTCCTGGTTGGCCAGGTAGAGCTTGCGCTGCTCGCCGGTAAGCTGCGCCATGACGGTGTCTTCGATCTTCTCGGGCAGGTCGGCCACCACGTCTTCCTTAACACGGCGCAGCACAAACGGCGACACGAGCGCCTGCATGCGAGCGGCGCTATCGCCCTCGGCATGCTCGACGGGGCTCTCAAAGCGCTTGGCAAACGATTCGCGCGTGCCCAGCAGGCCCGGCATCAAACAGTCGAAGATGCTCCAGAGCTCGGACAGGCGGTTTTCGATGGGCGTGCCCGTCAGGGCAAAACGCACGCCGGCAGGCAGGCGCTTGGCGGCGCGCGCCACCTGCGTGAGCGGATTTTTAATGTACTGTGCCTCATCGAGCACCACGCGGGCAAAATCCTGCTCGACATACTCGTCGATATCGCGGCGCATAAGGTCATACGACGTCACGACCACGTTATGCTCGGCCACGCCGGCAATCTGTACGCGACGCTGTGCCTTGGCGCCCACGATGGCGCACACATCGAGCGAGGGCGCAAAGCGCTCCAGCTCGGCAGTCCAGTTGTACACGAGTGAGGCCGGGCATACCACGAGCGTGGGCTTGGTGTCCCCCGCCTCCACACGCGCCAGGATATGCGCGATCATCTGGAGCGTTTTGCCCAGGCCCATGTCGTCGGCCAAGATGCCGCCAAGGCCCAGGTGTTCGAGCGAGCCGAGCCACTGGTATCCGTCGACCTGGTAGCCACGCAGCGTGGCCTTGAGCGAGGCGGGTACCGTAAAGTCCATCTTGCCGAGCGTGTCCAGGCGCTCGACGGTGCGGCGGAACGCGGCGTCGCGATCGGCCTCGAGCGCCGGCGTGCGCGCGAGCATGCTATCGACGAACAGGGTGCTCGACGCGGGAAGCGACACGCCGTCGAGCAGGTCGACGGCATCGACACCCAGGTCCTCGGCGAGACCAAACGCGGCTCGGGCGCCCTCGTCCAGGCGAATGATGTCGCCGGACGTAAGGCGCGCAAACGTTTGATGACGCTTGTACGAATCGAGATAGATGGCAAGGTCTGCCGCCGAAAGGCCGCTCGCGCCCAGTTCGACGTCGAGCAGGTTACTCTTGACGGTCGCACGCACCGAAAGCTTGGGCGCAGGGCGGACCGAGACCTGGCGCAGGCGGTCGCTGAGCATGACCTCGCCCAACTCGGACAGGGCAGACAGGCCCTCGGTCAGCAAGTGGAACAGGCTCTCGTCATCGCGTTCCTCAAACGCTAGGCCGCCCTCGTGGAAATCGAAGTACAGGGCCGCCGTGTCCATAACGCGAAACTCCGCCACCTCGTCGCGCGGCGGAACGCCCGGGCGCCGCTCTTCGAAGGGGCTGCCCGGAGCGCCCAGACTAAAGAGATCTGCCGACCAGTCGCCGTAGGTAACCGTAACTTTGCAGGTCACGAGCCCATCGTCGACGCCAATCGCCATGGCAAAGCTCGGCTCGGGCGCCACGGTATCGAGCGCAGCGGGCGCGGTAAGGTCGGTGTAGTCGCGCAAAATGGGCAGCGCCATACGACAGAACTCCCCCACCTGCTCGGCGGCGATATGGACCGGCGTGCGACAGGGCAGCAAGCGCGATAGAAACGGCGCCGCATGCTGGGCAAACGCTACATCGGTACGGCGCGCACGGCGGGTGTCGACCAGATAGGCAACGTCGCCCGAAGCAAAGCAGTATGCATCGGCCGGCAGGCGTAGATCGTAGCTGCCACCGGCCGCCGGCGCGATTTTGGCGGCAAGGAGCGGTGGGCGCTTAGACAGCGCCTCGTCCGCCCCTTCCGGAGACAGCTCAACCGCCACGTCATAGGTGCGATGCGTCGTCGTCCCCCGCGACCAGGCGGGCTCAAAAGAGATAGTCTTGCCGCGCAACAGGTCCAGCACATATACGATGCTATGCTCGGACAGCGGTAACTGACGCTCGGCGACAAAACCGCTGCGGGCAAAGTCGTACGACGCCGAACGCGAGCTTGTGATGTCATCGAGATAGGCAACTGTCGTCACGACAAGGTTGAGCAGCTTTGTCGACACGTCTTCGAAGGCTTCGGGCGTATGGACAAACGTGAGCTTCTTGCCGTACGAGAACGTACCGCCTCGGACATAGGCGTCGGCCATGCCGTCGATATCCTTGACCACGTAGGACACCGAACCGCAGCGAATGCGGAACTCGAGCGCCCAGCTAAAGCGGTCGGCGAACAGCGGATTGTAGTACGGCACCAGCGAAGGCTCCAACGCCGCTTTGGGGGCGTCGGCATCAACGGCACCGGCAAGCTTGCGGCGCATGCTCGCCAGCTCATCCATGCGCGCGTCCGAAAGATCGGAGAGCGCCGCCATGAGGCTGGGGCTCGTGGGGACGGGCGCCGGAAAGGGAAAGTTGGGGTTGACGGCCGGCGCTTTGGGCGCGGTGCGAACGGGCTGTTTCGGCTGCGCCGTAAACGTGCGGACCGGCGTGCGCAAACCTTCGACGGGCTCGGCGCCGCTGGCATCCAAATACGCCAGAGCCGTGGCAATAGCGTGCTTGCACATACCGGGGTAACGATAGGCGGCGGGGCAATCGCAGTCGTAGTCAATCACCTCGTGCTCGTCCATGTCGAGCGCCACGTGCGTCTTGTACAGGTCGCCGCGCGAACCGCGCACCGAGCCCTCAACCGTCACGTTTTTGGAGAAGCGCGAGCCGCTGTCCTCAATCGACAGCACGGCGCCGTTGAGCATGAGCGAGCGGCCCTTCATAAAGGTGCCGCTCAGCGCCGCCTCTTTCCGGAGCGCCTGCACAAACGTCCCCTGTGCCATCACTTCCTCCAATCTCACCCGGGGTAGCTTAGATCACCGTCACGCGACCCTGGTTACCCACGATGGCCTTGGCCTCGGCCAGCAGCGGAATCGAGCGCGCGTTGACCTTGGCCGGCACTTCGGCACGCAGTACGCGCCCGTCTGCCTGCTCGATAAAGATCTCCACGCGGTCGCCGCCCGGGTTGGTGGTGAGCACCGTGGCCAGGCGCGCCATGTTGCCCTGGCTAAAGCGGCTGTTGGGCACCATGACCTCAAAGACCTTGGGCTTGTTTTTCTCCTCGCTAAGCTCCAGCGGCACAATCTCCTGCGCGATGATCTGGTCGCCGCGGTCCGAGCGCTCGAGCTTGCCCTTAATGCGCACAAACGCATCGGACAGCTGTGCACCGGTCTCGGGATCGACCTCGCCGTACAGGTACCCCTCGGCCTCCTTGTAGGTCTTGGGGAACACCACGACCGTGGCCTCGCCTTCCATGTCCTCGAGCTGCACGATACCCATGGGATCGCCGTTTTTGGTCACGCGCTTGGACACGCTCGAGACCATACCGGCCCACCACAGCGCCTTGCCCTCGGGAATCTCCTGGTTGATGGTACCGCCCGTGGGGTTTTGCACCTCGTAGCCGGTGTCGATCTGCGAGAACGAGAAGTCGCGCGCTTTGCTAAGTGCATACTCAAACGGGCGCAGCGGGTGGTCCGAGACATAGATGCCCAGAACCTCCTTCTCCTGGCTCAGCTTAAGGTGGCGGTCCCACTCCTGGCCATCCGGATCGGGCACGCTCACCTCAAAGCCCGAGCCCTCAACGTCGCCAAACATATCGAAGAACGACGTCTGGCCGCTCGCGCGATCTTTCTGGCGCTTTACCGCGGCATCGATGATGTTCTCGGGGTTGTTCTTATCCACAAAGTGCATCATCTGGCGACGCGGATACCCCGTGGAGTCGAAGGCGCCTGCCTTGATCAGCGATTCGATCACGCGGCGGTTTGCCTGGCTGGAGTCCACGCGCTCGACAAAGTCGTGCAGTGTCTTAAACGGGCCGCCCGCCTCGCGCTCGGCGATAATCGCCTGCGCCACGCCGGTGCCCACGCCGCGGATGCCGGCCAGACCAAAGCGCACGCCCTCCTTGGTAGCCGTGAACTCGGTACCGGACTCGTTGACATCTGGCGAAAGCACGGGGATGCCGTCGTGACGGCATGCCGAGACGTAGTGCACGATCTTGTCGGTCTTGCCCGTGTAGGACGTCAGAACGGCCGCCATGTACTCGTGCGGATAGTGCGCCTTGAGCCACGCCGTCTGCATAACCAGGATGGCGTAGCCGGCGGAGTGCGACTTGTTGAAGGCGTAGGACGCGAACTCGAGAACATCGTCCCAAATCTTCTGGGCGACCTCGCGCGTGTAGTTGTTCTTGATAGCGCCGTTCATCCAGTGGTCGTAGGTGGTCTCGTCCGAGCCATCCTCCCAGTGGAGCACCGTCGACGTGAGCAGCTTGATCTTCTTCTTAGCCACGGGCTTACGGATACGCGAGTCCGATTCGCCCTTGGAGAAGCCGCACATCTCGACGGAGATGAGCATAACCTGCTCCTGATAGACCATGGTGCCGTAGGTTTCGCCCAGGATGTCGTCCAGGCGGTCGTCGTAGGAGACCGCCGGCTCTTTGCCGTTCATACGGTTGATGTAGGACGACACCATGCCGGCGCCCAACGGGCCCGGGCGGTACAGGGCGATCAATGCTACGACGTGCTTGTACTCGGTGGGCTTCATGTTTTTGATCGTGGCCGTCATGCCGGCGGACTCGACCTGGAAGACGCCGGCGGTGTGACCGGAGCCCATGAGCTTAAAGATCTCGGGGTCGTCAAAGGGGATCTCTTCCTCTTTGATGTCGATGCCGAAGTTCTTTTTGATGTTTGCCTTGGCCTTGGAGATAACCGTCAGCGTGCGCAGGCCCAAGAAGTCCATCTTGAGCAGGCCCATGTCGGCGACGGTATGACCCTCGTACTGGGTAATCTCGACGCCGCCCTTGGTGTCGAGCTTGGTGGGCACGTGCTCGTTGACGGGGTCGCGGCAGATCAGAACGGCGCACGCATGCACGCCCTCGCCACGGGTAAGGCCCTCGATCGAGAGCGCCGTGTCGATGATACGGCGGGCGTCGTCGTCCTTTTTATATGCCTCGGCAAAATCGGGGTTAAACAGATCCTCTTTGCCGGGTTGCTTTTCGAGCACCTGCTTGAGCTTGACCTTGGGGTCGCTCGAGACCATCTTGGACAGGCGCTGACCCATATAGACCGGGTAGTCCAGGACGCGCGCGGCGTCGTTGATGGCCTGCTTGGCCTTGATGGTCGAGTAGGTGATGACGTGGGTGACCTTCTCGGGGCCGTAGAGCTGGCGAACGTGCTCCACGACCTCGAGGCGCCGCTCATCGTCGAAGTCCATATCGATATCGGGCATCTCGGTACGCTGCGGGGACAGGAACCTCTCGAACATCAGGCCGTTCTCGAGCGGGTCGAACGCGGTGATGTTCATGGCGTAGGCGACGATAGCGCCGGCGGCCGAGCCACGGCCGGGGCCGACGCCGATGCCGTTGTCCTTGGCCCATTGCACGTACTCGGCAACGATCAAAAAGTAGGCGGCAAAGCCCTTGTCGCAGATGACCTTGTATTCGTACTCAAAGCGCTCTTTGATGTTGACGCCACCGATCTCGCGCGTGGCCCAGTCGTCGCCGTAGTGCTGACGCAGGCCCTTCTCGCACTCGCGGCGGAACTGGCTCTCGTGCGTCTCGCCGGGATCGAGCAGCGGGAAGCGCGGCAGGATGATGGAGTCCCAGTCCAGCTCAACGTAGCACTTGTCGGCGATCTCGAGCGTGTTGTCACAGGCCTCGGGGCAATACGGGAACATCGCCCGCATCTCCTCCTCGGTCTTCATATAGAACTCCGAGCCGGTCATGCGCATGCGGTTGGGGTCGTCGACCTTGGCGTTCATGCCAATGCACATGATGACGTCCTGCACGGGCGCGTCCTCGCGGCGCAGGTAGTGGAAGTCGTTGGTGGCGATGACCTTGACACCCACCTGTTTGGCGATGTCGATGAGCGTGCGGTCCATCTGCTCATCGGTCAGACCGTTATCGGTGGTAATGCCGTGTTCCTGGATCTCGATATAGAAGTCGCCGGGGTCGAAAGTGTCGCGGAAGGTCTCGGCCCACTTGATGGCGCCCTCCATGTCACCGCGGTCGATGTATTTGGGAATGATGCCCGCGATGCAGGCACTGGTGCAGATCATGCCCTTGGCGTGGCGGCGCAGGTTGTCGAGCGTCACACGCGGCTTGTAGTAAAAGCCCTGCACGGCGGCCTCGGAAACCGTCTGCATCAGGTTGACGTAGCCCTCCTGGTCCTTAGCCAGGAGGATCATATGGTAGAGCTCGGGCTTGTGGTCGCGAGCAAGGGTCTCGTCCGGCGTAAAGTAGACCTCGCAGCCAAAGATGGGCTTGATGACCAGGGGCGGCTTGAGCTCGTCGATGTTGCCCTTCTCGTCCCACATGGCCATGTCCTTCACATACTGGGCATGCTCGCGCGGGTTTGCCTCGGGATCGGGCTCCACCAGCTCGTCGCGGCGGTCCTTTTCCAAGAAGGCCTTGTCGTGGCTCCACGTTTTGTACTCGGGCGTGTTGTGGTTGACGGCGTCGCAGGCCAGCGCTAGGTCGGGCACGCCATACATGTAGCCGTGGTCGGTAATGGCCACGGCGGGCATGCCAAGCTCAACGGCACGATTGACCATATCCTGGATACGGGTTGCGCCGTCGAGCATGGAGAAAACAGTGTGATTGTGCAGATGGACGAATGCCATGTGATGAGCTCCGATGCGGGTTCGTGTTCTGACTGAACGATTTTACCGCACGGCGCGGATAGCACCCGAACCTAGCCAAACCAACACGGGTAGTCAATTTGGGACCTTCAAAAAGGGGAATGAGGGCATCCAGATATATCGAGTATTACTGGAACCCCGGCGATGCGCGGAATGATTTGTGACGAATAGTCATGTCCATCAAGAAGGCTCGACGCTTCGGATAGCTCGTCAATCGATATATCAATTCTTGGAGACCTGTATTCCAACCATTTTTAATGAAACAACGGCGGTAATTGCTATCGCGATTGCACCAATAATACCGAGCGCTATCTGAATGGGATATAACCCCAACACATGTCCAAATATGGAGAAAAACACTGCAGAAAAGAGAGCCCTTACCAGAGACGCGACGGAAAGGATCGTCGCGCGGAGATCGTCCGCTATCGCGTCTTGGATTAAGTTTTCCGAAGTGATGTACACCACTTCCGGGAGAAAACAAAGCACCATGCTAAGGCCAAACAAACACAGCGGATTTGAAGCGAACCACGGAAGAATCATGAAAAGACCGGCCTCGATTAACATCGAGCCGAGCATGGTATTTCTTTTCCCGAAACGCGATGAGAAGAAATCTGCTGCAATGTAGGCCGTCGCATTTACTGCATAGGATGCACCGAAAAAGATTCCTATTATGGAGACGGGAGCATCAAATGCGTCGAATACCAACTGATTCAAGTTGTAATAACTCCCATAGAATCCATCGAGCATGCTTGTGCCGATTAGAAGAAGCAATACCGCAAAAGCGGATTCTCCAATGCACCAGGTTTCGCGTCTGAAGATCTTGGCTACGTCAAACCTTTCCTCCCCAGAGTTTTTGGAATGGGTCGTTTCCATCCTCTCAATGGGATACAGAAGGAAAAGCTGCAGGAGATAGAAAACGGAAACGCATACGTAGAGGACACTCCAAGATACTTGGGCAATGAATGATCCAAGTACGATTGCCACTCCCGTCGCGATTGATTGCGCGGCAAGCAGCCGAGCGTTGATGGTGAGGAAGCGCTCTCCTTGACCGGCATTTCGGGCAATTTCATATAAAAGTGCTTGTTCGGATCCCGATTGAAGGGAGTAGGCGAGTGCCTCAACAAGGGAAAGCGCGACGAGAAAGGGGCCTGAGAGTAACAGCATGCCAGCCGTATGGAAGAAAAGCAGCAGCACGCCCACTTGAATCGAAAACTTCTTTCCAAAGAAATCGCCTATCAGCCCTGTTGGCAGCTCGAGGACGACCGTTGCAATGTTAAACAGGGCTTGATAAAGCGCGATTTCCGTGACAGACATTCCTTTCTCCGCAAGGAAAAGTAGAAACACTCCCCGATTTAAAACAAATCCCGCGAGAACGAAAAAGGCGGAATAGATGTGCAGCTGCGTAGCGGCATTCTTATTCATTTGGCACTTCCAACAACATTTTTTGTCGGGCTGTTCGCTACTGACTCGAAACCCGAAGCGTTCACGGTTTCCGATGAAGAGTCACCTTACCTTTTGCGGTATGGGCGCTTCTCGTACTTATAGCCGTTGAGCTTGTTGCGGCTGGGACGCTTGCCCGTGGCGTTCTCGATATCCTGCATGATGGACCCCGCCAGAGCGTCAAAAAGCTCCTCCGGCGTCACCTTAAGCGTTTTGGCGAGCTGCATGATGGCTCCTTATTCGTTTGAACCGTTCGAGCCATTGTACCGCCCCAGGCTCTCCCATGCGTTGCGGTGAAATGCGGACTGTTTGGCGGCTTTTTTGGCCAAAACAGTCCGTATTCCACCGCAAGTTATTGAGGGCTAGAGGCTGTAGGTGACCACCTGAGGCTCGCACGGGTTGGCGGGGTCGACTTGCTCCACGCGGACGAACTTGACGGTCACGGCCTCAAAGCCCGCCTTGTGCAGAACATCAGCGTAAACGCGCGCCTGCAGGGCGTGCTTCTCCTGCAGCTGTTCCGGCGTCTCGTCCGGTGTGCCGCCCGTCTTGTAGTCGATGACCAGCGCGCGTGACGAATCCGCCGGGTTCGTTGCCAAAGCATCGATGGCGCCCTCGGCATATGCAGCGTAGCGAGCGATGTCCTCATCCTCGCAGCCCAGCGAAAAGAACGGCACCTCGGCGCGAACGCACGGCCAGGCAAGCAGCTCGGCACGGACCGCCGACTTGAGCCAGCGATCCAGGGCAACGTCGAAGCGTTCGCGCTGTTCCGGCGTCAGGCGCCACAGGCGAGCCAGGGCGTCGGCACGCTCGGCGGGCAGCGCATCGGCACCCATCTCGATCAGCCACTGGCAGGCGGCATGGAACGCCGAGCCCAGCGCCATGGGGTTGCCGGCGGGCTCAACGGCGGCCACGCCTGCATCCGTCATCTCGGAACCATCCGACTCCGCATCATCGCCAGCCTCGTCCATGGGCACATGCGCCTCGGCGGCTCGGTCCTCGGACTCGGCATGCAGCGCCGCGGCAATTGACGAGTAGCTGTACGAATCGCGCGCCGGATACGGGCAGGTGCCCATGCGCACGCCCACCGCCTGGGGATACACGAGCTCAAACGCATCGGGCTCGGGGTCGGCTGGACCGGGAACAGCGGCGTGGGCATCCGCACCGGCACCCTCCGGCTCCGCATCGCCGCGGACAAGCCTGCCCTCGACATCCAGCGAAGCGTTGACCTCAAACGCCTGCTCGCCAAACGTAAAGTCCGCCAGCGAGATGAGCTCGTAGTCGCCCGGCTTGGAGTTGTCGAACACCAAACGGTCGCTATCGAGCTGCGGTATGTCCAGGCTGTCGGTCGGCAGGATGCGGCGCAGCACGTCGTAGGTCAGATCCGTCTCGACATCGAAGGTCGGCGCCGTCACCTTGCCGCGGCTCACGCCGACATCCATCGCCAGAATGACCAGCTCGCGCGCTCGCGTCATGGCGACATAGAGCAAGCGAGCCCGCTCCTCGAGCGAAAGCTGCAGGTCGTCGTTGCGCAGGCGAACGAATGCCTCGGCGGGAGAACCCGTCGCGCAGACATCCTCCATGAGCTCCGGCGGCAACCATAGCGACGTGCCCTTACCCTTAAACGCATGCTCAAACTGCTTTTTGACGTCATCGCCCTTTACGAACGTGCCGTCCGCGAGTTTAACGCCGTCGAAGCGTGCCGGCAGCGCCACGACCTGCGCTCCACCCTCGACACGCCCCATCTGAGCCGCACCCGAGGACTTACGCACGCCAAAGCACTCCGCAACCGCCACGACCGGATACTCCAGGCCCTTGGAGGCATGCACCGTCATGATGCGTACCGCGCCGTCGCCCTCCTCGTTGAGCGCGCCCGGGGCCTCCTTGCCCGCCAAGAAGCGGTCGAAGGCGAGCGCAATGGAGCGCGGCGAGTTGCCGAGCTCGGCCTCAGCCTCGGCCACGGCGTCGAGCGCCTTGAGCACGTTGGCGGCAATGGCCTTGCCCTCGGGACCACGCTGTGCCAGACGCACAAACCAGCCGGAGGCGTTGACCACGTCGCGCGCGATGGCGGCGAACGAATCGCGGCCCACGCGACGGAGCGCATACCGCAGCACCTCGCGGGCGCGCGTCACGAGCGGCAAGTCTTGCAAACCCGGCACATCGGAATCGCTCATGATGCCCACGTCGATGTTGCGGCGCGAGGTTTCCCCCGTCTGGTCGTCCAGCTTGGTCGCCAGCGCCAGGAACTCCTGAGCGCCGAGCGCAAACATCGGCGAGGCCAGCAGCGGCATAAGACCCTGCGCCGTATCGGCCGGGTTAGCAAGCGCGCACACCAGGGCACGCACCGTTTGGACCTCGGCAGCCTGGGCAAAGACCGAGCCGCCCGCGATGACGCAGTCGAGCCCCTGGTCGCGAAACGCCTGTGCGTAAACATCGGCATTGGTCATGCGGCCCAGCAGCAGCACCATGCCGCCCTGGGGCTGACCGGCATCGGCAAGCGCGCGGAACCGCTCCGCGATCGCGCGGGCCTTGGCCTGTGTGCGCTCCTGCGTACTGCCGCCGGCAACAAAGAGCGCCTGGCGACGCGAGGCGTCTGCCACCAGCGTGTCCTTGCGGCCGTCACTCGCCTCAAGGTCCAAAAAGCCCTGCATCAGGCCGCCGTCATCGCCGTCGAAGACGCGTGCCACGTAGCGCAGCACCTCGTCGTGGCTGCGGAAGTTGCGCACGAGCTTGACGAGCTCGCCGGCGGGGACATCCAGCGTGTCGACCGTCTCGGACGCCGCCGTCGAGCCCACCTTGCGCTCTTGGCGACGGAACACCTCGACCTCGGCGCCGCGGAAACGATAAATCGACTGCTGCGCATCGCCCACGGTACACAGCGCACGCTCACCCGCGCCGGTCAGGTAACGGATCAGGTCAACCTGCATCTGGTCGGTATCCTGGAACTCATCGATCATGACCATCTTAAAGCGGCCCTCATAGGCTGCTCGAATAGCCGGGTAGTCGCGCAGCGCCTCGTACGCCATACGCAGTAGGTCGTTGTTATCGAGCGCGGACTGGCCGGCCTTCAGTGCGCGATACTCAGCCTCCACGGAACGGGCCAGGCCCACCAGCGCATCGAGCGCGGGGGCACCGCAGGCCAGCACGATATTGATAAACGCATCGGCAGCCTCGGCCTTGAGTAACTCCACCTGCTCCTTAGAAAACGCCTTGCTCGCCCGAGGCATGCTGCACGACATCATGAGTCGCGCCGCATCCTCCATGGTTTTGCCACTCGCCTCAAACGCGTCGATGGCGTCGAGTGCCACCTGTGCCTTTTCGGTCGCGGCCTTGCTCGCACCCAACGCCGCGCGATAGGCGTCGGCAAGCGCCGAGGTGTCAGCCTGGCCGCGCGCCACGCACACATCGTCCATGCCGCCCGGCAGCTGGCTCGATAGCTCCAGCAGGTCGCGCACCAGTCCTTTAATGGTGGTACCGGCGCCAAACGGCCCACCCTCGCCCGCCATGGGATACCAGGCGTAGAGGCTTTTAAGCGAAGCGGCGAGCTCGGGGGCGGCATCGGGTGCCGTCGCTCGGGCCAGCACATGCTCAACAGCCTGATCCATAAGCTCATCGGTATCGGTAAGCACCGCGAACTCGGGATCGATGCCCAGCTCCAACGCATGCGCGCGCAGGATGCGCGAACACATGCCGTGAATGGTCGAGATCCAAGCGTCGTCGACGGTCAGGGCCTCCTCGTCCATACCCTCTTCGATAAGCGCGCGACGCACGCGGTCGCGAATCTCGGCCGCGGCATCTTTGGTAAAGGTAATGGCGAGTACCTGATCCAGATGCTCGACAAACGGACCGGATTCGGGCGAGAGCGCATAGACGATGCGGCGCGTGAGGGTAAAGGTCTTGCCCGAGCCGGCACCTGCCGAGACAAACAGCGGGCGGTCGAGCGTTTTGACGACTTGCAGTTGTTGCGGCATCAAAGTCGAAAGATCCATGGTCTACACGTCCCTCCTTACAAACGTTCCTTCGTGGTTATACGAGCAGCGCGCATGCGCGGCCTGAGCCGACGTCGGGTCGACGGCGGCAACGTTGCCTGCCTCGAGCTCGCGCAGACGCTCGGCAATGCCGGTCTCCACGCGATCGAGCAGCGCATCGAAGTCCATGTTGCCGCCCTCGCCGGGAAAGCCCTTCTTAAGGCCTGGGATGCGGCCGTCGCCGCGCTCTTCCTCAAGCAACTCGGCGCTCGCCGCACCGCGCAGCGCGGGCTTGCCGCCCTTGGTCGAAAAATAGAGCGCGGCGCGGGTATCCAGATCCAGCGCCCGACGCATGGCCTGCGCGTAGATGAGTGTCTGGGTATGGGGCGGCAGCCAGCGCGGGTCGTCGATGGGGGCCTCGCCCGACTCCTCGTCGCGCACCGTGGGGTCAGCGAGCTTAAACTCCTCGACACCCGAACGATGCTTGTAGTCGATTACCACGGCGCGATTCTCGACATCCACATCAACGCGGTCGATGCGCCCGCCAAGCGGCCAACCGGCATACTCGACCTGGAGCTCGTTGAACGCAAACTCCAGGTAGCGCGGCGCGAAGGGCGCGAGCGCCTCGGACTCGTAGGCAAGCACGCCCTCCAGCTGCGGCAAAATCTCGGCCACCTGGCGCTCCTCCACCGGGGAGAGCGGCACGAGCGGGCCCTCGGCACCGCGCTTGCCCGCATGCTCGGCCAAGGTCTCGTCAAAGACCTCGCGCAGCAGCTCCTTCGCGCGTGGCAGATTCATGGGTGTCACGCGCTCCATGCCCTCCTGGGGCAGACGGGCATGCAAGTGTTCCAGCACGTCGTGGACAAAGTTGCCCTTCTCCATATTGCCAAAGCCAGCGTCGATCGACTGGGGCTTCACGCGGTACGAGACGAACCAGCATAGCGGGCAGGTCGAATAGGCCTCGATCTGCGAGGCAGACGTCAGGCGCGGCACCAGCGGCGCATCCTCGCCCTCGCCATCGCGACGACGCAGGACCAAATACGGAATGGCTTCATCGCTCAGATGCTGAGGAGCTTCGCAGGTCACGCGCTCGCGCCTAAGACCTTCGCCTGCCGCGGGATCGAAGTCCCTTACGATATCGCCCTCACCCACGCACTTCGCCTTGTCGGCGCCAACGGCCTTAGCGTCGTCAGCGGCCTTGTCGGCGTCAGCGGCCTTAGCATCGTTAGCGGCCTCGGCATGCGCCCGCAACTCGGTCCACACGGCCGCCGGATAGCACTCGCGCGCCTGACGATCGTGGGTCACACGGGCGAGCGTAACCGGACCACGCGACGCTTGTATCGCGCGGCCAAAGCGTGCGCGCAGCAAGGCCGCAGGCTCAAGCGTCACACCGCTGCGATCTAACTCTGCCGTCAGCGTTGCCAGCGGGCCCTCCTCATGTGAGAGCGGATAACTGTCCAGGTCGACGTCGGCAAACAGCACGGCATCGTAGCTATCGGGGCGCAGGGCCGCCGCATCGGCAAGCGAAGTAAAGCGAACCTGGGCACGTGGCGCACGGTCAACCTCGTAGGTCTCGTAATCGTAGGCGGTGCTACGCTTGTCCACCTTGGTGCGAATGCCATCGAGCACGGGCACGGTCGCGGCCTGCGACACGTCGAGCGCGCGAGCATCGTTCATAAGGATGTCGATCGCGTGGCGCAGCAGGGCCACCTCCGCCTGGCGACGGGCCTGGCCGTCGAGACCACCAAGCGCGCGATCGGGCAGTGCCTCGGCAACGGCAAGCATGGCCTTGAGCGCCGTCACGGGCTTGTCACGCCACAGCGCCTGGAACACGTCCGAGACCACGCACGGCACGTTCTTAAACCAGTTCTCGTCGCTCGCCGCCTTGCGCGCGCCCCTCACCTGGCCTTGGACGCTCTGCAGCAGGCTCTTAACGCCCGCGGTAGTCTTGCTGCGCGAGAGACGCATATTCTTATCGAAGGTACGGGCATTGACGGCATCAGCGCCCGAAAGCGGACTGTAAATCCAGTCGGTAAGCTCCGGCGCGGGCCACCACTCAGTCTTAGAAGCTGCCCCTTCGTCGGCGGCCTTCATACGCTCGATCAGGTTGGCGAGCGCCGTGAACTGCCTGCCCGCAATGGATTGAGAAAACGCCGTGAACTCAACTGTCTCGGCAGCGATATGACGGGCCGCCAGACGAGAGGCGAGCTCACCGAACAGCTGGGGTGCCCGGGCAGAAACAACGAGCACGCGCACGGGGTCAGCGGGCGTTGCAGTAGCTTTATCGTCCTTGGACTCCTTGTGCGTTTTCACCAACGTATCGATGGCGTCCGCATAAGCATGGGCACGGGCATGGGGGCCGGCGACCTCAATAAAGGCAGGCTGAGCGGCGGTCCCGCAAGCGGCATCAGACGCGACGGCGTCCTCCCTCAGCGGCGCGGCCTCGAACAGCACACCGCGGGCATCAAATGCCGCGGCAAGCTCCTCGCGCATCGCCGCCTGCTCGCAGGCAAGCAGTACGACGACCTCCCCCCCATTGTTCGCCACGGCAGACAGCAGCTCGAGCAGGCCGTGCGTAATCGACGTGATACCGCGCACGCATACGGCGCGGGTGCACGCCGGCAGGTTATCGGCCAGGGCATCGGCCATAATGTCAGCCGCCTCGCAGGGCTCGACCATATCTCGACGGTCCAAACCACCCGCGTAGGCACGCAAAAGCTCGAACACACGAGCCTCGGCATCGCTTTTTGGCTCAGGCTGGCAATTGTTGCCACGGCATCGCTCGGCCGTCGTCCCCGCAACGCCCGGCAACACGTCGCGGGCCATGCGCGCAAGCATGCGCACTGTGCCCTGGCTGCGCGAAAGCGGCTGCAGGTCGGCATCGTCGAGACGCGTGACCATGTCCGAGAACAGCATCTGACGCTGCAGGTTGTCGACGAAACCGCGCCCGTCGCCCAAAAGCTCCCAAAGCGAGCGAAGCCACGATGTAGGCGTTTTGTAGTCAATACCCAGCGAAATCCCGGCTTCCGCCGCATCATGGCGACACAGGTCGAGCTCGGCAAACGTTGACGCCAGAAGCACGGCACGTCCATGGCGGGCAATAAGGTCGGCAAGCAACGCCGACTCGGCATCGCTCAAATCCGTGCCGGCATTGGTGGTATAGATTCGAACAGGCATGGTCCTCCGCTCAAACTGTTCGCAATAATCAATGTATCCATCCTACCCGCCCACGCGGACAGATTTGCCCCACGCCAACAGATTTGATCCCTTGGGGACGGAGGAAAACGGATCACCGAAGGGGTCAGTCTAACCCGGTGATCCGTTTTCCTCCGTCCTTAAGGGATCAAAAAACCGCCCCGGAGGAGCGGTTTTGCACAATTCGTTTTTGGCGCGGCCTACTCGCCATCCTCCAGCTTAATGAGGATTTTGCGGTAGCCACCGTACTCGCCGTTGAGCGCCTTGGACACACGGCTCACCGTGGTGGACGAAGCGCCGGTACGCGCCTGAACCTCAACATAGGGCTCGCCCTCGTCCAGATAACGCGCGACCTGCAGACGCTGCGATAGATCGCAAATCTCGCGCGGCGTGCAGATATCGGTCAAAAACGCTTGGATATCTTTCTCGTCGTCCAAAAGGCTAAATGCGTGGACCAGCTGCTTGACATCAGGCTTGTCAAACATGTTCTCGATATTCATCGATCACCGCCAAACCCGCCAAAAGGCATCGAAGTTGATACTGACATCGGGCATCGTTCGCCCGTTCTATGCAATAGGGCAACGCCTGTGGCTTTTGCCCGTAGCAGTTTAGCACACCACCAAACTAAAGCGACAAAACTCTCTGCCAGCGGCGCGTTTTCTAGGACGAACGCCGTTTTGAAACCGAATGCGCACGCAAGCTCCACGAATATCTGAGACAATGGGCGCCCAAACAGAGCCGTGCCCGAGCATCTGTCCGAGTTGCAAAGGCATGTGCCTCTCACGCTCCCTCACCACGCCATGCGCAAGAAAGGATTCACACCATGCGCTTTATGCTCAACTGGCTTTTGACCTCAATCGCCATCGCGATCGCAACGTTTCTCGTCCCCGGCATTCAGCCCTTCGGCATGGCCGACGCCTGGGTCTGCTTTGCCTTCGTGGGACTGTTCCTCAACATCGTCGACTCGCTCGTTAAGCCGTTCCTGACGGTCATCTCGCTGCCACTCACTATTATCACGCTTGGTATTTTTCAGCTTGTGGTCAACAGCTTTATGCTCGAGCTGGCCAGCTACCTGTCGGTCAATCTGCTGGGCGCGGGTATCTCCATCGCCAGCTTTGGATCGGCGTTTATGGGCAGCATCCTGGTATCCATCATGCGCAGCATTCTCGACAGCATCGCCAGGAACTAAAGCGACCGGATACGGGCCGCCACAACACGCCAAAACGAAGGCCGTCCATCGCAACGATGGGCGGCCTTGTCATTTGCCAAGCCTCAGAGGACAAGAAAATCTACCATTTCTGCCCCGTCCCCCAATAGCAGGTGGGGCTAGATGACGTAGTCGTAGCCCTCGTTGGGGGCAACGAGCGTATCGAGTGTCACGCCGTCGAGGTAGTCGTTGATGAGCTTGTCCAGGTTCTTCCAAACATCGAGTGTAGGACACTCATCAGATCGCGAGCAACCTTTGCAGTCGCCGTCCAGGCATGCGACCGGTGCTAGGCTACCCTCGGTCAGGCGCAGGATCTCGCCCACCGTGTACTGCTCGGGCGGGCGCGTGAGCACGTAGCCGCCGCCCTTGCCGCGCATGCCCGAGAGCATATTGGCGCGCACGAGCGTAGCCAAAATGTTCTCCAAATATTTCTCCGAAATCCCCTGACGCGCGGCGATCTCTTTGAGGGGAATGCGGCCTGCCGCCTGATGCTCGGCCAAGTCGACCATAACGCGCAGGGCATATCTGCCCTTTGTGGAAACCAACATATATATTGCTGCCTTTCGGTCTTTTAATTCGTAGAAATTCTAGCCGAAATATTGGTTTTGAAAATACCTATTCCCGTCAAGATGGTTAATCGACTCGTAATAATCTTCTATTTCCTATTGCATTACTAGGCTTTAGTGCCTACTATGCTTGCCAACAGCAAAACGAACAACCCATAAGGTTTGTGGGTTTCGCTGCTACCCACGCCGTAAAACCACACGGTATCCAGTCATTTGAACACTTTGGAGGTTCACCATGAGCAAGGTTTACACGTCCATCGATCAGCTTATCGGCCACACCCCGCTCCTGGAGCTCACCCACTTTGAGGCCGATGAGGACCTCAAGGCCCGTGTGCTCGTCAAGCTGGAATACTTCAACCCCGCCGGCTCCGTCAAAGACCGCGTCGCCAAGAACATGATCGACGAGGCCGAGAAGGCCGGCAAGCTCGTGCGCGGCGGCGACTACACCATCATCGAGCCCACGAGCGGCAACACCGGCGTCGGCATCGCCTCGGTGGCGGCCGCCCGCGGCTACAAGGTGATCATCACCATGCCCGAGACCATGTCCGTTGAGCGCCGCAAGCTTATGCAGGCATATGGCGCACAGCTCGTGCTCACCGACGGCTCCAAGGGCATGAAGGGCGCCATCGCCAAGGCCGAAGAGCTGCAGAAGGAGACGCCCAACAGCATTATCGCCGGCCAGTTCGTGAACCCCGCCAACCCCGCCATCCACAAGGCCACGACCGGCCCCGAGATCTGGGATGACACCGACGGCAAGGTCGACATCTTCGTCGCCGGCGTTGGCACCGGCGGCACCGTGACCGGTGTGGGCGAGTTCCTCAAGGAGCAAAACCCCGAGATTCAGGTCGTCGCCGTCGAGCCCGCCACCTCCCCGGTGCTCTCCAAGGGCCAGGCCGGCCCGCACAAGATCCAGGGCATCGGCGCCGGCTTTGTGCCCGACGTCCTCGACACCCAGGTCTACGACGAGATCATCCCCGTCGAGAACGACGACGCCTTTGCCACCGGCCGCGCCGTGGGCCACAAGGAAGGCGTGCTCGTAGGCATTTCGTCCGGCGCCGCCGTGTGGGCCGCACTGCAGCTGGCCAAGCGCCCCGAGAACGAGGGCAAGACCATCGTGGCGCTGCTCGCCGACACCGGCGAGCGCTACCTATCCACGGCACTCTTCCAGGACTAAGGTCTGTTGCCCATAGGTTGAGCCCAGGATGAACCGGTCTCCTCTCTCCCGGCAGCTTGAGCCCATCCCATCAGGGCGCCCCACGAGTCGTCCGAACTTGCTACAATGTCTGCGGCGCGGAACCAGCCTCCCGCGCCGCTTTTCTTTTTTGGCCACATGCCACCAAGGAGAACCTCCCCATGCACAACAAGCGCGTGCTCGTCGCCATGAGCGGCGGCGTCGATTCCAGCGTGACCGCGTATCTGCTCAAAAATCAGGGTTACGAATGTGTCGGTGCCACCATGCGCCTCACCTGTCCCGCGCCCGATCCCGTCACGGGCATGAGCAAAGTCGATCGCGACATCGCTGACGCGAAGGCCGTCGCCGGGCGCCTGGGAATACCCCATCACGTGCTCGACTTGCAGCAAACCTTCGACCGTAACGTGATCGAGCGCTTTGTGAACGCCTACCAGGAGGGGCTGACGCCCAATCCGTGCATCATCTGCAACCGCCACATTAAGTTTGGCGCGCTGCTCGATGCGGCGCTGGACATGGGCTGCGACTATATCGCCACGGGCCATTACGCCAAAACAAGCCAAGCGGCAGATGGCACCTGGCAGCTACATCGCGGCGAAGATCCCAAAAAGGACCAAAGCTACTTTTTGTATTCGCTTACGCAGGAGCGCCTGGCGCGCACGATTTTTCCGCTGGCAGGGCTGGACAAAGAGTGCGATGTGCGCCGCATTGCCGCCGAGCAGGGCTTCATCAACGCCAAGAAGGCCGAGAGCGAGGATATCTGCTTTATCCCGGACGGCGACTATGCGGGCTATATCGAGCGCCGCTGCGGACACGCCGCTGCACCGGGCGATATCGTGTGGCGCGACGGCAGCGTGGTCGGAAGCCACAATGGCGCCTTGCGCTATACCATAGGCCAGCGCAAGGGCCTGGGCGTCGCGATGGCGCACCCCGTGTACGTAACGGGCGTCGATGCCGCCAACAACATTGTGCATCTGGGCGAGGCCGAGGACCTGACGGCCACAGCGCTCACAGCCAACGACTGGATTTGGAGCGCCCCTGCCGACCACATGGAGGCCGAGCTGGATGCCGGCGGCATTCGCGTGGGCGCCAAATACCGCTACCGACAGAAAGACCAGGCAGCAACCCTTACGCGTGATGAAGACGGACAAATGCTGCTAACTTTTGACGAGCCGCAGCGAGCCATCGCCCCCGGCCAGGCAGTCGTAGTCTACCGCGGCGACATCGTCCTGGGCGGCGGCACGGTGGCCGGCGCACTTAAGTAGCCGCGGGTTTATCGCTGCACGTGTCGAAGTACCTCAACAGCGGCACCAACCTCGATTACGCGACGCTCGAGGCCGCGGCGGATGGCCTCGAGTCGACCCTCCGCCGTGGCCCATTTGCTCTGCGAAAGAATCTCGATCGCCTCATCAACAAATCCGTTGAGCCGCGATGAATCGAACCAATCGAGCGAGTCCGCAAGCGCCAGCTGGACGGAAGGGTCGGGCCCAAACGGCTTAGCGGAAAAC
>CAJMPZ010000014.1 GCA_905215445.1 uncultured bacterium | reverse complement strand
GCGTCGTAGCCCTCGTCGGCGACCTTGTCGGCGAGCGCGGTCATCTTCTTGCCGGTCTCGTAGAGCGCCTTGCCGTCCTCGAGGTAGCCCTCCTGGTCGAAATGCATGATCTCGATCTTCTCGGTTTCCTTCATTTGTCTCTCCTTTCTGGGGGTTGTTTCCACATCCCCCGTGCCAACGGGCATCAAAACCCGCTTACATTCCGTAACACTCAGCCGCTTTGGCCTTAAGCGCATTGACTGACTCTTCGTAGCCCTCTGCCTTGACCTCCATTTGCTTGGAGACGGCATCGAGATACGGGTGCACATCCCATGACTTCAGGCGCTCGGCGATCATTGCCGCAATCGTCTGGAAGAACACAAGATTGGGAATTGCGCTGAGCAGCGGAGCCACCTGAGGCACCGCAACCTCGTGAGCCCTACCCCTGGGATGGGCCGTGAGCAGCACCGTTTTTGCCGTAACGTTCGACAGCGCATCGGCGATATTTGCCAGACGCTCCGACCCTTGTGGATCGTCGACGATAAACACCAGGTAGCCTGGGGTTATTTGCATCTCGGGACCGTGAACGAACTCCTCGCCCTCGTGATGCATAGCCGGAATCTTGATGGTCTCGCTCAGCTTGAGCGCCGCCTCTTCGGCAACGCCATAGTTGGGGCCGTTGCCGACGACCATGGCGGGTATGTGCTCAGAAAGCTCGAGCATGTGGTCTTGGACATATGCCTCGGCGGTCTTGCACATCACGGCATTGCCCTGGATAGCCTCGCGCAGGTCGTCAAGACGCTGGGCAACGCCCTCGGCGTCAATCGTTCCGCGCGCTTGGCCACCGTAAATGCCAAAGAGCACCAGGTACTCAACGAGAACCTCGACGCCCAGAGTCACAAAGTCCACCGACTCGACGCCCACGCCGTAGTCGAGAACGATATCAGCGTGTTCCTTAATAGGCGCTTCGACGTTTGCCGTGAGTGCAACTGCAGGCATATCGTGCGCGCGCATGTAATCGAGCGCCGCGATCGTGTTGGTCGAGTAGCCACTCTGGGAGACGGCGATGTTGAGCGCATGCTGAGGATAGGTGTGCTCAAAATCGACAAAGGCCTCGGGCGTCACAACGGACACCTGCATCTGCAGCGCATCCTGCAGATAATCGCGGGCGCAATCGGCTGCATGGCGGGACGAACCCGAAGCAACGATGCGCAGTGCGCTAAAGGAACCAGACTGGAAAATATCTACGAGCTGGCATACAAGCTCAGACGAACGCTCAAGGTTCTCACCCATACGCACGTGGACGAGTTGAACGTAATCGAGCATTTTCATCGTCTCACCTCGTAACAAATCATTAGTATTTGATACCAATCACAGTTACAGGTTACGGCTTTTTGATACCTCTTTGTCGATTAATTTATCCCCATCGGCGAACGGTCGATTTTGAGCCATGTAAGGTTGTATATACGGCTGACCCAACGATCAAAACTGGTTAGCTTCCCAGCTGTTATTCACAAAACTCCAGCTAGTACGTATAGGTATATCCACCCGCATCACCGCGGTTAAACGACTTGACGTATTCGATTGCCTGCCCGCTTGCATCGAAGCTCACGCACTCCAGCGTCAAGGCAAGATCGCCCTGCTCCAGTCCAAGCAGACCGGCATCTCGCGCGCCCAGCGCTTCGATATCGAGCTTTTCCTGTGCCATGACCGGCTTTCGGCCCAGCATCTCATAGGTCTCGTACAAACTGAAAACCGACACGTCGATCTCTTCGATTGTTGGGAACAGCAGGCAGGGAATCAGCGCCATCTCAATCGATACGGGATCGCCGTTAATGCAGTTCAAACGTCGAATGGAATAGAGCAGGTCGTCCTCGGCAATGCCAAATAGGTCAGCGTAGTATGGCCCCGCATAACGCTTGGAGCGCGCCAGAATGCGGACGGACGGTTCGCCGCCCGAGGCGCGAACCGATTCACGGAAGCCGCCCGTACGCTCAAACGTAACGGGCACCTTCTGTGCCACGAAGGCACCCTTTCCGCGGACACGGCGAATCTGGCCGCGACGAACTAGCTCGTCCACGGCACTCCGGATAGTCAGGCGTGTCGTGCCAAACTCCTCGGCAAGCTCATTTTCGGACGGAATCATCGAACCCGTGGGGTATATTCCGCGCTCGATACGCTCCTCAATGCGACGTCGAATGCGTATATAAACCGGGGTGGCATCTACTGTTTCAGCCATTGTTCACCTGCCACGCTCCTCATGCCGTTCTTTTCGCCGTTGTCGGCAAAGCGGAACTTTGTAGGCAAAATCACCGATTTACAATGCTCCACAAAACGCATGTCCTTATCAAATTCGATCGTGCTCTCATAGAACACCGGCGTTCCCTCTTCTTGCTGGAGTAGCTCGGCCTCTTCGGCGTTCAAGCGCGAGATGGAGATATGCTCACGTCCATGCTCAACACGCACGCCACCTTCTTTGAGCAAGACATCGTAAAGACTCTCACACTCAAAATCGTGCTCGGGAAGCGATGGACACAGGGACAGGTTAACGTGAGCCGTCTCGATTGATGCCGGCTCGCCCTCAATAAGTCGAACGCGCTGCATGCGAAGCAAAGGAGCGTCTACGGCAACCCCAAGCTTGTCGGCAAGTGTCTCATCCGCCTCGAGAGTCTCGGTGGAAACCAAGCGAGAAGAGGGGTGCAAGCCTGCAGTCCGCACGGCATCGGAAAAGTTATACGTCTCCTGGAAGATATTGAGCGGTTTGGGAGGACACACATACGTACCCGATCCGCGGCGGCTTTCGAGCGTTCCGCACGAAATGAGCCGCATAATACCGGCGCGCAACGCCGTACGCGAAACGCCAATCTCTTCACACAGCACGCGCTCGGCCGGCAGACGATCGCCGCCGCCGAGCTGATAGTGCTGGATATACCAAAGAATTCCCTCAACAGCACGATCTTTGGGGGGAATTGCATAAGATTCGCCTGCCATTGCACAGACTCCTCATTCAGAAACGTATGCCGCCAAAATTAGGCCAGCCCTCCCATGGCATCAAATTCGGCCTTAATCTTCTCGGCGACATTCCGATACGACTTATATAGACTTGAATCGCGTTTGACTTCGTCGGTCATAACGGGAATCTCTAATTTGGAAACCTCGTCTTTTCCCGTCTGAACCGCCACAACAACGCCCATACCAAGACACATATTACGCTTGGCAGCGTTTATTTTTGCCGCTTTAGCGGGATTTGCCAGAATACGCTGGGCAAATTCCTGTTTTGAGACCGCTTCCTCGGCCTCCGGATCGCCCGCCTCGGCTACTTCGCACTGAAGCACGTCCGCATAGTCAAAAATCTTTGGCTCTGCACCGCGCTGATGTACGGCCCACTTGCGGCGCGTGGCATCCTGGTAGATAGCCGGCAAAAATGTAAACCGCGGCGGGTCCAAAATCGTATCCGTGATGGTAAACACATCGGGATCAAAGGCATCCTGCGGGTTTTTCTTCTTGAACAGCCCCATATCAGCCTCCCGTACTAGCATTAAACAACTCAAGCTGAATATAGCACCAATTTCAAGCCGCCGCCTTACCCTATCGGTGCGCGGCGTCTATAGCTCGCCCAGCGGAAGAGTTCACGGACGAGGGCCGGGGTGCCTGCCTTGTTTTGAGAAGTGGGCTCCGCGAACTTCTCAAAACAAGGCAGGCACCCCGGCCCCGCCGGCAAATAGCGGACACTCCGCATGCAATCTATGCAAACAAACAAGTACGCTTAGCTACATTCGGTAAGATCGAGCACGCTGTCCTTAACGATAAGCTCCGGCTCCAGAACGACCTCTTCGGCACGCCTGCCGCCCCTACCGGCAAGACGCTTGGACATGCAGCCAAAAGCATGCTCCGCAAGGACACCAGGGTCCTGCTCAATCGCGGTCAGCGCCGGCTCAAAGAGAACGTCGGCCGCCGAGTTGTCATAGCTCACCACCGAGATATCGCCCGGGATGCTCTTCCCCATCTCGTGCAAGCGCTTGAGCAAACCGAGGGCAATGTTATCCGAGCTTGCGAACACGGCAGTGGCGTCAGTTGCGAGCACTGCCTCCGAGGCCTCGTATGCGCTCGGAATGTAGTACTCGCTCTCAAACTCCAAACGCGCGTCGATCGGCAGGCCAACCTCGCGCAGCGCGCGCTCATAGCCGGCAAGTCGCTTGCGACCCGTATTGGAACGGCGGGCATTAACCAGGCAGGCAATACGGCGGTGGCCTTGCTCGATCAGATAGCGGGTGGCCATATAGCCGCCCATCTCGTGGTCGAACATCACCTTGTCGCACTCGAGCCCCTCAATGGCACGGTCGACCATTACGGCCGGGATGGGCAGGTGGCTGACTTCTTCGCGCAGGGCGCGGTCATCGGAGAACTCGTCACCCACCACCAGGAAGACGCCATCAACGCCGCGCGTCACCAGCTGGCGCAGCAGTTCCAGATCGTCATCGGCGCTTCCGCCCGAGCTGGTAATGAAGAGCGCATAGCCGTCCTCGCGGCAGCGCTTTTCCAGGCTACCGGCGAGCGAGGCAAAAAAGCGGCTCTCGATGTTAGGGACGATAAGGCCCAGCGTGCGCGACTCGCGCATGACCAGGCTGCGCGCAATCTGGTTGGGAACATAGTGGTTGCGCGCCGCGACCTCTTTGATGAGCTTGCGGTTTTCTTCCGAGATGCGACAGGGCCGATTATTGAGAACAAGCGAGACCGACGAGGGGGAAAGCCCCACCTCCTGGGCGATCTGCTTGAGGGTGACTTTGTTGGCCATCTCGCTCCTTCCGGGTTTACGCGCAATCTCTTGAAAGTATAGCGACTACCCCTCTACCTCGGTGATAAACACTTTACCAATCCGGTGGACGGCTGTTTTATCGCCGCCAGCGCACCAAATCCGTCCGGGTGGGGTATATTGCAATCGATTGATGACAACGACCACCAAAAGGCGGATATTCGTATGCACGAGAACGATTTTTTTAACGAGGACCTGCTGTGCGCGCTCGCTGGCGTTGCCGGCGAGGACAACGTGCTGATGAGCGAGCCCATGCGCGAGCACACCACGTTTAAGATCGGCGGTCCGGCCGACGTCTTTGTCACGCCCGATACTGAGCAGGGCCTCGTCGCCACGCTCGATACCTGCTATCGCTGCAATCTACCACTCACCATCGTGGGCAACGGCTCCGACTTGCTCGTCGGCGACAAGGGCATCCGCGGCGTCGTCGTAGCGCTTGGCGAGGGCCTCTCCGACATTACGGTCGACGGCACGCACGTCACGGCGGCAGCCGGCGCCTTGCTTTCCGATGTCGCAGCCGCGGCAGCCGAGGCCGGCCTTACCGGCATGGAGCCCATCTCGGGCATTCCCGGATCGGTCGGCGGTGCCTGCTACATGAACGCCGGAGCATACGGCGCTTGCATGGCCGATGTGCTGGAGTCCGTGCGCGTCTATAAGCCCGCACGCATGCTCGACGACGGCACCCGCGGTAGCGGCAGCATTATCGAGTTCGATGTCGATGAGCTCAACCTGGGCTATCGCAAGAGCCGCATTGCCGACGACGGTTTCATCGTGCTTTCGGCCACTTTCAATCTCGCCCCGGGCAACGCCGCGATGATCAAGGCCGACATGGACGACTACCACCAGCGCCGCGAGGACAAGCAGCCGCTCGACATGCCGAGTGCCGGCTCCACCTTCAAGCGCCCCGAGGGCTACTTTGCCGGCAAGCTCATCATGGACGCCGGCCTGCGAGGACACGCCATTGGCGGCGCGCAGGTGAGCGAAAAGCACTGCGGCTTCATCGTCAACGCCGACCACGCCACCGCCGCCGATGTCGACGAACTCATCCGCCACATCCAAGCAACCGTCAAAGACCAATTCAACGTAGACCTCGAACCCGAAGTCCACCGAGTAGGCGAATTCCTCTAAAAAAGAAGGCCCCGAAAGGGGCCTTCACCATATTTATTCAGATAACCCAGTCCGGTGTGTGACGCATTGGATCCGAGAGGTCCGTGGCCGCCCGGAAGGCATTAGGTTGATCGCGAGTTCCGCACGAGCCGGAGAGCACTTAATGTGCTCTCCGTGCGAGCAGGACTGTCCGAGCAGGCAACCTAATGCCTTCCGGGCAGCCATGGACCAACCAGCTTCAAGCCGCAGCTACGACAGCGCAATGCCGCCGAGCCAGCCCCAACGCACGCCAGAGCCAGTACCATAAAAGCTAATGAACGAATCGAGCGACTTCGATGTAATGGCACCCTCGTTGCTCATAACGATGCCGCCGCCAACGTAGATACCCACATGACCGTAGATAAGGCCCGGAGCACCCGTGCCGCTGTGCGAGGAATCGGCCACGATCATGCCCACCTGCAGCGCCGAGCGATTGGAGCTATAGCACCAGGCGTTGAACATGTCGCAGGCGTTGCCGCCAAAGTAGCCAACGCCGGCGTTACGGAAGACATTGGTAACCCACGCCGCGCACCAGTTCTGACCCGGCGAAGGCGTGGAGTAGCACGCGTTGACGACAGCCTGCTGCTTGCCCGAGCCGGCATTCTGCTGCGGAGTTCCGGGCGCATACGATCCACCGCCCGAGCTCGAACCACCCGAGTAGGAATTGTTCTTGTTCGCGGCGGCCGCGGCAGCGGCGGCCTTCCTAGCGGCCTCCTCAGCCTGGGCGGCAGCGAGGATCTCGGAATCGCGCTGAGCCATGAGCTCCTTGACGTCGTCGGAAAGACCGTTCAGCACGGTCTGGACTTCTTGCTGCTTGGCCTGCATATCCTGCATCTGAGCCGTCTGCTGGTCCTTGAGTTTCTCCAGGTTGGCCTTTTGTGCTTCGAGCTCGGTCTTCTGCGCGTCGAGCTCAGCCTGAATCGTCTGGATATCCTCGATGGCATCGCGGTCGCTCTTGTTGATCTTCTCAACGTAATGCGCGTTGGCGACGAGTTCCTCAAACGAGCCAGAGGCCAGCAGCAGCGACAGGATGTTCGTACCGCCGGACTTGTAGCTGGCGGCCACGCGATCGGAAAGGTCGTTGCGCTTCTTCTTGAGCTCGGCCTTCTTTTCATCGATCTGGGCCTGCGTGTCGTCAATCTTGCCCTGGACATTCTCGATGTCGTTGAGGGTCTGGGCATTCTTGTTGGCGAGCGCCGCGTACTCATTGGCAATGCTGTCGAGCTGAGCCTGGACCTCGTCGAGCTGGGCCTGGGCGGCATTCAGTTTGTCGGTGGTTTCTTGACTGGCCTCAGCCGCATGGGCGCGGGCGGGCAGGCCAAAAAGAACAGCCGCAGAAGCGGCGCCGAAAAGAGCCTTAAGGGCAGTGCGGCGCGAAAGCTCCTGCGTAAAGATGGAATCGTTGTTTGGTGACATATGTACTCCGTTACATGCTTATTTATATGTCGCTCAACTCAAACATATTAACGCACATCGCGCTTGTCCCAACTATTTCCACGAACGGCTGGAAAAGCATGGTCAGCGGCTCGCAAATACGTCCCACACCAAAGGTAAGGATTATGCAAATAACACCCTATGAGTACGTTAACATCAATCCTCTGGTTTTCCTGCCCCGCGTGTTTTGGGCGCCCCCAGCTGCGCTATACTCCCCTCAAGAAGTGTTCCTGATTCGATAGGAGACTACATGTCCAAAGCACTCGACCCCAAAGACACCTGCGTCCTCGTTACCGGCGGCGCCGGCTTTATCGGCTCGCACACCGTCGTTCAGCTGCTCGAGGGTGGCTACCAGGTTGTCGTCGTCGATGACCTCTCCAACTCCAGCGCCGTTGCCATCGACCGCGTCAAGACCATCGTGGGCGACGAGGCCGCCAAGAACCTCACCTTCTACGAGGCCAACGTGCTCGACCGCGATGCGATGAACAAGATCTTCGATACCCACCAGATCGACCGCGTCATCCACTTCGCCGGCTTTAAGGCCGTTGGCGAGTCGGTGAGCAAGCCCGTCGAGTACTACCACAACAATATCGAGAACACCCTGGTGCTCATCGATGTCATGCGCAACCACGGCTGTAAGTCCATCATCTTCTCGAGCTCTTCGACCGTCTACGGCGATCCGGACAATCCGCCCGTCACCGAGGAAGACCCCAAGAAGCCCGCGACCAACCCCTATGGTTGGACCAAGTGGATGATTGAGCAGATCCTCATGGACGTCCACACCGCCGACCCCGAGTGGGACGTCGTGCTGCTCCGTTATTTCAATCCCATCGGTGCCCATCCGTCGGGCCTGATCGGCGAGGACCCCAAGGGCATCCCCAACAACCTGGTGCCCTACGTCGCCCAGGTCGCCGTCGGTAAGCTCGAGGCCGTTCAGGTCTTTGGCAACGACTACCCCACCCCCGACGGCACCGGCGTGCGCGACTACATCCACGTGTGCGACCTGGCATCCGGTCACGTTGCCGCCCTCAACTGGATGAACGGCAAGACCGGCGTCGAGATCTTTAACCTGGGCACCGGCACCGGCACCTCGGTACTCGAGGTCGTCGCCGCCTTCTCCAAGGCCTGCGGCAAGGAGCTGCCCTACGTGATTCGCGAGCGCCGTGCCGGCGATATCGCCGCCAACTGGTGCGATGCCTCCAAGGCCGAACGCATGATGGGCTGGAAGGCCCAGTACGACATCGCGGACATGTGCCGCGACAGCTGGAATTGGCAGAGCCATAACCCCAACGGCTTCGCCGACGCCGAGTAGCCACTCCCCCGTGCTAGGTTTTGTGGCATGCCTCAAAACCTAGCACGCGACATGCTCGGCACATGCCGCTTCCTGCATGGGTAGATTTCTAGACATGTCCCAAAAATCTACTGGCCCCGGCCTCCAATGTGAGGTCGGGGCTTTTTAGGAACTCGTTCTCGAGCTCGAGCTCGCGCATGCACTTGCGGCCGCCGCGACCGGGTGGTTGGTCAGCTCCTTCTTCCTGACCGTCACCCATCTTCCCAGGGTCTTCTCGTTGATGCCGAGGTCGGCTGCCACTTGGGCGATGGGCTTCCCCGACGCGGCGGCGAAGTCTGCGGCCTCGGCGCGGTACCCCGCTGTGTAGGAGGGCCCGTCTGCCATGACTGACACTCCTTTCTTTTTGGCGCTGAAACGATTATCGCCGCTCAACGCCATTCCTCTAAGTCAAGTGTCCTTGAATACGATACAGTTCAAATGGACGAGGAGAATCTGGCGCTCCTCTCGATGAGCCCGGAGAGGTCCCTGGTCGTCACCTTCCCCCGCGCGAACGCGAAGCGGACGGCGGCGAGCCATGTCCTCACCGCGCGTTCCATTTAGGGAGTCCTCGAGAAGTCGATCTCTCTGTGCGATAATCGAGCTATTGAGTCTCGCGAGTTTAGAGCTGGTGATATGCATTGAAAATCAAGATGAAAAACATCGGCAGGGTCGCTGAGGCCGATATCGAGATTAATGGTATTGCCGTGATCGCCGGGGAGAACGGGACGGGGAAAAGCACGGTTGGAAAAGCGCTTTATGCGGCCTTCAACAGCATGTCCGATTCGGAGAACAAAATCGACCGCATGAGGCGCAATAGTGTTGAGCGCGCCATCAGGAAGGCATATGTGGGAAGCCCTCTCGACTCCACGTCTCGCCACAGGCGAACTGCTGGAAGAATGAATAGTTTCATCGACAGGGTTTTTTCGGGCGAGTGCACGAGGGACGAGCTTATTGATGAGATAAAGGAGTATTACGGGGAGGAGATCTCCCGTGAGATCGAATCCGATTTCACGAATGGCGTAGCAGGAGTTGCCGATCAGATTATCGAGATCATGGATATCTCCGATGATGAGGTATTTCGTGCGATTGCGACAAACAGGTTCCGAAGCGAGTTCAACGGCCAGATCAATTCGGTTTTCGGCGAAGAGCCCGGGAAGGTCGAACTCCAGATAAAGGACGCATCTACGGTTTTCTCGGTTGCAAGTGACGAGGTGGCGGAGGTGCACGATAGGAGGGTTTTGCGATTCAGGGCGCATTATCTGGACGACCCGTTCCTGATCGATTCTCTCGGAGGACCCTACGGCCCCGCTTTTCGGTTCAAGCCCCTCCTTGGACACCAGGAGGAGCTGCGGCAAGATTTGATTCAGGCGACCATCCGTAACGATGACAGCGAGTCCTCGCTGTTCGAAGAGATCGCGAAGGAGCGACACCTGAAGGTTCTCATGGACAAGGTTTCCTCCTTATGTCCGGGGCATTTCGAGAGGAGCGAAAGTCGCGGTCACCTTACGTATCTCGAAGAGGGCTTCGCTCGGGGGTTGGAGCCTGGGAACCTTTCTGCTGGCTTGAAGACGTTCGCCATCATGAAGGTGCTCTTGAAGTCCGGCGCGCTAGATGCCGGAGGGACTATTATCCTCGATGAACCCGAGATTCATCTTCATCCTGCATGGCAGCTGGCCTTCGCCGAGATAATCGTGCTGCTCCAGAAAGAGCTCGGGATGCACGTCTTAATGAGCACCCATAGTCCATATTTCCTGAATGCGATCGAAGTGTATTCTAAGAAGCACGCTGTTGATGGATTGTGCTCATATTATCTTGCGGAGACCTGCACTGATGGACGCTCTCGCTTTGCCGATATAACCGGCTCGACTGAGGTCGCCTACGAGAAGCTGGCGGCTCCTTTTGATACGCTTGAGAGGGAGGAGTACGGCCTTGAGTAGCGACCTGTGCGCCTCCTGCCCTCATCCGAACTCTCCCGCGGTGCCAGATGGCAGCGATGGTTGCTCCCGTTGCAGGACCTGTATCCTAAGGGACTGCACGTCGACCATCTCCAAAACATCCAGAGACGGGAGCGTCTCTCTTGTGGATGACGATTTGCCTGTTGTCAATTTTGACTCTGTTAAAGAATGCTACTGCAAGAAGGTCAATAGGTGGATGCAACTCCCGCGCTCCGCCGATGCGCTGTATTGCGATCGGGAAACGTTATATCTAGTCGAATTTAAAAACGGCAGTCTGAAGGAGACGCTGGGGAAGAGGCTCAATCCCAAGGATGACGAAGAGCTTGGTATCAATCTTGGCCAAAGGGACGCCCTCATCGAGAAGTGCAAGGACAGCGTTTTGATCTGCTCGGACCTGTGGGGAAAGAGGACGAGATGGTTTCGCGAGCACTGCGTCTTTGTTTTGGTATACAACGAGGACAAGAACAAGACCGCGTTGAAGCGGGTTGCCAGCTCGATTAGGAAAAAAGCGCGTTTTGGGCTTCCTGACAAATTGAAAGGTTTTTGCGTGAAGGATGTCTTGACGCTAACCGAAAAGGAGTTTTCGACATCGCTCCTTTCAACTTGGCGAGACGCAGAAGAAATCGCGGAGGTCGACGCGTAGGAGACCGAAAAGCATCCGGTGGCTATTTGCTCCCGATATCGATCGTTCGTCTGCAGTCGGTTTTCTTTCCGCTGCGCCCGCCAGTTTGCGATGAGTCGCGCACCGTGTGAAGCTCAACACGGATGAAATACAAATATAATCCCCCCCCCTTGCACTGTGTTGATAAATATTGCTCGTCGAACTCATCTGAACTGGGCTTTCTTGCATAGAACTGCCTGAACCTGAGCGTTTTCGGGTATCGCATTGCCCGATCGAGCACCATCGCGACCTTCTCAAGCTTGTCCTCGGGCGGACTCATAGCCACAGCCCCGCATGTCGTCCCGGTTGGAGCCGGGATGAGCCCTCAGGAAGCACTGCATGAAGTAGCGCATCCGGTTCACGGGCCCCAGCGGGTTCTGGCCGTCGGGAACGCCCTTGAGCAGCTTCGCGTTGTAGTGCTGGCTCTTCAGTGACAGATTGTTGACGGGAGCCGTGTGGCGCCCGGCTCCATGTCGTGGATGAGCGTGGAGCCGGGCGCCACACGGCTCCCGAACGTCGCCAAGGTCTTCGCCCTGCTTGTCTTGCCAAGGCCCTCCCGGATGAAGATTGAATTGCCTGGCTCATCGCAGCCGAGCGCGACACGGCCTCTACCCGAGACCATCATCTCTACACATAGCCCATCATTCGACAAGAACGCGCAGTTTGTCCTGCATAGGCGCATGGTGTCCCCCTCCGCCGCAAGAGGTGAGCAAAAGAGAGGCTCCCCTCGCCACTACCGGACAAAGGGACCTCTCTGGGGAAACACGCTATAAAACCTTCTTGCCGGGCGGTCGAGTACAGCACCGACGGCGTACCCGTGGAGACCTACCCAGAGCCCACGCCATTTCAAGTTTCTTGGTCTTCAACGCCACAATCCGATAATCATCCAGCCGTCGAAATGACCTCGTCACAGGCGGCAAGCATCTCCTCGTCATGAGTGACAACGATTACAATATGGTCTCTCTTAATTTCATGAAGCAATTTGATCAGCGCGCCTCGACTCTTCGCATCAAGTGCTGAGGTCGGTTCATCAAAAAGCATAACGTCCGGCGATTTCAACAGCTGTCTCACAATTGCAATCTTTTGCTTCTCGCCGCCGGACACCCCTCCTTTCCCGCCGTCAAGCATCGCCGTTGCCCCGTTCTCCACAGAAGCAACCATTTCGTCTAGCCCCAATATGACAAGCATCCGATTCAGCTTATCCATCTCGTAATCATCAGAAAGCAGCGTAAGATTATCGAGAATCGTCCCCTCAACGATAGGGGGTTCTTGCTCCGTAATGCTGACTCGACACCGCCGCAATGCATATCGATCGATGCAACGCTGTGACACCCCGTTGTAGCGAACGGCCCCTTCTGTGTCATCTGGATATAGCCCCAATATCACTGACAGCAGCGAGCTCTTCCCCGAACCATTCGGCCCCGAGATTCCATATAGCCGACCCCTGGAAAACGCGAGCCCCTCAATGCTTAACGCGACCCTTTCCGCCCCTGGATAACGTAGCTTGATGTTCTCTAGACGGATTTCCTCAATCGGACCAAGCGCCAATTTGCCATTCGCTTCCACCGGGACATCCCAAATTCTTTTCAGCCGCTCATAGCATACGCGATTAGTCTGGTAATCCCTTCCCCAGCCCAACAAATACTGTACCGCTGAGCTTAAGTTCGAATAATATCCAACAGCAGTCACGAGAAAACCAGGCAACAGTCTCCCGCCCATCACTTCAACCGCGCCCACAGCAAGAAGACATCCTTGAGCGGCGGAAGCGACCAACGCGTTGCCAAAGGTAAATCTAGACCCTACTTCCTGATTTGCTCTCATCGTTGGATAGAGCCCATTAAAAGCTTCGACCAGTACAGCGCGGGACCTATCGAACAAAGCATGTTTGCGGATGAAATCAACTTTCTCCAACTGATCTTGTAGACAGGAAAAAAACCTCGCGCTCTGCTCTTGTACGTCAAAACTTCTCTCAAACAGCCTTGCGCGTGAAACCGCATAAAAAGCGGCACTCGCTGCCGCAAGAACAAGGCAGACCACACTCAACTTGATATTCAGGCTACCGAGAACAAACAGGGCGGACAAAAGGGTGATAACGTTGCTTGAAACCCCCACAACCGAGTTGATTACGAAGATGACAAGGTCATTAGCGTCGTGATTGATTTGCTGGTTATAATACGACGCGTTGAAGCCCTCGAAGAATGCCTGGGGAAGGTGCTTCACGTGCTCAAGCGTATCCGCATTTAAGCCGAACCCCGCATGCGACTGAAGGTTGATGTACAGCATCTCTGAGCAATACACTAGTCCCGCTCGAACCGCTTGGACCGCAACCAAAATAAGGCAACAAACGAGAACGGCGGCAAGATCGGCGCTGGCCGGCATCGCCAATCGGTTTACCACTATGCCGGTAAGAAAGGGACCCGCAAGCGCAAGCAGCCCGACCAAAACTGTTACGACAAGATAGGCGTAGAATCGACCGCCCAGTATATATTTTCTACAGAGATTAAGCATCAGCCTCATTTTGCCCCGCACCCCGTTTTGCCGTATTCATCATCTGGGAGAGCAGCATTTTTTGCTCGGCATCATACCGGAAGGAAACGCAACGTTTCCCCTCACCGTTTAAGGCGTGGTTGGGGCACCCTCCCATGCACATGGGAAAAGCAAAGCACTCTTGGCATTCCGGGTCATCCGGCTCATATGCCATCCAGTTAATCATGTTCTTGCTCAACATTGGCGGCTCGAAAATAGTTCCGACCCTCCGCTCCTTCATTCCAATGTCATCCCAGCACTTATACAAATCTCCGACGGGATCAACCACGTACGAGTTGATTCCAACGGCGCAACATATCCCGAAATTCGTCCCACCAAAAGGTTGAACTTTGAAGCCCCGCGCAATTGCCCTTTTATAAAACTCAGTCTCCTCATACGAGAACTCTTTTACAGTAAAGCAGTGGCTGTCGTTCGCACATACCTGATTGATATCGTCAACAGGGGCTAAATAGAAGTGAACCTTATTCATCAGGCCATTTAGCTCGAGATAATCCAATAGCTCTTGAGCGGCCTCGATGTTGGTCTTGTCGACGTTGCTCCTTATCGAAATATCGATGATGTCGGCACACTCTTTGACGTTCTTGAGAATACGTTCGTATGTAGGGCTTCCGTCGTGAAGAATCCTTCTCGAATCGTGATCCGACTTCGATCCATCTATAGTCACTTGCGCGCTCGTCACACCACATGCCGCGAGCCTCCTTGCAACATCAGGCGTCAGCAGATAGCCATTTGTCACTATCGATGCGGAATATTCACACGTTGGCCCCACGACATCTTTCAGATCCGACGTAATCCGTTCGATCATCTTCATTCCGAGCAGAGGCTCGCCGCCGTACCATCCAACTGAGAGACTTGCGATACCAGGATAGTAATCTTTCACGAACTTGGAGAGCTGTGTCAAAACCTCCTCGCCCATCGTCGTGTACGCCTGTCCCTTTTCATAGCAGTAGGGACAGCAAAAGTTGCAAGCCATCGTTGGCGCAATGGTAAGGGACAGAGCAGTATTCGCAAAGCGCGCGGCGCGACTTTGCAACCTGATCTCCCCAAGCTCGTCCCTCTCCTCATTGACTAGGATGCCTCCCCTTATCAGCTCCGCGACAAGATCATCGGCATCCCGAACGTCCCCTTCTTGAATCCTTTTGAATTTCTGCGCGTATTCCGGATTTAACGACAGGATGCCGCCGGTTCGCGCATTCATGATAAGAAGACTTCCGTTATGTTCATGCACCACATTAAATTGCGACAGTTTCACTTCGCACCATCTCCATTTCCAACCAAATCCATATCGACCCTCAGACGCTGCGCATACGCCAGCGCACTACCTTCTTCGATAAAAACTGCACGAAAGCAGCAATAGACATGCGAGCGACACGATGACCGCATGGCCGCATGCAGCCATCAGGACCGTCCCGCCGGCAGCCCCGCACGCCCTCATCCAATAAGCCATGTGAACCGGGGGTAAAACGGTTGGGAAACTCATCGCGATAACAAGGCCCGCGAACGTTGCGACCAGCAAGGCTCCCGACACAAGAGATCTGATCCTGAACACCTCATATGCAACCGCAACCATCAGCGTATAAGCGGCGTCTATAACGATATTCGACAGGAGTGCCGAGGTCACATTACCAACCGTAAGGCTGTCTAGACCGCTTCCGGAGCACACGGCAAAGACCGCAGCGACACCGAGAGTAAACACGATGTAGGGGCACAGCGTATACACTTCGCAAGCCAATGTCTTTGCCGCAAACAGCTGCCAGCTGCGGAAGCCCCGAGCAATCGAAACTCCCCTTGCCGACACGCTCGTCGCATCACCGAATAGCGTCCCCGCCACAACAACAGAGACGATTGGGAAGAACACCGTATGCGCCATGGAGACGACACTTAGCCAGGAAGAGATACCCGTTGGCCCAACCCCTATCGAGAAAAGATAGCCCGGATCGGCGGAAAAGCCAAAGAACTGGCCCTCTCCCCCTGCGGAGACCCATGCGCCGGACCCGGCAAACACATAAATCCCCGCGATGCCCAAATACATCAGCGCTATTATCACGGCGAGTTTCATTCTCCTTGCGCGGAACAGTTCCGCCCTGACCGACATCCCAAGATTCATCGAACCGCCGTCCTTACAAATAGCGAGACGAGCGCAACTCCAACCGACACAAGCACAGTGCCGCCCGCATACAGCAAAACCTGAATTACACCAACATTCTGCATACTCAGGGAACACAGGTTCATCAGGTAATACACGGGCGAGAGCATGAGCAGCAAGCTGGGCTGACCGCTTCCGTATGTACTTGGGAACCACACCATCACAAATGTCGAAACCGCTATTGCAACGACGCTGCTCGCCACCACACTCCTCGTGAGCAAATACAGGGCGAAGGTAGCGGCGTACATCGAAATGAGCAGCAGCGCGATCATCAGCGCAATCGATACAAATTGGGCAAACCCTGAGCACGAGGCCCCAACGTCCCATTGGGCCATCTTGGTTAAATACAGCGCAGTCGTAGAAAGAAGATACACGGCACCGACCAGAGTGCAGTTCACCAACAGCTTCGTGATCACAATCGCCGCCTGCGACACCCCTCGCGATCTCGATACGGCGTAAGCCACGGATTCAAAGTCTCTCGACGTAGCGTAAACCGCGTAGAGAATCGTCACCGGAATCCAGACCACTGTAGACGCAAAAGACGTCCGGGCAACAGAGCCCAAAACGTCCCCTGCATCCACTAGGTTTCCAATAAAACCTATAGCCCCTCCAAGCGTATACGGGTCATCACCGGCGACCATGATCAGCACCTCAGACGAAGTCGCAGCCGCAACCACATACAGCACAGCCGCAAGCGCAATCATCAGAGCGGTCGCCGGGTGCCTGGCGAGCAACCATACCTCGCTCCGAAAAGCTGAGATGAACTCGCGTTTCATCACAGCTCGCTCTCTCGACCGATGAGCTCCGAATAAAACTCCTCAAGGCTCTTCCTATGAGAATACGCCTCCGCAACCCTCACACCTGCGGTCGAGAGCGCTTCGATTGCAATGCCCCGCCCTTCCTTTTTCTCCTCATAGCGCATAAGGACGCTGCCGTCCGGCAGAAAAGAATGTGAGGTCTCATCTCCGAGAACCGATCTCGTTCGCTCCAGATCGTCCACATGCAACACGAAACCACCGCGGCATGACTTTTCCAGCTGAGGTGCGGTCATCCTTCGAATGAGGCGACCATGACTTATGAAGAGGTAATCAGTTGCCAGCTTGTGCATCTCCTCAAGATTGTGGCTGGATACGAGAATCGTTTTACCTTGATCTTTGTTAAGATGCGTAAGGATTTTTCTTACTTCGACTATCCCCATCGGATCCAGGCCGTTTGTCGGCTCGTCCAGGATCAACAGCTCCGGATCGCCCAGCAACGCTATGGCCAGATCGAGACGCCTCCTCATTCCCATTGAGAAGTTCTTCACTTTCTTCCCGCCGGCCTCCCCCAAACCGACGGTTGATAACACACCGTCGATGGAACGATCGGTGGGAAGCCCCCACTCAATACAGCGAACGACCAAGTTGTCTCGCGCGGTCAGATTAGGATACGAAGCATTGAGGTCGGGCATATAACCCAGCCTTTCCCTGCAGCTCCGTATTTCACGTCTCCCGGTTTGCCCAAACATCGAGATCGTTCCTGACGATGGCTCCGAAAGCCCCGTGATCAATCGAATTAACGTGCTCTTGCCGGCACCATTCTCCCCAATGAGTGCACACAGCTCGCCTTCCATTAAAGAGAACGAGACTGATTTAACCGCTTCAAACCCGCCATATCTCTTGGATATGGCACGCAATTCAACTGGGACTTCCCGCATGGACGACATCCTCCCCGTCAATAAAAAGGGACGACATGGCAATTGTGCGGGGTTATAGGTAACGTCGGTTCGCCCCCCATATTGCAATGCCACATCGCCCCTCAGGCACTGCTGGCCAAAATATCTTTGAACAGTCTGTGCACGCCGTACGGCGTGCACTATCCGCTAAAAGCGGATAGTGCACTCCTGTGAAGAACACTTGGTGCTGCAGCTGCCGTGCGCGTAAAAGAAGCAATTGCTGCACGCGGGTGCAACGCCTTCCTCCGGCTCGTTAATCCAATCCATCTCTCCCTCCTTTCCTTGCATACCGAATTGATAATGTTATTCTAATTCGATATGTATCATATTTCAATATAAGCTTATTTATATATTACACAAGGTAAGCACCCCCCTGCATCCAGCACAGGAAATGACTCTCTCGTTCCCCAGTGACGCGGCGAGAAATACAGGCCACTGCAGGACGTTGAATGAACAGCCCGTGAAAACCGTTGTTTTCACGGGCTGCACCTGCTCAATACTTTTTTATTCTCCAGCCTCAGTCGTCTCTAAGATCGACCACGTAAACATGATCTGACTCCAGGACCGGGTCATCACCCGTCGCGGTCGCCCTGCTCAGCGCGTTGCGGGCGCGCCGCGTCGCCAGTTCCTCAAGTTCTCTTTCGTTGACGCGCTTAATAAGATCGCCAGGCTGGCAATCAAGCTCTACGCAAATATCCAGCAATGTCTTTAACCTAATTGCCTTCACCTTGCCATTTCGTATTTTTGAGATACTTGCCGGTGTGTGCCCGGTCGCCCGAATGATATCCGTACTCGTCTTTCCGCGTCGAAGCAATAAGCTTTCAAGCTCAATAATCAGATAGTCCATGCCGCCCCTCACACCAAATCCTCGGTCTGGTCTTGAAGCAGAGCTCCGTAGCGCCATATCGCAGAAATCGAGAAGCAGCAAACGGCCCCCAGCACAGCACCAATATCTATGGGCAGGGCCAGGTTTTCAAACATCGAATAGGCGTTCCCCAGCAAGTCGAAGGGGCCAATCACTATCGAAAGAAACCCCGGAGAAAACAAGAGGTCACCTATTGCCGCTGCAACAAACAGCCACCCGATAATCGAGATTCTTCGAGCATGCGAAAGGGTAAAGGGCGATTCGCCATGAGCCATGTCCATGCTGATTCCCCGCAGGGTCCATGTGGCCCCTCCGGAAATCAGAAGATACATCAAAGGAACCACTACGGAAACCGTCTTTGATGGATCATATAGGTTTCCTTGAGCAGCCATAAGCCCAATGGAAATAACCACCACCACCGAACAGCAACACACCGCTATAAACAGCGCCGTAAACAGAATCCCAAGCCTTCTTCCGAGAGTCATCATCTTCTGGATGGACTTATCGATCTTCTGGGCGCTATTCACCACAGCTCCTCCTAAAGCAATCAGAGGTCTTCTTACTTACTGTTTTTCCTACATTGTAACGAACTCGATAAGAAGAGGGTCGCTTCACGCCGCGCAATCCCGAACTCCAAGCGTTTCTCATCAGCATTGCCCATCTTTCGAGTCGAAATTCAAATCCAGTTTCTTATCGCATGCTGAAATCAACCCGAACTGGATGTGACTGGAAAACAGCGCGCTGCGTCGGTCGCGCTTTCCCGAGCGACTCTGGCACAACAGACGATATGAGTTGAACATTGGGGCCTCTCCCCTTGCAGCTCTCTCGTGGGTCGGGCGACAATGGTCGTACCATCAACCGCGGCCGCGCGCTGCGGGCCCTCGGCCTCGGCTGCGTCGTCGGGGCGGTCCCGAAGATGCACCGGCCCGCGGCCGACCGCGGCCGCAAGAACGACCGCCGCGACGCCGAGTGGCTGGCACGCATGCTGGCGCGCCGCAACGTCGTCGAGGTGTGGGTCCCCGACGAGCGCCCTCGAGGACGCGCGCGACGACCTGCAACACGCCAAGCAGCGGATGTCGAAGTTCCTGCTGCGCCACGGCCTCGTCTTCGACGAGACGACGCCGGCCGGCAGGCGCAGGGGCGCCTGGACGGGGGCCTACTGGGACTGGACGGAGTCCCTCTCCTTCGACGAGCCCGACGACGCCGCGGCCTACGAGCACTACATGGACGGAAATGACCTGGTAGAGAACCCTCGCACCGTCTACGTCGCAGGGGACGTAGACGAACTCGTCGAGCACGAGCAGCCTCGCGGGCGACACGTCGTTCAACAGTTTCGACAGCGTTCCCTTGCGCTTCGCGTTGCCGAGCTCGAGAACCAGCTGCGCGGTCTGCCAGAACCTGACCGACATGTCCGCGGCGACCGCGCGCATCGTGAGGGCGACTGCCATGCGCGTCTTGCCGCGCCTGGACTTACCGAAGAAGACGAGGTCTTCGCGCGATTGTTTGTGTCAACGGCCAACTGAATGTGAACCCTTCTTGCATTGTTGCAACCTGGCTGGCAGCCGGTCTTTAATGACGACGACCATTGTCGCCCGACCCACAAAAGAGCCGCAAGGGGAGGAGCTCCCAATGTTCAACTCATATCGTCTATGGCGCACTACCATTCACCGAAAGTCGGCAACTTTTTCATTCTCTCTATACATGTTTAAACAACATGTTCTACAATAGGGACAATAGCAATGGAAACTCGGGACGAGCCGTCTATCCATCTACGGCGCAGCCCCTTATTCAAAAGGACGGTGAGTGCATCCATGGAGCGTGCAAGCGGCGTTCTGATGCCCGTTTCGTCATTGCCCGGACCTTACGGTATCGGCGGCTTTGGCTGGAACGCCTATGACTTTGTCGATTTCCTCGCCTCGTGCAAACAACATTACTGGCAGATTCTCCCCCTTACGACAACGAGCTATGGCGACTCGCCCTATCAGTCGTTCTCGGCCCGTGCGGGCAACCCCAATTTCATCGACTTTGCCGAGCTTATCGAGGCCGGCTATCTGGAGCAGTGCGATATCGACGGCGTGTACCTGGGCTCCGACCCCAGCAATGTCGACTATGGTGCCATCTTTGGTGGCCGTCGTCAGATTCTCGACCGCGCCGCCGAGCGCTTTGCCGCCGACAAGCCGGCCGACTTCGACGACTTTGTCCAAGCAAACGAAGACTGGCTCATCCCCTACTGCGAGTTCATGACCGTCAAGGAGGAGTGCGGTCTCAAGGCCTTTTGGGAGTGGCCCGCAGAGCTCCGTACCCGCGGCGAGGCTTCTGCCAAGGTCTGCGCCGCCCATCCCGCGCGCATGCTCTACCACCAGATGACGCAGTACTTCTTCAATCGTCAGTGGAGCCGCCTCAAGGCCTATGCCAACGAGCGCGATATCCTCATCATCGGCGACCTGCCCATCTATGTCTCGCGCGACTCCGTCGAGATGTGGGCCACGCCCGAGCTCTTTAAGATCGACGCCGCCGGTAATCCTGTGAGTGTCGCCGGCACGCCGCCCGACCAGTTCTCGGCCACCGGCCAGTACTGGGGCAATCCCATCTACGACTGGGACGCCATGGAAGCCGACGGTTTCTCCTGGTGGGAGGGCCGTATCCGCGCCGCCCTCGACATGTACGATGTCATCCGCCTGGATCACTTCCGCGGCTTCGAGGCCTATTGGGAGGTGCCGTTCTCCTCACCCGATTCGTCCTACGGTTCGTGGACGCAGGGCCCCGGCCTCAAGTTCTTCAAGACGCTCGAGGAAAAGCTCGGCACGCTGCCCATCATCGCCGAAGACCTGGGCTTCCTCACCCCCGGCGTCATCGACATGCGCGACAACTCGGGCTTCCCCGGCATGAAGATCTTGCAGTTCGCCTTTGAGGGCACCAACTCGTACTACCTGCCGCACAACTACATTGCCAACACCGTCGCCTATGTGGGCACACACGACAACGAGACGGCGCGCGGTTGGTTTGAGGGAACGGCCACCCCGCGTCAGCGCGAGCAGGCGGCCCTGTACACCCACCAGCAGGCAGGCGAGCCCATGGCCGATGCACTCAACCGCGCCATCGCCGCCAGCGTAAGCGATACCTGCATCTACACCATGCAGGACCTGCTCAACCTGGGCAACGAGGCGCGCATCAACACTCCCGCCACCATGGGCGGCAACTGGACCTGGCGCATGCTCGATGGCGCCATCACCCGCGAGCTCGAGCACAAGCTCACCGGCTGGACCGAGACCTACTTCCGCATCCCGTCGGAAGACGAAATTGAGCTTCCCCAATAGGAGCCACCGCGCCCGACCCCACCCCATCGTGCGGACGCGTCCGTTTTCCCCGCGCGAGGCCACTCCAATCCCTCGCGCGGGCTTCTTTTGAATTTCTGACATGTAATCAACCCATCACAGGAGGAAACATGCCCCGTATCAATCTTGCGGATCTTGCCGAGCAGTCCTTTGGCACCTCGCTCGAGCAGCTCGATGACCGTCGTATTTATAAGCTGCTGGCCAAGCTCGTGCAGGAGCGCTCTGCCGCCTGCCCGCTCAACAATGGAAAGAAAAAGCTCTACTACATCTCTGCCGAGTTTTTGATCGGCAAGCTGCTCATCAACAATATGATCGACCTTGGCATCTATGACGAGGTTAAGGACCAGCTCACCGCCGCGGGCCACGACCTCAACAAGATCGAGGAGTTCGAGGTCGAACCGTCGCTCGGCAACGGCGGCCTGGGCCGTCTGGCCGCATGCTTCCTGGATTCCATCGCCACGCTGGGCTTGACCGGCGATGGCGTGGGCCTCAACTACCATTACGGCCTGTTCCGCCAGCGCTTTGTCGACAACCAGCAGAAGGCCGTCCCCGACGAGTGGCTCGGTGAGCAGGACATCCTAGTCGACGACGACCGCTCCTACACCGTCGAGTTCGGTGATTTTGCCGTTACTTCCAAGCTCGTCAACATCGATGTACCCGGTTATGGCCAGCCCACCAAGAACCGCCTACGCCTGTTCGACCTGGCAAGTGTCGACGACGGCCTGGTCCCCGGCAGCTCCATCGACTTCGACAAGACCGAGATCGCCAAGAACCTCACCTTGTTCCTCTATCCGGATGATTCCGACGAGCAGGGCCGCCTGCTTCGCATCTACCAGGAATACTTCATGGTGAGCAACGCCGCCCAGCTCCTGATCGACGAGGCCATCGAGCGCGGCAGCAACTTGCACGACCTGGCCGACTACGCCGTAGTCCAGATCAATGACACGCACCCCACCATGGTCATTCCCGAGCTCATTCGCCTGCTCACCACCGAGCACGACATCGAGTTTGACGAGGCCGTGACCATCGTACGGTCCATGGTCGCCTACACTAACCACACGATTCTTGCCGAGGCCCTCGAGAAGTGGCCGCTCGCCAGCCTGCAAAAGGTCTCCCCTGCCATCGCCGACATTATCGTCAAGCTCGATGAGATCGCCAAGGCCGAGCACGACGACCCACGCGTCGCCATCATCGACGAATACGACACCGTCCACATGGCCCACATGGACATCCACTTTGGCTTCTCCATCAACGGCGTCGCCGCGCTGCACACCAAGATCCTGGAGGATACCGAGCTTCATCCGTTCTACGAGATCTACCCCGAGAAGTTCTCCAACAAGACCAACGGCATCACCTTCCGCCGTTGGATCCATGGCGCCAACCCCGCGCTCGCCAGCCTGCTCGACGATGTGATCGGCACCGATTGGCGCAGCACCGGCGACCTGAGTAAGCTTGCCGAGTTCGTTGACGACAAAGATGTTCTTGAGCGCCTGGCCGCCACCAAGGCCGAGGCCAAGGCCATCATGCGCCAGTTCATGGCGCTCGAGCAGGGCGTGACCATTCCCTCCAACGCCATCATCGACGTCCAGGTCAAGCGCATCCACGAGTACAAGCGCCAGCAGATGCTCGCGCTCTACATCATCTGGAAGTACCTCGATATCAAGAACGGCAACAGACCTAAGCATCCCGTCACCATCATCTTTGGCGGCAAGGCGGCCCCTGCCTACACTATCGCCCAAGACATCATTCACCTGATCCTGACGCTGTCCCAGTGGATTGCAAACGACCCCGACGTGGCTCCCTACCTGCAGGTTGTCATGATCGAGAACTACAACGTCACCGCTGCCGAGCGCGTGATCCCCGCTGCTGACATCTCCGAGCAGATCAGCCTGGCCTCCAAGGAGGCGAGCGGCACCTCCAACATGAAGTTCATGCTCAACGGCGCTTTGACCCTGTGCACGCTCGACGGTGCCAACGTGGAGATTGCCGAGCTTGTCGGCGACGAGAACATCTATACCTTTGGCGCCTCGTCCAAGCAGGTCGAGCAGCTCTACGCCGACGGCACCTATGACGCCGGCGCGCTCTACCGCAAGCCCGGCATCAAGCTGCTGGTGGACTTCATCACCAACCCCGCCTTTATGGCGACCGGCAACGCCGAGCGCCTGCAGCGCCTGCACGACGACATCATGGGCAAGGACTGGTTTATGGCTCTACTCGACATTGAGGAGTACATCCAGACCAAGGAGCGCGTGCTGGCCGACTACGAGGACCAGGACGCTTGGATGCGCAAGGCGCTGATCAACATCGCCAACGCCGGCACCTTCTCGTCCGACCGCACGATCTCCCAGTACAACGACGAGATCTGGCACCTGAGCTAGCTCATTCCCCTTACCCATCCTCTTGAGAAACGGAGTCGTGGCAACACGGCTCCGTTTTTTGTGCCCGCACGTTACCCTGTGATCCGACTCGGCCAAACAATCTCGATCCATAACAACTACTCAACCAAAACGGTCCCAGCTGTTACAGATTGAGACATACCGGCCCCTCCCCTTGGGTTTATCTCAATCTGTAACATCTAGCAGGTGAAATTCGCCTTTGGTGTTACAGATTTAGATGAAATGGTTAGCTCAGCGGAACCGTCTCGATCTGTAACATCTAACGTCCGAAATCGGCCCTATCCGTTACAGATCGAGACAAACGACCGGTCAGGCAGTCCCAACACAAAGAAAGGCTCCCCTCTCGCCCAGTGGACGGGAGGGGAGCCTTATATGTGACCGCGGCAAAAGGATGGCAATACCGCAGTCGCCCAAAGGAAGGGCCTGGTTGCACCGGGCCTAGATAAGGTTCTTGCCAGAGACCTTATCGAAGAGGTGGGTCGCGTTCTTCTCAAACTTGAACCAGATGGGGTCGCCCGCCTTGAGCGCACCCTTGGCCTCGAGGTCGACAACGGGAATGATCAGGACGAACTGGCCATCGGGAGCGGTCACGTGGACATGCTCGGTCGAACCCATGAGCTCGGTCACCTCGACGGTACCCTGGAGCGCGCCCTCCTCGTCCTTGTCGGCAAGCAGAATCTGCTCGGGACGCACGCCGGCCGTGATCTCCTTCACGTCGCCGCCGTCCCAGTTGAGAGCAAGCTGAGCGCAGGTCTCGGGGGCGAGCGCCACGTTCATATCCTCGGTCTTGACGGTAAAGCCGTTGCCCGAGCGCACCAGCTGGGCATCGAAGAAGTTCATCTGCGGCACGCCGATAAAGCCGGCGACGAAGATGTTCGCGGGATGGTTGAAGACCTCCTGCGGGGTGGCGATCTGCTGGACGACGCCGTCCTTCATGACCACGATGCGGTCGCCGAGGGTCATAGCCTCGGTCTGGTCATGAGTGACGTAGATGAACGTGCCCTTGATCTCGTGGCGCAGCTTGATGAGCTCGGCGCGCATCTGGTTACGCAGCTTGGCGTCCAGGTTGGACAGCGGCTCGTCCATCAGGAAGACCTTAGGATCACGCACGATGGCGCGGCCGATGGCGACGCGCTGACGCTGACCGCCGGAGAGCGCCTTAGGCTTACGGTCGAGGTACTCGGTAATACCCAGGATCTCGGCAGCGGAGCGAACCTTACGGTCGATCTCGTCCTTGGGGACCTTCTTGAGCTCGAGCGTAAACGCCATGTTCTCGTACACCGTCATATTGGGGTACAGAGCATAGCTCTGGAACACCATGGCGATGTCGCGGTCCTTGGGAGCGACGTCGTTGACGCGCTTGCCATCGATGAGCACATCGCCCGAGGTGATGTCCTCCAGGCCGGCGACCATGCGCATCGTCGTGGACTTACCACAGCCAGAAGGGCCAACGAGGACGATGAACTCCTGGTCGTGAACGGTGAGGTTGAAGTCCTCTACAGCGAGCACACCGTCCTCGGTAACCTTAAGGTTGTGCTTCTTCTCCTCGGTCTTCTTCTTTTTGCCAAAGAAGCCCTTCTTTTTTGACTCGTTGTTGGGATACACCTTCTGAACATGTTTGAGAACGATCTCGGCCATGTCTTTACCTTTCGATACGCGGCGCCGCGCTGAGAGGCGCCGCCAAAACTTGCAAAACAGTTACGGCATCAGCCCTTGACGGCACCTGCCACCACACCGTCGATGATGTACTTCTGGCAGAAGATGTACATGATGACGATGGGGATGACGACCATCATGATGCACGCCATCATGGGACCGAGCTCGACGTGGCCATAGCCGCCACGGAAGTACTGGATCAAGATAGGAATGGTCTTGTACTTGGTGGAGTCGAGCGTAAGGTAGGGCAGCAGATAGTCGTTCCAGACCCACATGGTCTCAAGGATGCCGACCGAAAGATAGGTGGGCTTCATAATGGGAAGGACGATCTTAAAGAACACTTGGACCGGGTTGCAGCCGTCGATCATGGCCGCTTCCTCAATCTCGAGCGGGATGTTCTTGACGAAGCCGGCGAACATAAAGACCGCGAGGCCCGCGCCAAAACCAAGGTAGATGAAGCAGATGTTAAACGGCGTGTTAAAGCCGATGCGGTCCGCGAGGTTGGACAGCGTGAACATGAGCATCTGGAACGGTACGACCATCGAGAAGACGAACAGGTAATAGAAGAAGTTCGAGATCTTGCTGTTGACGCGCACCACGTACCAAGCGCACATGGAGCAGCACACCAGAATCAGCACGACCGACGTGACCGTGATGATAAGCGAGTACATAAACGCCGAGGCAAAGCCCTGCTCGTTCAGAGCGTGCACGTAGTTTGCGAGGCCGTTGAACGTCTCGGGCGTGAGCAGATCGAACGCCGTGGTGGTGCTGATTGCGGTCGCTTTCTTAAAGGAATTGAGCGCAATCATGAACACGGGGTAGATCCATGCGAGCGACAGGATCGTAAAGAAGATCGAGAGCGCGCGGTTGATAGCCTTATCGCGTTTCATTACTGCTGCACCTCCTTGGACCTCGTGGCCTTAAGCTGGATCATAGAAATAGCGACAACCAGGATGCAGAAGATAACTGCCTTGGCCTGACCGATGCCCTGCCATGCGATGCCAGCACGCGAATAGAACGTGTTGTAGATGTTCAGGGCGAGCATCTCGGTGGAGTGCGCCGGGGCGCCACCGGTAAGGGCGAGGTTCTGGTCGAACAGCTTAAAGCCGTTGGTGATGGACAGGAACAGGCAGATGGTGATGGTCGGCATCAGGTTGGGGATCTTAACCTTCCAAAACGTCTGCCATGCCGTAGCGCCATCGACCTTGGCGGCCTCGATGTAGTCAGACGGAATGGACTGCAGACCGGCGATGTAGATGATCATCATGTAGCCGACCTGTTGCCACAGGGTCAGGATGATAAGGCCCCAGAAGCCAGCGGCGGAGTTGAGGGCGATAAGCTGGGCACCCACGTTGGAGAGCAGGCAGTTGATCAGAATCTGCCAAATGTAACCCAGTACAATGCCGCCAATCAGGTTAGGCATAAAGAAAATCGTACGGAAGATGTTGGTGCCCTTGAGCGCCTTGCGAGTGAGCGCCTGCGCAATGGCCAGCGCGATCACGTTGATGAGCACCGTCGACAGGAAGGCAAACGCCACGGTAAAGAAGAACGACGTGGAGAACTGCGGATCGGACAGCGCGCGCACGTAGTTCTCGATACCGACAAAGTGCGCGTTATTGATGGTAATAAACTGGCAGAACGAGAGATAGAAACCCTGGATAAAGGGAATCACGAACCCGATCATAAACGCCAGGCACGTGGGCAGCATAAAGAGCGGCCACCAGCGCTTGAGTGCTTTGCCCATAGAAGGGTCCTTTCAATATGCAGGGGGCGGGCAAACCTACGTCTGCCCGCCCCCTGTCGCTAATCAGATAGCTTGGGCAGCAACTGCTTACTCGGAAGCAGCCTTCTCGGTCTTCCAGCCATCGACGAAGGCGTTCTTGACGCCGTCCCACTTGGTGTTGTCGGCAGCATAAGCGATGAGAGCCTGCTTGAGGTTCTTCTTCCACTCCTCGGAGGGGATGTAAACGAAGTCCCAAGCGACGGTCTTCTTGCCGTCCTTGGCCATAGCAACGGCCTGCTGCGAGAAGACGTTGGTGGTCTCCTTAGCGCTCTTGAACGGGGCGGTCAGACCCATCTTGTCAGCGATGATACTGGTGGCGGTGTCAGAAGTGACGCACCAATACATGAAGTCCTCGGTGGCCTTCTGGGCATCCTCGGAAGCCTGGGAGCTGACGCACCAGTAGTTCTCGCCGCCGGAGCACAGGCCCTGGTTCTCCTCGCCGTCGACGCCGATGTAGATCGGCAGCATGCCGAGCTGGTCGTCGGTCATACCGGCCTTGGTGAGGTCGGCGTAGGCCCAAGAGCCGTTCTGATAGAAGACGGCCTTGCCGGTTGCGAACTCGTTGGTGGCGTCGTCACCGGTCTTGGAGGCGAGCTGCGAAGGATCGCAGGTGGAGTCGGTGATGTACAGGTCGAAGATCTGCTTAAAGTTGTCGAGATACTCGCCCTTGATCTCGTCGTCCTCCTGATTGTGCTCCTTCTCGAACTCGTAGTAGAGCGGGAGGTTGGCGAGGTGCGTGGTGTAGCGCCAGCTGGAGGAGTCATCCATACCGGCGGAAGTGAAGGCACCGTCAACGCCGAGCTCGTCCTTGCGGGCCTGGATGTCATCGGCGCAAGCCTTCAGCTTGTCGAAGGAGTTGATGTCCTCGGCCTTGTAGCCGGCCTTCTCGAGGAGCTCCTTGTTGTAAATGATGCCGTAGCTCTCCTGAACCCAGTCGATACCCAGATCCTTGCCGTCGGACTGCAGCGCCAGGGAGTCGTCGATGAGCTCGCCGCGGAGCTTGGTGTCGGAAAGATCGGCGCAGTAGTCCTTCCAGTTCTTAAGGCCGGTGGGGCCGTTGACCTGGAACAGCGTCGGAGCGGAGCTCTTGGACATCTCGGACTTGAGCTTCTCCTCGTAGGTGTTGGAGGCGGCGGTCACGATCTTGACCTCGACGCCCTTCTCCTTCTTGTACGCCTTGGCGATCTCCTTCCACTCCTTGTCGACCTCGGGCTTGAACTGGAGGAAGTAGACCTCGGCAGCGTCACCAGAAGCAGAGGAGCCAGAGCCGGCAGAACCACCGCAGCCCACGAGGCCCAGACCAAGAACCGCAGCCGCGGAACCAGCAAAGCCCAGGAACTGCCTTCTGCTCATTTCGTTCTTCATTACAATCCACCCTTTCACACCGTGGCGGCACCCTTTGCCGCCGCCTTCGGAGATTGGCTCGGGGACTTTGCCCCTTTTGCTGACTTGTACAATACGCTATTTGGCTAGTTGTTTGAACAAGTATTACTAGAGCGGTAGAAAAACTTCGGTGAACGGTAATTTCGACTTGATACTTGACAAGTTTTGTATAAACAATTATTTGTTATCGAATGCAGAGAAAACGCCCGATCAAGCCGATGCATCGTCGGTTTGACCGGGCGTTTTCGCTTTGAGGGCATGAGTCTCGTCAGGCTGCGAGCTAGCCGGCTATCGCTTGGAATTGACGCGGTAATGGAAGATCTCGGGGTGTGTGCGGGCATGCGTGACCTCGAACAAGATGCCGTCCGAGGTGTACGACTGGCTCTCCATAACGGCGACGCAGTTGTACTTGCCAAGGTCCAGATAGCTGCAGTCCTCATCGTTGGCGAGCTCGACACTCACCGTACGACGGCTCGCCATCACTTTGACGCCGCGCTTGTGCTCCAGATAGCCGTAGATAGAATCCGCCGCGATCTCGGGGGTCAGGCCCTTGGCGACCGACGCCAAAAAGTAGCCATGGTCCACTTGGCGCGCGCTGCCGTTGAGGCTTCGGACACGCACTACGCGAATCAGCTCCTCGCCCACCTTAAAGCCCAGGCGGCGAGAGAGTTGCTCAGTGCAAATCAAATGTTCAAAAGACTTGACCTCGGTCGATGCGACGGCATTGTTGCGTTTTGCGAACTCGCCAAACGACTCAACCTCTTCGAGTGCGCCCAGCATGTCGGTTTCGCCCTTAAGCCAAATAACGCGCACGCCCTTACCGTGTATAGGCTGCACAAACATCTGGTCGGCCAGCATGCTCAAGGCGCGTCGAACGGTATTGCGCGTGCAGCCAAACTCCGCGGTCAGCTCGGCTTCGGTTGGCAGCATCTCCTGAAACGCATAGGTCCCGTTAATGATGCGCGAACGGATCTCGCGGTAGATTCCTTCGTAAATCGCTTTTGGCATGATTTCACCTCTAATGAATATGTATGGCTAGGCACGATAGCATTTCTTAAAGTTGTTTAAACCGATTATCGGTAAAGCACGGATTATTTACCGTCGACGGTTCCCCCGAAACCCAAATCGGACCGAATCAAAACCGTCAATGCGGCAAGCAGCCAGTCCTCTACAATGAGTTCATTGTTTAAACGTTCTTGCTCGCACAGCATGTTGCATCCGGAAGGCATATTATGCTGCAGAAAATCCAACGTTTTGGCGGAGCCATGTTCGCGCCCGCCATGCTGTTTTCTATATCAGGCCTCATGGTCGGCATCTCCGCCCTCGCCACGACCGTAGACATCGTCGGCGATCTCGCCGTATACGGAACCCCTTGGTACGTTTTCTGGACCATCATCCAGCGCGGCTCGTGGACGGTCTTTAAACGTCTCCCGCTCCTTTTTGCCGTAGCGTTGCCTATCGGTCTTGCCCAAAAGCAACCGGCACGCTGCTGCCTCGAGGCGCTCGTAGCCTATTTTGCCTACTGTTTCTTTTTGAGCGAGATCATTAAGCTGAGCGGCGACAACCTTGGGCTTAAGTACCCGTCGTCTTTAACCCCCGCCAGCGGCATCACCGTCATCGACGGCATCAAGACGCTCGACACCGGCATTATCGGCCCGCTGGCGGTGTCGGCAACCGTCGTCGCCATCCATGACCGCTTCTACGATGCCAAGGTTCCCGATTGGCTCGGCACCTTCTCGGGTTCCTCGCTGGTCTACCTCATCAGCTTTTTTGCCGTGTTTGCCCTTGCCGCCATCTCGGCCGCCATCGTGCCCTTCGCATACGCTGTGACCGAAACGCTGCGCCACGCACTTGCGGGCGTCGGCCCCTTCGGCGTGGGCATCTTTGTGTTTTTGGAGCGAGCGCTCGAGCCCATGGGGCTGCACCATCTGCTCTATATGCCCATCTATTACGACAATCTGGTCATTCACGACGGTATTTACGCCACGTGGACCAACCTGCTCCCCATTCTCTCCCATAGCACGCGCCCTTTAAATGAACTTGCGCCCTGGGCAGGTTTTACCGCCACCGGCTGGGGCAAGCTCTTTGGCCTTCCCGCCATCGCGGCAGCATTCTATTTCACCGCCAAACCCGAACGCCGCGCCGGCCTTAAGGTCATCCTTTTGCCCGCCATCGTCGCCTCGGTGGTCTGCGGCGTCACCGAGCCGCTCGAGTTTCTCTTTATGTTCACCTATCCCGGACTCTTTTTGCTCTACGCCGTCCTGTCCTCCTGCCTTGCCATGACCATGAACTTCTTTGGCATCGTCGGCATCTTCTCGGGCGGTCTCATGGAAATGACGGCCTTCAACTTCATCCCACTCATGCGAATGCATGCCGGCTCCTACCTTTTGGCGCTCGGTATCGGTCTTGCCTTTAGCCTCATCTTTTTTGTTAGTTTTCGAGCACTCATCTTGGTCTATGACCTTAAGACGCCGGGCCGCGAGGATCATGTCTCCAATCGCGCGGCAATCGATCGTTTAACGGGAAGCGGCTTTGCCAAAGAGCAATCTCCCAATGGCGAGGTCAGTATTCAATCCGATCAAGATCACGTCCTCGCCGAGCGGGTAATTCAGCTTTTAGGTGGCGTTGGCAATATCGTGGGCGCAACCAACTGCGCCACGCGCCTGCGCGTCGAGGTCGCAGACCCTTCCATCGTTGCAGATAATGCGTCGTTTGTCGCGGTGGGCGCCAAGGGCCTCATCATTACGGGCAAGACCGCCCAGGTGATTATTGGCATCTCCGTTCCCCGCGTCAAAGAGCATTTTGACCAGATCATGGGCCTCGAGCCGGGATTTGTGTCCACCACCTCGGCCTCCCCTGCCGTCAGCGCAGCCCATAAGCGCGGCGATATCTGCTTCTTCGATATCGACGGAACACTCGCCTGGCAAGACCCTCGAGTGGCACAAGAGCTTCCCGAGAGCGAGCGAGACCTCTCCCCCTATCCCAATGAAGCGGTCTCGCAAGCCATCCGTGATTTTGTCGCCAAGGGCAATATGGCGTTTATCTGCACAGGGCGCACGCTGAGCTGCATCCATCCAAAGCTGCTCGAGCTGCCCTGGACCGGCATCGTCTGCCTCGCGGGTGGCTATGTCGAACTTGAGGGACACGTGATTCGCGATTTGGCGATGACGCCCGGCATGCTGCAGCGCCTTGCTCCCATTCTTGAGCAATCGGACGAAATGATTCGTTTTGAGGGACTCAATGGCGTCGTTCGCATGAGTGCCGATGCGCCCGACGCCCCGGGATACGCCCGCACCGTGGGCGATGCAATTACGCAGCTGCAACATTACAGCGCCTACAAGATCTTAATGTCCACGTCGCTTGCCAACCGCATCGCTCAGGATCAAGCGTTTGAGCCGCTGCTCTGCTTTAACGAGCTCGAGCTCGAAGTGACCGAGATTTCGCCTCGCGAATGCACCAAGCGCGAGGGTATCCAGTCCGTACTCGACGCCCTCGATCCCCACCACGGAACCGTATACGGCATCGGCGACGCCAGCAATGACGTCTCGCTGATGAACGCCGTCGACGTTGGCATCGCCATGGGCAACGCACCGGACTTCCTCAAGGAAAAGGCCGACTATGTCACCGACAGCATCGACCACGACGGCGTCGTCACCGCGCTCGAACACTTTGGGCTTATCTAGCCAAGCCCCTACCGCACTTGCGGCCGCATGGACCAATCGTCTTCAACCGCCGCGCTCGACGCCCTAATGTGGCAATATGTTGTCTGCATAATGCAACGATGCAACCTATCAAAGAATGCGAGAACCCGTGTCCAGTCCGTTTACCAGCTTTTTAGCCCAGCACTTTGACCAGATTAATGACTATCTGGCCACGTTCTTTGACGGACAGGCGACCTCTGCCGATATCGAACGCTACCTGTACGCGCCGCTCTCGGCTTTTACGGCCAACGCCGGCAAGCGCCACCGCCCGCTTATCTGCATGCTCGCCGCAACCGCAGTGGGCGGTAGCTTTGAGAGCGCCCGCAGCGCCGCGGCAGCTATCGAGCATTTCCAGTCGGGTGCGCTCATCCACGACGACATCGCCGACAACGGACAGCTTCGTCGAGGCAAGCCCTGCATGCACCTTACCGAGGGCACGGGGCTCGCCATCAATTGTGGCGACCTGGCGCTCACCATGGTCACCAAGACGGTTCTCGACGATCCCACGCTCGAGTCCGACGTGAAGCTGCGTGTGCTCCACGAGCTTACCGAGATGATCGTCCGCACCATCGAGGGTCAAGCGCTTGACCTGGGTTGGGTCCGTGACGAGCGCTTTGATATCTCGGTTGATGACTACCTGGACATGGCGACGCACAAGACCGCGTATTACAGCGGAGCCACGCCGCTTGCCGCCGGAGCCATTATCGGCGGCGGCAGCGAAGAGCAGGTCGAGGCGCTACGCGCCTTTGGCCTGCACACCGGCCTTGCCTTTCAGATTCAGGACGACCTGCTCAACTTGGTCGGCACCAAAGAGGCCGCCAACAAGGACTTCCGCACCGACATCACCGAGGGCAAACGCACGCTCGTTGCCGTGCACGCCCTGTCTGATGAGCGCCATCACGACGAGGTCGAGGCAATCCTTTCCTCGGGCACCGAGGACCCCGCGCAGCTCGCGCGCGCCGTGGAGATCTTCCAGCAGACCGGCTCCATCGAATATGCTCACGCCTACGCGCTGGACCTGACCGCAAAAGCCAAGGCTGCCATCGAGAACGTTGAGCTTGACCCGCACGCACGCGAACTGTTCCTCTCCATGGCAGATTTCTTTGTGGAGCGCCTCAACTAGCGGGGGTCACAAAACCTGTGGGCAGCGCGTTTGGGTACAAGTTGCTACACTGTTGAGTGCATGTTTATGCATTGTCTCGCGTTGTCTATCCGACACGCGCTCAAAATAGTACGAATCGTACGCCGAAAGGGGTTCGTTCATGGAACCTATTACCACGGGCATGCAGGGAGCAGCCGTCGAGGATGTTCAGTCCCGCCTTCTGCAGCTCGGTTACACCATCGATGCCGACGAGGTCGCCGACAAGCGCTTTGGCACCACCACCGAGCAGGCCGTTGGCACGTTTAGGCTCGATAGCGGCCTTGCGGCCGGTTATGCCGTCGATATCCCCTGTTGGAGCGCCCTGGTCGACGCCTCGTATAAGCTGGGCGACCGCACCCTGTATCTGCGCATGCCCAATTTCCATGGCGCCGATGTGCAGGCCCTGCAGCGCGCTCTCAACGTTTTGGGCTTTGCCTGTGGCGAAGACGACGGCTACTTTGGTCCGCATACCGAGGCCGCCCTGCAGCAGTTCCAGGAAAATGTCGGCCTGTTTGCCGACGGCATGGCCTTCCAGGACACCTACGCCTACATCAACCGCCTGCACCATGTGTGGGAGGGCAAGCCCTCGGTCACCGAAGCCGAGTCCCGCATCGGTTTTGCGCGCGCCGCCAACGTGCTCGAGCGTTTCCAGATTGCCGTCATCGGCGAGGACCCTATCGCGCGCAGCGTAGCATCGCGCATGTGGAACATCGCCACGGCGACGACCGACAACAGCGGCATGATGCTCTGCGACTCCGAGGTCCCAACCGACGTTGACCTGGTGCTCGAGATCGCAAGCGACGAGCTGCCCGCCGACGCCGCGCCACGCGCCACGATTGCCCTCGCCGAGTGCCACAATCTGGCCCAGCGCATCCGCACCGCCAATGTCGCCGCACAGCAAAAGCCGGCACGAATTCGCATCGAGCTCACCGGCATGACGCGCTACAACGGCACCTTCACGGCCAGCGACGCGCAGACCCTCGCCGTACGCCTACTCGACGGCGTTTGCGATGCCCTCGCAGATTAGGTAAACTAGACGAGTTGCTTTTGGGCAACACCACACATTGGGACGTAGTTCAACGGTAGAACTCCGGTTTTTGGTGCCGGCTGTTGGGGGTTCGAATCCCTCCGTCCCAGCCATTAAAACTGAGCGCCCTAAGCCCATAACGGCCCAGGGCGCTTTCTTGTGGGCAAGCGGAGGAATTCGAACCCGCAAGGGTGCGGAGCTGAGGAAACGCGAAGCGTTTTCCAGCGCAGCACGCAAGGAGCGAAGCGACGCAGCGGGACGCGGCCGCCGAAAAGGCGGACGCGGAATCCCTCCGTCCCATACCAGCCAAGAGCCCCTCACGTCAAGCAAATCGAGCCAACGCCGCCAAGCGGAGGGATCCAACCCGCAAGGGTGCGGAGCGACGCAGCGGGGCGCGGCCGCCGCAGGCAGACGCGGTGTCGGCACTTGGGGACGCTCCTAAGTGCCGGCATTATAGGAACGTCCCCAAGTGCCGGCTCGGGACTATTTTCGAGGACCCTCCGAAGGACTGTGGCCAAAAAACGGCAAATATGAGTACTGTTACCGTTGTAGCTACATTATTTTCGTTAATAAAAGAAGATCTTAATGAGATTTATTCGCATCAAGGTCTTCCTTTAATGAACACTTGAGGAGATACGGCAGCTTATCTGCTCGATCGACACGTCAAATCACCTTAAATGTGGTCAAAATTACTGCTACTAAAAGAGTATCAGTACTCATATTTGCCGTTTTTTGGCCACGGCTCTTTATAGACACCCTGTACAGCGACGGTGGTAGATTTCGGAACGTGTCCGTCAGCCCCGTTCCGAAAAGCGAGCCGCATGCAACGGCCAAGCCACGACAGGCCCCGGGAGAGCGGGGACACCGGCTTAGGTTTATCGCGAGTTCCGCACGAACAGGAGGCCACTTAATGTGGCCTCCGTCGTGAGCAGGACTGTAGAGCAGGAAACCTAAGCCGGTGTCCCCGCTCTCCCGGGGCCGGCGGAATTTAGTTGTTCAGCATGCGGTCGAAGCTTCCCGAGTCGCCATCCCGATAGTCGGCGGTCATCAGAATCTCCTGCGGAATGCGCCCGCCCTCGCGCAGCACATTGCGGAACTGCACGCGCGTGACCATGGGCAGATCCTTGATCGTCGCCGCCAAGTTCTGCGGCACGCCCTGGTTGGCAGCCGCGCGCTCGCACTCGCCGCCGGCCTTCACGCGACGCTTATGTTCGGCGAGCATGGCGCGGTACATACCGGCATGCAGGCGAATCTCAACCACATTGGCATTGCGAGCCTGCTCGACGATGCGCGCGCCCTCGCGGTCGATATCGCCCACGTAGTAGACGTAGTTAAAGCGATAGCCGATCTCAGCCAGATAATCGTCCAGGGCATGCGAGACGCTCGCCTTGCATCCGCCGCCAAAAATCACGCCGCCCACCTTGATGCCAAAGAGCTTGGCGTGCTTGCGGCCACGCAGCAGCCTGACGATCTCGTCATAGGTGTCCAGGTTCTCGACCATAATGAACGGCTTATCGGCGCCCAGCGTAAAGAAACCCGTAAAGTGCACGGGGCGGTTGGGGGCGACCTTGATCGCCTGCATGCTGATGCCCTTTTCGGTCATGCGCCTTATCAGGCGCTCACCGTGCTTGCCGTCAAAAGCCTTCTCGTCGTTAAAAATCTGGTAGGCACGCTGGCGGCGCGAGGCAACCGGCGTATCGGCACCTCGGTTTTGCTCGATCCAAGCCTGGATGATTGCGATTTCCTCGGCAATCTTGCGGTTGGACATCTCGTTGTGCTGAGTGCGCTGCGGAGCCTTTTTGCCGTCCTTGCCCTCGACCTTTACGATCTGTGTCTGCTGCTCCTTGATCTTAGAGAGCGCCGTAGGCGTAGGGACAACTTTGAGCAGCTGCCTGCCTAAAACGCGGGCAAGGGCAAACGCCGATACCTCGCCGTGGACGGCCGGCTCGGGCTGCTGGGCAGCAGCATCTACTGCGGCAGACTCCGGCTTCTTCTGAGACCTGCGCTTAGAATCGCCTTGGGAATTGCGCTCGCGCTTCGGCATAGACGCCTGCTTCTGCGGACGATCGGACTTGCTCTCCTTCGCCGGCTGGCGCTTAGGCTGCCCCGAAGAAACCTCGGCCTTCGCATCCTCGTCCTGCGGCGTGGTCTTCTCGGCTGCAGTCTCGGCATGGGAACTGCGGCCCCCGCGATGGCGACGGCGGCGAGGCCTGCTCGACGCGCCCTGCTCCGTCTGCCCATCAGTAGGCTGCTCGCCCTTGGCCTCGGCAGCAACCTCAAGCTGCGGCTCAACAGGCTTCTGTTCGCGAGCCGCCGGCTCAACGGTTTTCTCGGTTTGTTCGGCCTTCTCGGCCTGAGCGGTCGAAGCCGGCTCGCCCTTCTCCTGACGCCTTACGGGATACGCGCGCCTCGCAAAACCACGCCCGGGACGGCATGAACCCGGAGCCTTCTTGGCAGACTCCTCAACATCGTCTGCAGTCTCGGAAGGCTCTTCAACCTCATGCGCGACATCCTGCTGCGCAGCCTTAAAGTGGGCACCACGGCGACGCTGGGGCTCCTGGGCCTCCACGGGCTTTTGCTCCTTCGCGGGCCTCTGCGACTCGGCAGCAACCTCGTTCTCAACAGCCTCGGCATCCGTCTCACCCTTTTGAGCAACGGCACGACGGAAGCGCTCCTGCTGGGCGCGGCGCTGCGCATCGCGCTTGCCACCCCCGCCAAAACCGCCGCGTCCCGCCTTGGCCGTAAAGGCACGCACGACGTTCTCATCGAGCAACTCATCGGTATCGACATGCTCACGCGGAGCAGCTTCTTCCACAGCAGGCACGTCAGCGGAATCCTCGACGACAAAATCTTCGACGGACTCGGCAGGCTGCTCCTGGGCATCGCGGATCTCGACATTGATGGTATAGAACGCCGGGCGCCCGTTAATGCCGCTGCCCTCGATCTTGGTCACGATATTTGCCGCGATAAGCTCATCGCGCATCGCCTTGGTGTCGCATTCCTTATCGACGGAGCGGAAAATCTGCGCCAGCGCGCTCGACTTAATCTTGAGCGCCTTGCGGCAGAGCAGGTCGTAGGCAACCAGCTTGGCGCGCTCGGCAGAAAGCGATGTCTGGCTGCTCAGACGCTCAGCCAGAGCATCGACATTGTTTTGATTATCGGAATATACCGTCTTGGCCACGGGGCCCCTTTCATATGCACACATATACGTTCATATGGTACAACGCACGAGCCTATCCACGCAAAACATCTGCGAGAACGCCCTTGCACCACCTGTTCTCACAAGAAAAAAGACCGGGTCCGCTTGATTGCGGACCCGGTCTTTCCGAGTCAAATAGATGGGAGATTCAACCCGTCCGACCGACTAGGCCTTGGCGGCCTCGGCGTCGGCAGGAGCTTCAGCGGCAGCGGCGCGACCGTACTCAGCCTTGCCCATCTCGGACCACTCGGGCTCCTCGTCGGGCATGGAGCCGGCCTCTTTGCCGAAGAACTCCTTGAGGCAGTTGACGGCGACGATGAGGCCCAGGACCATCAGCAGGACGGCAAAGACGAGCTGCAGGCCCTTGGTGGCGGCGACGGAGACGGCGGCCGTGGTGGCGGTAGCCGGGATGGTACCGAAGAAACCGTAGGCCTGGACGGCGGTCATGCAGCCCATGGCGCTCTGGACCAGCGAGGTGAAGGTGCAGCAGAGCAGGAAGGCGACGGGCACGTAGAGCATCCAGCCCTTGCGACCGGTGCACTTGCAGAACACGGCGAGGGTGATCATGGTCATACCGCCGAGCAGCTGGTTGGAAGCACCAAAGAGCGGCCAGATGTTGGCATAGCCACCAAAAGCGAGGGCGAGACCGGGAAGCAGGGTAACGACCGTGGCGAACCAGGGGTTGCCGAGGACCTTCATATAGCCGGCCTTGGACTCGATGGCCAGAGCATCGTTGGTCTGGGCAAAGAACTCGGAGAACGAGGTGCGGGCGATGCGGGCGACGGCGTCGAGCGAGGTCAGGGCCAGAGCGGAGACGTTCATAGTCATGAAGACGGTAGCGAGCGTGCCGTCAACACCGAAGGCCTGCATACCGCGGGAGATACCAGCGGCGAAGATCTGGAACGGGGTGGAAGCGACGCCGGCGTTGAGGGCACCAGTGCCGGCGGTGTTCATATCGGAGAACATGATGCCGGCGACGATGATGGCAAGGATGCCGACGAAGGACTCGACGATCATGGCGCCATAACCGACCTTGACGGCGTCCTGCTCCTTCTCGACCTGCTTGGAGGAGGTACCAGAAGAAACGAGGCTGTGGAAGCCGGAGAGGGCACCGCAGGCAACGGAAACAAACAGGACCGGGAACATCATGCCAGAAGCGCTGGAGAAGCCGGTAAAGGCCGGAGCGGTGATGGTGGCCTGGCCGTTAACACCCAGGACGACGATACCGAGGACAGCGCAGGCGATCATGACGATCATCATGATGGAAGTGAGGTAGTCGCGAGGGGTCTTGAGCATCTGGATGGGCATGGCGCCAGCAAAGACCAGGTAGACCATGACAACGGCGAACCACTGGAACTTGTCCAGGTAGACCGGGAACTGCATGCCGACGGCAAACATGAGAACCATGAGCACCACGCCGGTGACAAACTCGGCAGCGCCGGTGAGGTTGAACTTCTTCTGGGCCCAACCAAAGGCGATAGCGACGAAGGTGAACAGGATGGAGATGGTACCAGCGCAGCCGGCGGCATAGGACTTGGTGAAGTCGATAGCACCGGTGGCAGCGCCAGAAGCGTCAACGACCGAGGTGAACATGAACGTCTTGCAGACCATGTCGGTGAAAGCGGCGATGACGATGATGCAGAACAGCCAGCAGAACAGCAGGAACAGGCGACGGCCGGTCTTGCCGATGTATTTCTCGATGAGCTGGGCCAGGGACTTGCCGTTGTTCTTCATCGAAGCGTACAGAGCACCAAAGTCGTGGACGGCGCCAAAGAAGATGCCGCCGACGAGGACCCAGAGCACGACGGGCAGCCAGCCAAAGGCCATGGCGACGATCGTACCCGTGACAGGGCCAGCACCGCAGATCGAGCTGAACTGGTGCGAGAACGCGGTAAAGGCGGAGACGGGCGAGAAGCTCTTGCCGTCCTTCATGCGCTTGGCCGGCGTGAGGGCCTCTTTGTCAACGCCCCACTTGTTGGCCAGCCAGCGGCCGTAGCCCAGATAGCCACAGGCGAGCACCGCCGCGGCCACAACCATGAGCAAAACTCCGTTCATTACATTTCCTCCTCTAAAAAGAACTTCCTAGACATAAAAAATGAGGGCCGTCGGTTGCGCTCGACGGCCCTCATCTTCATCAGCCGCCCGTTATCGTACGGGCTAGCTGTATGTGCTAACCCGCATCAGATAATTACTACGCTGATAATGTTTAGCTGATGCGTGAACATGTCTAAGAAATCCTCTTCAATCATGATGTGAACGATCCGTGCGTGTTCACATCCCCCAGTGGTTGAAAAGGAGTATGAAACTTTAGTTACCTAAAGTCAACGCAAATTTGTAATGGATTTTCAACTTTTTTGAATTTCTCGTTATAAAACGCCACTGACCTCGGACTTTACCGAACGACAGTTTTTGCTTGAGAGATGCCCCTCGGGAGCGGGGCGGGCGCCTGCCGCCATATATGAACTTTCCTGCTCGGACAGTCCTGCTCACGACGGAGGCCACATTAAGTGGCCTCCTGTTCGTGCGGAACTCGCGATAAAGTTCATATATGGCGGCAGGCGCCCGCCCCGCCCCCGAGGAGCTCCCATCCCAAATGTGCGGAGCAAAGCTCCGCACACCATCTTTTTCTTTCAGCTAAAGCACGCCGGAAATTCGACGCAGCTGGCTAACCTTGCCGGACGTTGTCGACGCCAAACCAGCTCAGAAGCTATATCGATACAGAAAGGTCCCCGGACGGAGGGGCCGGATATAAGGTTTATCGCGAGTTCCGCACGCAAAGAAGGCCACTTAATGTGGCCTTCGTCTTGCGCAG
>CAJMPZ010000013.1 GCA_905215445.1 uncultured bacterium | reverse complement strand
CGCAGCATCTTGAAGCGGCTGAAGCCTAGCCATATAGACCACACAGAAAAAGGGCCCGTATCAACAACGAGCCCTTTTCAATTCAAATAAATTCAGCCAAGTATCTAGACGCCAAGACGCCATCTAGGCGGCAAGCAAGTAACCCATGCGCCCGGCCAGGTCCGACGAGCAGCGTTAACGAGCCGCCACGATAGCGTCGATGAGCGTCAGTACGCCCCCGTCGTTGTTGCTCGGAATGCGCCGCTCAGCATGCGCGTTCATATGCTCCTCGGCATTGTCCACGATAAAGCTGTGACCGACGCGCTCAAGCATGGGGATGTCGTTGTAGGTATCGCCCACGGCGGCGGCATCGGCGATATCGATGCCCAGGTGGTCGCACAGGTGCGCGACGCCCGACCCCTTGTCGACGCCCAGGTTCATAAAGTCGATCCACTCGCGGCCAGCATTGGTGACATAGAGTCGGTCCGAGAATGCCGGGCTGTAGTCCTCGCGAAACGCTGGCTCGGCATCATAGGCGGGGAAGAAGATCGAGATCTTATTGGACTCGATATCGATGCCCTCAAAGCTATCGACGTAGTTGATTGTGTTGTAGTAGACGCTGATCTCGTCGTGGTATTGGTGGTCGCGGGCAAGCACGTAGAACTCGTCGAAGCAGCACAGGACGGGGACAGCGCGAGGATCCTCCGAGGCGCGCTTCAAGACCTGCTGGTACAGCTCCACGTCGATATTGCTCTTATAGATATAGCTGCCGCGATAGATCACGCACGCTCCGTTGTCGGGACAAAAGGCGAGGCGGTTCTTAATGCCCTCGAACATTTCCTCGAGCTTGGGGGCAGGCCGTCCGCTGGCGGGGCAGAATACGATGCCTGCGTCGGCGAGCTTGTCCAGGCGCTCGTCAAGACCCTGCGGCAACACGCGCTCGTCGGTCAGCAGCGTCTTGTCCATGTCGACGGCGAGAATCTTAATGTTTCCGATATGGGTGTCCGATTCGTAAGTTTGCATAAAAGCGCGCCTTTCGTTTCGAAATTGTTTCAGACGTTATAACCATCAACCAGTAACTGAGCGTATTGTCGCAGGAACGGAGCGTATTTGCACCACGCTTCACAAACTAATGAAAAAACTTTTCAGTAATTTGAATTTGCCGCTTGTACAGCAGGCACTTTAGCGTAATATAGCGACCATCGAAAACGGAGACGGCAAAAGAGCCGCTTACCGAGGAAAAGGTACCGTTTACGATATTAGAATTGCGCCCGGCGATAGGTGAAAGGAGAGGCAGATGCAGTTCGTAAAGATCATCACTACTGCAGACAATGCCATCCGACGCCAGCGCGCAATTTCCCGACGACGATAACAATCGTCTCTGTCCGCATGGGGCGAATTGCCTCAACAGAGTCATTTTGAGGTCGTTGGGTTTTAGCACGATATTGCTGCATGTTTCTAGGGCATGTATGTGCTGATTTTTGCTATTTAACCTGATATTGCACGGTATATGACCTTGAAATGACTTGCAACTGACCGATGTTCTAATTAGCTACCAAGGGCGAAAGGAAACAGCCATGAGCAAGGAAAAAGTCGTTCTCGCATATTCCGGTGGTCTTGATACATCCGTATGTGTCAAGTGGCTCCAGGACGAGAAGAATCTCGATGTCGTTTGTGTCTGCGGCAACGTGGGCCAGGAGGAGACCGGCCTGGACGCCAAGAAGCAGAAGGCGCTCAACCTGGGCGTTCTTGATTGCCAGGTGCTCGACCTGCGCGATGAGTTCTCCGATGAGTTCCTGACCAAAGCCATCGCCGCCAACTCCATGTACGAGAACAAGTACCCGCTGCTCTCCGCCCTGTCTCGCCCGCTGCTCGCCAAGAAGCTTGTCGAGGTCGCCCATGAGTTTGGCGCGACCTACGTCGCCCACGGCTGCACCGGTAAGGGTAACGACCAGGTCCGCTTCGAGGCTGCCGTCAAGGCCCTCGACCCCGAGCTCAAGGTTATCGCCCCGGTTCGCGAGTGGGACCTGAAGTGCCGTCCCGACGAGGTCGCCTACGCACATGCCCACAACGTGCCGGTTCCCGAGGGTGCCAACGACAACCCCTACTCCATCGACGACAACCTGTGGGGTCGTGCCATTGAGTGCGGTCACCTGGAGGATCCCTGGAACGAGCCGCTCGATGACGCCTGGGTTATGACCAAGAACCCCGAGGACGCGCCCGACACCCCGACGTATACCGAGATTGAGTTTGAGGCCGGCAAGCCCGTCGCCGTCGACGGCAAGAAGATGAAGCTCTCCGAGATCGTCATCGCCCTCAACAAGATCTCTGGTGACAACGGCTTTGGCCGTCTCGACCTGGTCGAGGATCGTCTGGTGGGCCTCAAGAGCCGTGAGTGCTATGAGGTTCCCGGCGCCCTGACGCTCATCACCGCCCACAAGGCACTCGAGGATATCTGCGTCGAGGGCGACCTGCTCAAGACCAAGATTAAGCTCGAGCAGGATTGGGCGACTGCCGTGTACAACGGCCAGTGGTACAGCCCGCTCAAGAACGCGCTCGATGCCTTTATGGCCGACACTCAGAAGTTCGTGTCCGGCACCGTCCGTCTGAAGTTCTTTAAGGGCAACTGCCATGTTGTCGGCCGCAAGAGCCCCTTCAGCCTTTACGACTACGGCCTGGCCACCTACGACCGTGACACCACGTTTGACGAGAAAGCCAGCGCCGGCTTTATCGAGATCGATACGCTGTCGCTCAAGACGTGGGCTAAGGTCCAGGGCCCCAGCTCTGCTGCCGCTCAAGCCTAAGGCTTCCTTTCCTTGGTATCCGCGCGGCCCATCCGCGTGATACAAAAACGGGCGCACGGGGTCCCTACCTTTCGTTATGCTTGCTGACACTTCTTAACATCGGTGGCCCCTACGTTCCGCCCGCATATATGACGCCGCGCCTGCGGCTGAGCCCGAGCCCCGCCGGGGTTGTCCGGCGGGGCTCTTTCTATCAATTTGTCGGCCTTGCGCCTATATATAGGAGGAGTATCCAATATGTTCAATGTCATCGCGCATGCTTTACTTGCCCTCGCGCCCGAGCTCGATGCTGTAAAGGTCGAGGACGTCCCTATGAGCCTGAAGGCTTGGATTGACGGTTCACAGGGCAACATTCGGAGGGAGACGTTGGGTGCCAAGTGCATGGTGCGTCACTTCTTTGCAAATTAGCCACATGGCTCCGCACGCAGTAGGGGAATGTGCAAAACTAGCGGTTGGTAAATTGCTTTAGCGACATGGCGCATTTCATTAGGCGCTTGTTTTGGTATTTAGAGAAAGGAGACGGTTCCATGGCTCTTTGGGGCGGTCGTTTTGAGGCGGGAGTGGCCGAGGTCACGCAGGAGTTTGGCGCGTCGCTGCCTGTCGACAAACATCTCTATAAGCAGGATATCGCCGGTTCTAAGGCGCATGCCAAGATGCTGGCGGCCCAAGGCATCATCAGTGCCGAGGACGAGCAGGCGATTGCCGAGGGCCTGACCGGAATCGAACAGGATATCGATGCCGGCAACTTCACCTTCGATATCAACGATGAGGACATTCATATGTCCATCGAGAGCGAGCTGACGCGCCGCATCGGCGAGGCCGGTAAGCGCTTGCATACCGGGCGTTCGCGCAACGACCAGGTGGCGACCGATACGCGTCTAGGCGTCAAGGCGCTGGCCAAGGAACTCATGGAGGCCAATCTTGAGCTGCGCCATGTGCTGGTGGATGCGGCCAAGAAGTACGACAAGGTGATTCTGCCGGGCTACACGCACATGCAGCATGCTCAGCCCGTGCTGCTGTCGCATCATCTGCTGGCGTATTCCTGGATGTTCGCGCGCGACTTTACACGCCTGAAGGCCGCCTTTGATGCCGCTGACAACTGCCCGCTGGGTGCCGCCGCGCTTGCCGGTACGAGCTATCCGCTCGATCGCCAGATGACGGCTGCCGAGCTTGGCTTTGCGGGTGTGATTCCCAACTCGCTCGATGCGGTTTCCGACCGTGATTTCCTGCTCGATCTGCATTACGCCGGCTCCGTCATGGCCATGCACCTGTCGCGTCTTTCCGAGGAGATCGTGCTGTGGTCGAGCTCCGAATTCGGCTTTATCACGCTTTCCGACTCGTATTCCACCGGCTCGTCTATCATGCCGCAGAAGAAGAACCCCGACTTTGCTGAGCTTATCCGCGGCAAGAGCGGTCGCGTGTACGGCAACCTGGTGCAGCTGCTCGTGACCATGAAGGGCCTGCCGCTTGCTTATAACAAGGACTTGCAGGAGGACAAGGAGGGTGCGCTCGATACCGCCCATACGCTCATGCAGTGCCTGTCGGTTATGGCCGGCATGATCTCGACCTGGACTGTCAACGAGGACGCCATGGCGCGCGAGTGTGGTGTGGGCCACTTGGCAGCCACTGATGTTGCCGATTACCTGGCAAAGCGCGGCCTGCCGTTCCGCGAGGCACATGCCGTGGTGGGTCATCTTGTCCTGATGTGTGAGAAGCGCGGCTGCAATCTTGAGGACCTGCCGTTTGAGGTGTTTCAGGAGGCAAGTCCGCTCTTTGAGCGCGACATTACCGAGGCACTCGACATCCCGTCGATTGTCGCCGCGCGCACGACCGAGGGTGGTACCGCCCCTGCTGCCGTTGCCGTGCAGTTGGGAAGCGCCGAGGCGCAGCTCGCGGCCAATGAGGGTGTGTTTGGCTCGTTATCCAAGGTCGTCGAGATGGGCCACGGAGCTAATTAGCTTATTGGATGCGTCTGTCTGGTGTGTTCATCATATTTTGCCTTTACGGGTGCCCGCTACGGTGGGCACCCGTTTTGTTATAGAGAAGGAAGGAGCTTGTCGAGAACTTCTGTAGGACATTTGCGCAGGTTGTGAAGGGGGTGCGTTCACGGGCGACAATCGACCGCCCGTTCTGTTCGTTGCAGTTGAAAGTGGGACGGATGGTACTCTAGTCGGGCTTCGAAACAGAAGTGACACATATGGAGCGCTTTAATAAATAATAACGCTTCAATAAACGGCTTTTTGTTTAACTGCAGCTAGAACTCTGTTACGATGCAGTCCAGGCGGGTGCCGGAATGGGACTTGGGCACGCGCGAACCTACTTGAAAGGCTACCTTATGGCTATCGAGAAGACCTTCATCATGATTAAGCCCGACGCCGTGCGCGATCGCAAGATCGGCGAGATCGTTGCTCGCATTGAGCGCAGCGGCCTTGTTATCGAGCGCATGGAGATGACCACGCTCGAGCGCGCTACCGTCGAGGAGCACTACGCCCATCTGGCCGACAAGCCCTTCTTTGGCGGTCTCTGCGACTTTATGACGAGCGGTCCGGTCGTCAAGATGGTCGTTTCCGGCCTCTCCGCTGTCTCCAAGATGCGCACCCTTATGGGCGCCACCAACCCGCTTGATGCTGCCCCCGGCACCATTCGCGGCGACTTTGCTGTCGATGTCAACGCCAACGTGATCCACGGCTCCGACTGCCTGGAGAACGCCGAGATCGAGATCAAGCGCTTTTTTGGCTAAACCAGCTTTGACTCCTTAAAGCTGTTAGCGTGTGGCTTGGGCGCCGCGGAACTTCATCCGCGGCGCCCTTTTTATTCCAGTAGACTTTTGGTAAACCCCCACAAATCTACTAAAGAGCCCCCGTCCGGATGTTTCTTCCGGGCGGGGGCTGGCGTTAGCGTCGTATGGCTTTGTGAATCTTTAGGCCTCGTCGACGATCTTAAGGCCGCGCGTGTGGTCGATCTCGTCGAGGAGGTTAACGCGACGCTCGTGACGGCCGCCCTCAAACTCGGCGTCGAGCCACTCGTCGACGATCATCTTGGCGAGCTCGGAGCCAACGACGCGGGCGCCAAAGGCGAGCACGTTGGTGTTGTTGTGCATGCGCGAGAGCTTGGCGCTGAAGGGCTCGGAGCACACGACGGCGCGTACGCCCTCGACCTTGTTGGCAGCCAGGCTGATCCCGACGCCGGTGCCGCAGATCAGGATACCCAGGTCAACGTCGCCGTTGGCAACGGCCTTGCCCACCTTGTAGCCGGCGATGGGGTAGTCGAAGCTCTCGGAGGTGTCGGTGCCAAAGTTCACGACCTCGCAGCCGCGCTCCTTCAGGTGCTCGGAAATGATGTTCTTGAGCTCGACGGCGGCGTGGTCGTTGCCGATACCGATCTTCATGGATGGTTCCTCTCTGGTCTGTGCGGCGCAAATGCTAAAGGTGTTTACCGCGTTCGACTGCATGATAGCGCGACTTTTGCGTAAACGCTCGGGCGTTTTTTGGTCAAACGCTTTAGCAGGCAACAAGACCGGCCTCTCATGAATAATGCCGCCAATTTGTGCTTGAGCGCCGTCCGCCGGAACCGTGGTTGCGGTTTTTGATGCATTGTTATCAAATAAAGGAGCCAACTTTTTTGAGAGTCCAGCCCGTTATGCAAGCAGGAGATACCTATGCCTACCGATTCCATCCGTGATGCCGCGTTTTGCGATGTTTTGAACCGCGAGCTTGTCTGTGCACTCGGCTGCACCGAGCCCATTGCCGTTGCCTATGCAGCGGCGCTGGCGAGCCAGACGCTCGGTTGCGAACCCGATCATATGGATGTTGCCTGCTCGGGCAACATTATCAAGAACGTTAAGAGCGTGACCGTGCCCAACTCGGGCGGTATGCACGGTATTGAAGCCGCGGCCGTGCTGGGTGCCGTGGGCGGCGACGCTAAGAGCGCGCTCGAGGTGCTCGAGAGCGTTAACGATGAAGACCGCGCTCGCGTGGCCGAGCTCCTCGCCGACGCCGGCTACTGCGATGTGTCGCTTGTCGAGGGTGTGCCCAACCTCTACATCAAGGTGACTGCGACGGCCGGGGGCCATACCGCGGTCGTCGAGATTACCGATCACCACACTAATGTCACGTGCCATACGCTCGATGGTATTCCGGTATGCGGCAAGTCGGCGGGGGAGTGCGCCGCCTGCGCCGAGCGCGTGGTGGCCGAGCGTGCGGCAGATAACGCCGATACGCCCATGTCCATTGATTCCATCATCGACTTTATCGAGGACGGTGACATTGAGGGCGCCCGCGCTGCCGTTGAGCGTCAGATTGAGCTGAATGGCGCAATCAGTGCCGAGGGCCTTGCGCACGCTTGGGGCGCCGAGGTGGGTCGTACGCTGCTGGGTGCTCGTGCCGATGACGTCGCCTGCCGTGCCCGTGCCCGTGCGGCCGCCGGGTCCGACGCCCGCATGAACGGTTGCGCGCTGCCGGTCGCCATTGTGTGCGGCTCGGGCAATCAGGGCATTACCTGCGCACTGCCCGTCATGGAGTATGCCGAGTACCTGCGCTGCGACCACGAGCGCCTGGTGCGTGCCGTGATGCTGTCCGATCTCATTGCCGTGCATATCAAGAGCTACATTGGTGCGCTCTCGGCGTTTTGCGGCGCTATTTGCGCTGCGTGCGGTGCCGGTGCCGCGATTACCTGGCTGTGCGGTGGCACGCGCGAGCAAATCGGTGCGACGGTCTCCAATACGCTCGGCAATGTGGGCGGCATCGTGTGCGATGGCGCCAAGGCGAGCTGTGCCGCCAAGATCTCGGCTGCCGTCGATGCAGCGATTCTGGGCCATGATATGGCCATGCAGGGTCGCGGCTTCCGCGCCGGCGAGGGCCTGATCCAAGATACCGTTGAGCAGACAATCGCCAGTATGGGCTACGTAGGCCGTGTGGGCATGAAAGATACCGACGTCGAGATCCTCAACATCATGATCGGCAAAACCCAAGTGTGCTAGGACAGTTCGTCGGCTACCTGGTGTTCGTAGAAGGCTTCTACTACGGCGTTAAAGTCGCGGGCGAAGCCTTCCATGGTTCCGCGCCAGGTAGCTCGGCCGGGTTTTCCCTGGCCTACATAGGCAGTCTGAATGCCGCAGGCGGGGCTAGGGAAGTCGCGTTTGGGATCGTTGCCCACCATAAGGACCTCGTGCGGTTCGAGCCCCATCACCTGAAGCTGTTCTAGATAGTAGGTGGCATCAGGCTTGCAGCGGGTGGCGTTTCCCATGTGCGTGACGAGCTCAAAGGGGGCGTCGGCCAGGTCGCCCCAACCCATGCGGCACTCGATGGCCCCCTGCGGAAAGCTGGGGTTGGTAAAGAGCGCGCAGCGCAGCCCTGCGTCCTGTACGGCCTGGAGCGCGGCGTGTGCGCCCGGCATGGCATGGGCGTTGATGAGTTCGTCATTCTTGTACGGAAGAACTTCGCGGTCGTAGTAGGTAAACGCCTCGTAGATGAGGGGATCGGAGAGGCAAATCCCGCATCGGCGCTTGGCCTCTTCTTGGTAAAACTCAAGATTGGTGCGGTTGTCCGTGCCGCTGCGGCGATTGGCGTTGAGGTCGACCAGGATGGTGCCGAGGCGTGCCATCGTGCCACCGCGGCTGCGGCGCCCGATATCCGCGAGCATCGAAGAGACATCCTTAAAATAGCGAAGGATGAACGCGTTGAGGTTGATGCTAAGAAGCGTTTCGTCCATATCGAAAACGACTGCTTTGAGCACGCGGGCACCTTTCTCGAAAAATCGATCTAGAATCGTTGGCTCCGGATACTTTACCCCAAAGCCGAATGCCTGGCTGGTTATCGTCAAGTTGCGGAGACGTGTGTTCATAAGATTACGAAAAAGTCTCCACACGAGTAAAAAATCGCAGTTCACGCTTGAAATCGAACTCATTTCCCCGTAACCTATACGAACGTGATTGCATAAGCGTCACATTAGTATCTGTCGGCTCCCGAGTGTTCCTAAACGTTGTGTGCTTGTCGCACCCTTCTGTAGGTCCTAGCAATCGGGGCCCCGTAGTTCGAAAGGGGTCCACCTTTGAGTGAGATTCAGAACTCGTCTATTTTCTCTCTTGACGATGTCAACGAGGAGGAGATGAACAACCTCATCGACGGTACGATTACCGACTTTGATGAGGGCGATCTCGTTAACGGCACTGTCGTTAAGATCGAGCATGACGAGGTGCTCGTTGACATCGGATTCAAGTCCGAGGGCGTTATCCCGGTCCGCGAGCTGTCCATCCGCAAGGACGCTAACCCTGCAGACATCGTTGCACTCGGTGATCCCATCGAGGCTCTGGTTCTCCAGAAGGAGGACAAGGACGGTCGTCTGGTCCTGTCCAAGAAGCGTGCCGAGTACGAGCGTGCTTGGAACCGCATCGAGGAGAAGTTCAACTCCGGCGAGAATGTCGAGGGCGAGGTTATCGAGGTTGTCAAGGGCGGCCTGATCCTCGACATCGGCCTGCGTGGCTTCCTGCCCGCTTCCCTCGTCGACCTCCGTCGCGTCAAGGACCTCACCTCCTACATGGGCACCCGCATCGAGGCTCGCGTCATCGAGATGGACCGCAACCGCAACAACGTCGTCCTCTCCCGTCGCGTCGTGCTCGAGGAGTCCCGTAAGGCCGAGCGTTCCGAGATCCTGTCCAAGCTCAAGTCTGGCATGCGTCTCCAGGGCACCGTTTCCTCCATCGTCGACTTCGGCGCCTTCGTCGACCTCGGCGGTATCGACGGCCTCATCCACATCTCCGAGCTCTCCTGGAACCACGTCAACCATCCTTCCGAGGTTGTCAAGGTCGGCCAGGAGGTCGAGGTCGAGGTTCTCGACGTCGATCTCAACCGCGAGCGCATCTCCCTGGGTCTCAAGCAGACCACCGAGGATCCGTGGCGCGCACTGGTCAAGAAGTACCCCGTCGGCGCTATCGTCGAGGGCACTGTGACCAAGCTTGTCCCGTTCGGCGCTTTCGTCGACCTGGGCGAGGGCATCGAGGGCCTGGTGCACATCTCCGAGATGGCCAACAAGCACGTCGATCAGCCTTCTCAGGTCACCCACGTGGGCGACAAGGTTCAGGTCAAGGTCATGGAGATCGATCTCGACCGTCGTCGTATCTCCCTGTCCATGAAGTCTGCTGCTGAGACTCTGGGCGTCGAGATCGAGGTTACCCCGCTGCCTTCCGAGAAGAAGGACGAGGAGACCGACGCCGAGTAATTCGGTTTGACGATCACTTGTTTTAAGGGATCCGTCCGTAATGGACGGGTCCCTTTTTGCATTTGCTGCTGAGGTGCGCGATGTCGTCCGCGCGCAATACTGTCTGGGCTGTCCACAGGCTATTAGGTTGTCGGTGCATGAAAAAAGCCGACATCCCGCCTCGGGGAGGAGGCGGGAACACACCGAGTAGACGGAGGGGTGCGGAGCGCGGTCGCGTCTCGACTGACGACGTTGCCCATCGACAGGACCATTGTAGCGCATGGCGGTTCTTGGTTTATCGTGTCGAGCGTTTGCGTTGTGCCATTGCCTGCGGTAACGGTGTGCTACACTCTTGCACTGCTGAGTGGGCCAGACGGTCGCGCGATGTGCTGTTTGCAGTACGCGTGAGGAAAGTCCGGGCTCCAGAGGGCGGGATGCCGGCTAACGGCCGGGCGGAGTGATCCGACGGAAAGCGCCGCAGAAAAGAAGACTCCCACCTGCGCCGCAAGGCGTAAAGGGAAAAGCTGAAACGGTGGTGTAAGAGACCACCAGCGTCGTGGCAACACGGCGGCTTGGCAAGCCCCATCCGGAGCAAGCGCGAATAGGAACGCTATGGGCCGGCCCGGTCCGCGTTCGGGTAGCGTGCGTGGAGCTGCATGGTAACGTGCAGACAAGATAAATGACCGTTCACGACAGAACCCGGCTTACAGGCTCACTCAGCTTTCTTGTTGACGCTGCGACGACGTCAGCTGGCCGATTTGGCGCTCATTCGTCGGTCGCCGCCATAAGGCGTGCTCCCTCCTCTTTCGGGCCAAATCGACTCAGCTGACGCCGTCTCGCTGTTGTTTCCTGGTCATCGGCGTTGCTGTTCTTTTTACCGGGGTTATTGGTACGGCCTTTGCCGTATTATTGAGGCTGTTTGTTGCCGCGCATTATTCTGTTGAGGGGCTTTGTTGGACAGCTATTTTACTCTGCAATCGAATATTGAGGTTTCGGGCGAGTTTGTGGACCGCAAGAGCCGGTTTATTGCCCAGCTGGTCCATATTGAGTCCGAGGACGAGGCGAATGCCTTTATCGAGATGGTTCGCAAGCGTCATTACGACGCTCGACACAATGTTCCCGCGTGGATTTTGGTCGATGGACGCGAGCGCCAGAGCGATGATGGTGAGCCGAGCCGCACGAGCGGTATGCCGACGCTCGAGGTGTTGCGCGGTGCGGAGCTCAAAAATGTTTGCTGCGTAGTGACGCGCTATTTTGGCGGCACGCTGTTGGGGCCGGGCGGCCTGGTTCGCGCCTATACTGCGGCGACGCAAGCGGCGGTGGCCGCGGCTCAGGAGGCCGGGCAGATCGTCGAGATGACGAGTGTCGTGCCTGTTGACGTGCATGTGGCCTATCCGCAGTATGAGCAGGTGCTTCGCTTGGCCCAGGATTCCGGTGCCAAGGTTTCGGATACCGAGTACGCGGATGCCGTGACACTTCATTTGGTGTTTAAGGCGGGGGAGCAGGAGTCGTTTTGCGCTAAGATGCGCGAGCTTATGGCGGGGCGCGAGGAGATTGAGGTCAGCACTCCCGAATTTGCCGAGTTCTAACGGCGACGGCCGGCGTGCTTTTGGGTGAATCCCAAGCGCGCCGGCCGTCGTTTTATGTTTCCGCTGTTTACTCGGCGAGCTGCTTTAGCACATCACAGGCGATTTCGACGGCATCGTCGATGCAGCCGGGGCAGCTGCGGAGCGGACCCTTATCCGATCCGATGCCCTTGAGCGTGCCGCAGACGGTTGTCGTGTTCTTCTCGCCAAAACGCTTGGCGATTTCGCGCGACAGCTTGTAGGTCTGGCCCTTGGTCTTGGAGTTTTCCATGCCGTCGCTCATTACAAAGCCCATGATGGCCACGGCGCCCGAGATGGCGCCGCAGGTTTCGGTCATGCCGCCCATGCCGGCGCCAAAGCCCTCGGTGAGGGTAAAGGCGACCTGGGGGTCGAGCTCGACGGCGGGCGCGAGCGTGCAGGCGACGGCCTGGGCGCAGTTAAAGCCACGGGCGTGATATTCGGCAGCTTGAGCCTGACAGGCGGTGATGTCGAGCTGGGCCGTATCGATTTGCTTCATCGTTGTCTCCTTGGTCACGGTGTACCCGCCTATGGTACCCGTGACGGGGCATGTAATCATCGAGAGCTTCACGTATGCCTCGTTTTTATCTATCGAGCAAATGCCCAAGGCTTGAGATAAATACTCCTGATTAATTTGTCCAATAACCTACCTTTGGGATGGGTTGAGAGGGGTGCAGGGTAGCGGTATCGTGAACCGAATAAAACGTAACCCAGGCAAGGGAGCTAGATATGAGCGAGCAGACCATCGGTACTACATGTGTTCAGGGCGGCTATCACCCGGGAGATGCCGAGCCGCGCCAGGTGCCCATCTACCAGTCCACCACGTGGAAGTACGACACGTCCGAGCACATGGGCAAGCTGTTTGACCTGGAGGAGTCGGGCTACTTCTACAGCCGTCTGCAGAACCCCACGTGCGATCTCGTTGCCGCTAAGATCTGCGAGATGGAGGGAGGCACCGCCGCGATGCTCACGAGCTCGGGCATGGCTGCGAACTTCCTCGCGATTTTTAATGTGGCCGGTGCCGGCGATCATGTGGTCGCTAGCTCTGCCATTTACGGCGGTACGTATAACCTGCTCGCCCACACCATGGGCCGCATGGGCGTGACCTGCACGTTCGTCGCCCCCGACTGCACCGATGAAGAGCTCGAGGCGGCCTTTGAGCCCAATACCAAGCTCGTCTTTGGCGAGGCGATCGCCAACCCCGCCCTTGCCGTGCTCGATATTGAGCGCTTTGCCAAGGCCGCGCATGACCACGGCGTGCCGCTGATGGTCGACAACACCTTCCCGACGCCCGTGATGTGCCGTCCCTTTGAGTGGGGCGCCGACATCGTTACGCACTCCACCACCAAGTACATGGATGGACATGCTGCCTACCTGGGCGGCGTGATCGTTGACCACGGCCAGTTTGACTGGATGGCCCATGCGGATAAGTTCCCGGGTCTCACCACGCCCGACGAGAGCTACCACGGCGTGACGTATGCCGAGAAGTTCGGTCGCGAAGGTGCCTTCATTACCAAGGCCACCGCGCAGCTCATGCGCGACCTCGGTCCCATGCAGAACCCGCAGGCGGCCTTCTTCCTGAACAGCTCGCTCGAGAGCCTGCATGTACGCATGCCGCGTCATTGTGAGAACGGCCTGGCCGTTGCCAAGTTCCTGCAGAGCCATCCCAAGGTACGCTTCGTGAGCTATCCGGGCCTGGAGGGCGATAAGTACTATGACATGGCTCAGAAGTACATGCCCAACGGTACCTGCGGCGTTGTGAGCTTTGGCTTTAACGGTGGTCGCGCGGCGGCCGAGACCTTTATGAAGAGCCTTAAACTTGCCCAGATCGCCACGCATGTGGCTGACGCCCGCACCTGCTGCCTGCATCCCGCTAATGCCACACACCGCCAGATGAACGATGAGGAGCTCATCGCCTGCGGCATCTCCGCCGATATGGTGCGCCTGTCGTGCGGCCTCGAGGATACGGCCGATCTGATTGCCGACCTTGAGCAGGCACTCGAGCAGTGCTAGGCTAGCGTTCGCATAAGGCGCCGATGCTGACAGAAAGCTTCGGCGATCTTTCGTTCCGATTCCGTAGGCGGGACCCCAATCGCGACTGTTTGTAGGCGATTGGGGCCCCGTTTTTGCGTTGCGCCACTCGAAAGGATGGATATGGAGAAAACCGCAGAGCAGCTGCGCCGCGAGCACATTGCCCTTGAGGGCGACACCCATGGCAAGAACAAATGGGCGATTCTGTTTACCGTGCTCATCATGACGTTTATGTCGTGTCTGGATTCGACCGTCGTGACCGTGGCGTTGCCCGTGATGCAAAAGGAGCTGGGCGTGGGCCTCGACCGCATCCAGCTGGTGAGCTCGGTGTACCTGCTTGCGACATGCGTGGCTATGCTGCCGTTTGGCCGCTTGGGCGACGTGCGCGGCAAGGTGGGCGTATTCCAGCTGGGCGTAATCGTTTTTACGGCTGGCTCGCTGCTTTGCGGCCTTTCGAGTTCGCTCGAAGTTCTTATTCTGGCACGCATTGTGCAGGGCGTCGGCTGCGCAGCGGCCATGGCCAACAACATGGGTATCATCACCGAGTCGTTTCCGGCGCGCGAACGAGGCCGTGCCATGGGTATTCTCGCGACCTTCGTGGCCCTCGGCATGATGTGTGGCCCCGTACTCGGCGGCGTGCTGGTGGCAAGCTTTCCCTGGGAGAGCATCTTCCTCATCAACCTGCCCATTGGCGTCATCTCGTTTATCGTGGGGTTCTCCACGCTGCCGCATGTTAAGCCGGAGGCCGGCGAGCGCCCCATGTCCCTGATCGAGGCTGCTCGTCGCTGCTTTGCAAATTCGGCCTTCACCATCAACCTCGCCTGCATGCTCATCGTGTTCGTTGGTATTGGCGCATCAGAGTTTATCCTGCCGTTCTATTTTCAGGACGCCCACGGATTTGGTTCCGACATTTCCGGATTGCTCTTTTTGGCGCTGCCGATGGTGAATGCCTTTATCGGCCCGCTTTCGGGTACGGTTTCGGACCGTGTTGGCTGCGAGGGTCCCACGGCGGTCGGCCTAGGCGTGTACGTATGCGGTCTTTTTGCGGTAAGCACGCTCGACGAGTACTCTTCCATCCCTGTGATCGTGTGCTGCGTCGCGTTTATGTCGTGCGGCACGTCGATTTTCCAGAGCCCCAATAACTCGCTGTATATGGGCTCGGCTCCGCGCGAGGCACTCGGCTTTGCAGGTAGCTTGGGCAGCTTGGCGCGCTATGCGGGCATGGCGCTGGGTATTACGGCAGGTTCGCATATCCTCTATGGGCAGATGAGCGTGGCGATGGGCGAGGCCGTGACCAGTTTTATTGCAGGCCGTCCGGATGTATTCCTATTCGGCTTTCGCTCGGTGTTCTACGTGCTTATGGCTGTGGCCGCTGTGGGCTTTGCGCTTGCCATGGTGCGTTTGGTGAAGATGCGCGCCCGCCATTAGCGTGTTGGGAGGCTGTCTGCCACGATTCGCGCCGTCCCAAAAAGACTGGTTTGTGGTGCGATGCGGCTTGTGGGGCGGGCGGGGGTCGGTCCGTGGTAGACTATCGAACAACGTTTATTAATCGCGCGGTATCGTTGCCGCGAGAAGGGGTTGCGCCATGCAGGAGCTTGAGGATCGTATTCGCCATGACGGCATCGTAAAGGCCGGTAACGTCCTTAAGGTTGATGCCTTCCTCAACCACCAGTGCGACGTTGAGCTGTTCGACCACATGGGCGCCGAGTGGGCCCGTCTGTTCAAGGATGTCGAGATCAACAAGATCCTGACGATTGAGGCTTCGGGCATTGGCATGGCTTGCATCGCAGCTCAGCATTTTGGCGGCGTACCGGTGGTCTTTGCTAAGAAGGCACAGTCCATCAACCTCGATGGCGAGCAGTATGCCACGACCATCTACTCCTTTACCAAGCAGAAGGAGTACCCGGTCATCGTTGGCAAGCGCTTCCTGTCCGAGGGCGACAAGGTCCTGATTATCGACGACTTCCTGGCCAACGGCTGCGCACTCGAGGGTCTTATCAAGATCTGCGAGGCTGCGGGTGCCGAGGTTGCCGGCATTGGCATCGCGGTGGAGAAGGGCTTCCAAGGCGGTGGCGATAAGCTCCGCGAGCGCGGCTTCCGCGTTGAGAGCCTGGCCCGTATCGCCGATATGGACTGCGATACCGGCGAGATCACCTTCGCTTAAGCGCGCAACACAAGCGATTGGTATGCGATGTGACAAAGGGACTTTCCCTTTGTCACATTTTTTGTATGAGGGGAGGTGTTGATATGGATGAGAACAAGATGGGATGGCGCGAGTATGCGCGCTATGCCGAGATGTCGGTTGAGGGGTTGGCACGCGACTGCGAGGTTCAGGTGTTTCGTGCGACGGGCCCGGGCGGCCAGGGTGTGAACACGACGGACTCGGCGGTGCGTATGAAACATATCCCTTCGGGAATTACCGTGACGGCGCGCGAGAGCCGTAGTCAGTTTCAGAATCGCGCGAGCTGCCTGCGTAAGCTGCGTGCAGAGCTTGAGCGTCGTGGCCGTCCGCCGCGCCGTCGCGTCAAGACCAAAGTGCCCCAGCGATCGCGCCAGCGCAGGCTCAACGACAAGCACTTCAATGCGATTAAAAAGGCTAACCGTCGCAAGCCGGGCGGGGAGGAATGATCTTCTCAATAAGTTGCGGTGAAATAGGGACTGTTTCGCGGCTTTAACTGCATAAACAGTCCCTATTTCACCGCAACTTAGGTGGGGTTAGCGGGTTGGGTGCCAGACTTGGAGGGCGCCGGGTAGGATGTCGACTTCGATGCGCGAGGCGACGATGGGCTCGCCGTCGGCCTGGATGGGGTAGTCGGGCTCCTCAAAAGTTAGCTCGGCATGGCGGCAGCGGCGCATGCGAACCGGTGGCAACTTGGTATGGTGGCCGTCCTTGGCCGAAAGGAACATAGGCAGGGCTACCGCGCGAGGGACGGGGCCGCAGGCGTAGCAGACGTCGAGCATGCCGTCGCAGGGGTCGGCATCGGGGCAGATGCGATAGCCCGAGCCATAGGTAGGACCAAGCTGAATCGCCATGATGATCGCCCTCACGCGCTCGGCGGGCGCGCCGTCAAAGCTGACTGTCATAGGATAGTTGCGATAGCGTAGGCCAAACTGCTCAAGTCCCGAGAGGGTGTAGAGCGGCGCGCCCGTCAAGCCGGTCTTTTTGCGCAGCTCGGTGGTGCTAAGGCCGATGGCAGCATCGATGCCGACCGAGAGCGTCTGGTCGTAGTACTCAACGGTAGCCTCGCCGCTGCCGCTCGCAGGGCTCCACGAGCGAATGCGCCCGATATCCTGACGCTGCAGCTCGCAGGTGAGCAGCGCGCCAAAATCCTTGCCGGAGAAATCGTCGATGCCGAGCGTCTGGGCAAAATCGTTGCCGGAGCCCACGGGCAGGACGGCAAGAGCGGGGCGGGCGTCCTCCTTTTGCGTCATAAGCCCGTTGACGACCTCGTGAATCACGCCGTCGCCGCCGAGTGCGATAACGGTGCGATAGCCCTGAGCCTGTGCGGCCAGCTCCTTGGCGTGTCCCATACGCTCGGTCAACACCAGGTCAAACTGGGATGCGCGTGCAGTCATGTCCAAAAAGCGTTGCAGGCGCTCGGCAACTTCGCGTGCCGCACCCGACTGGGCGGCTGGGTTGGCGATGATGAGCGTGCGACCAAAATCAGTTGCGTGCATGGGGCGACTCCCGGCGTGTGACATGACAGTGCGGTCGCGCTCAGGTCGAATTAGCCCCGATTGTGGCTGCACGGCGATTATTACATCTACTCTATCAGGTCGTTGTGGCGCTCGATAGCATCCGCTACCGTACCTCCCTCATCCACAATAAGCGAGCGGCGCTTGGGTGAGATGATGCGCTGGGCGGGGTACACGCCGCGGTGTCCGCCGGTTAGGTAGCTGATAAAGGCCACGATGACAAAGAACCCGGCGGCCGTGCCGTGGAACAGGTCGATGGCCATCATGCAGGTGGTGATGGGCACGTTGAGGCCGGCGCAGAACACGCCGAGCATGCCGAGAGCCGCCAGAAAACTGGGGTCAAGCCCGGTAAGGCAACCGATCCAGCCACCGAGTGCCGCACCGATGCCAAACAGGGGCGTGACCTCGCCGCCTTGGAAGCCCGCGCCCAGGGTAAGCGCTGTGACGACCAACTTGATGGCTGCGTCCGCCAGGGTGGCGTTGCCTGCAAATCCGGCGCTGGAAAGCCACGTGGAAAGGCCGGCGTAGTCCCAGGCGTCAAGGAGGGCATAGGCGGCCAAAACCACGAGTGCGCCCACGAGTGCGCGAGTAAGGTAATTGGTGATAAAGCGACCGTAAAGGCTTTTGACGGTTCGAACCGACCAGGCAAAGAGGCGTGCCGTCAGACCGAAGATAATGGCGCTGATAACAACGATGACAACCGTCCGTGGTGTCATGTTGGGAACGCTGGCGATGACATTCGCCTCGTACTCGGTTCCCAAGGCAAGTGACGTAAAGTAGCCGGTAAACGAGGCGACCAGGCAGTAGATGCCCGCGGTGTAGTCGATCTTGCCGATAAAGCACATCTCCATGCCAAAGAAAGCTCCAGCAAGGGGCGAGCCGAATACGGCGCCAAAGGCCGACGAGATGCCGGCGAGCATGAGGTCGTGGTGGTCATGTTTTTTGAGGTGGGCGAGGTTCGAGATGTTGCTGGCGATGGTGCCGCCAATCTGCACCGCGGCCCCCTCGCGACCGGCAGATCCGCCCGTTAGGTGCGTGAGCGTGGAGCAGACGAAGGTGAGAACGGCCATGCGCATATGGATGAGGCGTGTGCCCAGAGCGGAGTCGATGACCAGGTTGTTACCGCGTTTGGCGGCAAGGCCGTGGTTTTTGTACACCCATGCGGTGGCAACGCCCACAACGGGAAGCAAGGCGTAGACCCATGCATGGTGCTCGCGATAGTCGGTCGCGATATTCAGCGAGGTCAAAAACGCCCAGGCGGCAACGCCCATGGCGAGCGAGACGATGACGACGAGTGTGAGCAACTTGGCGCTCGCGAGTAGGTTGCGGGCGTTGCGGCGCGTGTCGGCGGCCAAGAGATGCTCGGAGCGGGTGAGCTGATGCCTGCCGGCCATGATGACGTCGTTCAGGGAGAAAAAGCCGCCGTCGTCGAGCGACTGAGAATGATCCTGCGCTTCGTTTGCGCTTTCGGGTTTGTCGGTAAAAGTCATACGTTCCTCTTTTGGGTTGCAACACGAGCATTATAAAACGCGGTAAACGCGACGAGCCGGTGGGTTGGTTTTGGTTTTGTTTCGCGGCTTGCGGCCGACAGATGTATTTGCGGGTACAGGCCAAGTCGCGGTCGCGCGTCGAGGGATTATACTGAGAGAAACATAAAGAATCGGCGCTTTTGTTGCGCGCCGCAGCATGCTAGAGGTGTATATGGCTGAGAAACTCATTCCGTTGGAGGACGCGCAGGCGATCGTCTTGTCGCACGTGAATCGCACCGAAGTCGTCGAGGTTCCCGTGTGGCAGGCCGCCGGTCTTCCCTTGGCAGAGGATACGGTGGCCGATATCGACATCTCGCCGTATGCCAACAGCGCTATGGACGGATATGCCGTGCGCTCGTCGGACTTGGCGCAGGCATCTGGCGAGGCGCCGGTGACGCTCGACGTTATCGGACACGAGGCTGCGGGCCATGTGTTTGAGGGCACAATCGGCGCGGGCGAGACGGTCCGCATCATGACGGGCGCGCCGGTACCCGAAGGTGCCGATGCCGTGGTGAAGTATGAGATCGTCGATGTGCTCGTCGGTGACGGCAACGAGGGTTCGCGTGTGAGGTTCTCGGTGCCTGCCAAGGTAGGGGAGAACGTTCGCTCTGCCGCCGAGGAGGCCCATGCCGGCGATGTTGTGATGCACGCCGGCGAGGTCGTGGCTCCGGCGGGCGCCGGCTTGTTGGCGAGCGCCGGGTATGCGAGCGTGAAGGTGCATGCCGCGCCGCGTGTGGGCATTATCTCGCTGGGCACGGAGCTGGTCGCGCCCGGCCAACTGCCGGCGCGTGGGCAGATTCGCGATTCCAATTCCTCGGCGTTAATGGCCGAGGCACTCGATGCTGGGGCCGACCCGGTGTTCTACGGCATTGCGCCCGACGACGAGCGGGCGATTGCCGAGCTGGTGCACCGCGCCGCGCAAGAGTGCGATTTTGTCATTACGAGCGGTGGCGCCTCGGCTGGCGACTACGACTACGTGACGGCGCTGGTTCGGCGCGAGGGCGAGGTGCTGTTCGATCGCATTTCGTTGCGTCCCGGCAAGGCCATTACGTTTGGCCTGCTCGGCGGCAAGCCCTATCTGGGGCTTTCGGGCAACCCCGCGGCGGCCTATGTGGGCTTTGAGATGCTCGCCCGCCCGGCGATTCGCAAGATGCGCGGCTTTGCCGAGGGTGCGCGTCCCGTGCAGCAGGCGGTTCTTACCCACGGCGTGAAGAAGCGACAGGACCGACGCTTCTATGATCGCGCCACGGTTGCGCGCGATGCGCAGACGGGTGAGCTTACGGTCACCGAGGCGCACAGCCAGAACTCGGCGCTGCTCGGAACCATGCAGCGTGCGAACTGCCTGTTGCGCATCAACGAGGGTCCGTGCGATCTTGAGCCGGGCGACGTCGTGGATGTCGTCCGAGTCGATCTGCCCGAGGGCACCGTGCTGTAGGAGGAGTGCTATGGAGTTGAAGATTTCAATCGTGACGTGCTCGGATACGCGCGATCTTGCCCAGGACGAGGCAGGCGCTGCACTCGAGGAGCTCATCGCGGCGCAGGGCTGGACGGTTGCCTCGCATACGGTGGTGCATGACGATGTTGACGAGATCGGTGCTGCCATTGTGGCTGCGGCCGACGATTGCCAGGCCAACGTGGTCATCACCTGCGGCGGCACGGGGCTTTCGATGCGAGACGTGACGCCCGAGGCGACGCGTGCCGTCTGCGACCGCGATGTGCCGGGTATTGCCGAGGCGATCCGTGCATACTCTATGACCAAGACGCGCCGTGCCATGCTTTCGCGCGCCGTGTGCATGCAGCGTGGGGCTGCGCTTGTCATCAACTTTCCGGGATCCACGAAGGCGGCTCGCGAAAGCTGGGAGGCCGTGAGCGACCAGCTGGAGCACGCGGCCCACATGGCGGCGGGCGGTGGACACGCTCGCTAAACTGCTTGCCTGTAGCGGAGTGACCTTATGGGTCGCTCCGCTTTTTTAAGCGGCGACAACGCGAGCGTCTTGCGGCTATCGGTATAAGAAATTATCAAACGATAATTTCTTATCACAAGCATTATTCGCGCTAAAGTATAATTCAATTACAGGATAAAGCCCGCGGCGGGGTGCCCGGGCGTAGCGCTCGAAAGGGTTGAACATGTTCGATATGGTTTCTCGCCGCGGATTCGTCTCGCTTTCTGCTGTCGCCGCTGCCGGCCTTGGCCTTGCTGGCTGCTCGGGCAACAAGACGTCTGAGCCGGCCGGCTCCGATGCGGGTTCTGCCAAGACTTCTTTCAAGAAGGCTGTCGAGCTGCAGGTATTTGCCGCCAACTCGCTCGAGAAAGCTCTGCCCGAGGTTCAGAAGCTCTACACCGATCAGACCGGTACCACCTTTGCCGACACGCAGTTTAAGGCGTCCGGCGACCTTGTCGAGCAGATGCGCGCCGGCGCTGCGGTGGACGTGCTCATCACGGCCTCTAAGGGCACTATGGATAATGCCGAGGCCGCCGAGCTCGTCGATGCCGACACGCGCGAGGACATGTTCGTCAACGACCTCGTGATTATTCGTGCCGAGGGCTCCGACACCAAGGTCGAGGCTATCGCCGACGTCGCGAGCCTGGACGGCAAAATCGCCATCGGCGACGCCAAGACCGTTCCCGCCGGCAAGTATGCCAACCAGGCGCTGGCTTCTGTTGGGCTCTACACCGGTACCGAGGGCGACGACGGTGAGTATGCACCCGAGCTCGCCGACAAGGTGGCTTTGGCCGACAAGGTCGGCACCGCCGCAGCTTACGTCTCTACGGGAGACTGCGTGGCCGGCTTTGTCTACAGCTCCGACATCTTCCGCTACGACGGCATCGAGGAGGCCTTCGTGTGCCCCGAGGATTCGCACAAGCCCATCGTGTATCCGGGTGCCGTTGCCGAGAGCTCCGAGCACGCCGACGAGGCCAAGGCGTTCATCGACTTCTGTCTGACCAACAAGAAGGCGCAGAAGATTTGGGCTAAGTACGGATTTGAGCTTTCCGCGTAGTGCGGCCTGGCGCGATAATTCCATCGTTTTGTGTTTAACTCCGTCCTTGTATTCTCTTGGAGCTTTTCGTGCTTAATAGATTCCGCATGCTTGTCGCCTGTGCTTTGACCTTCGCGCTTTGCTGGGTGCCAGGATTTGCGTTTGCTGGGGAAGCTGAGGACGGGGCTCAGGTTGCTGCGACCGCTCATGGGCTTTCCTATGGGATCGAGGGTTTTGAGCGGTTGGCCAGGGGGACCGCTCGTGCCATGGAGGGCCAGCCTGAGGGCTACCGGTTTCCCGTTGACGAGGACGTGGACCTTGTAGTGGCGCCTGCTGCCGATCGCGTTGTGGTGTGGGTATCGCCCAAGGCGGTCGAGAAGTACGGATTGGATCCGCAGGACAACGAGTGCGCATCGGGTCTCAAGGCTCTCGTCTGTGAACTCGACAGCGCAAACTGCATGGGAGGCGCACGGCTGGAAGACATGGATCTTCCTTGGTATGCCACGACGGAAGCGGCGTTTAATGTCGGTGGGTATACCTATGCCTTTGATGAGCGCGGTGCGAATGGGGACCGCTATGTGGTCATCGCATCAGCCTCGGGTGATGCCAAGGGCGGCGCGCGTTGGCTTGATAGCGCTCAAATCGTGGTAGCATCATCTGTTATGATGCAAGATGAACAGGAGCCCTTGGCGTCCCTTGTCGCCTTTTTGACCGGCATCGACTATCGCCCGCTTTGGGTGTCTATCAAAACGAGTGGCCTTGCCCTGGTGATTGCCTTTGCGCTGGGCCTGTTTGCCGCATGGAAGACTATGGGCACGACGAGCCGCGTGAAGGGCCTGCTCGACTCGGCCTTTACCATCCCCATGGTGCTGCCTCCCACGGTGTGCGGCTTTCTGCTCCTCATGCTGTTTGGCCGCTCGACCGGGGTTGGCCAGTGGCTTATCGCGCACGGCATCTCGATCGTCTTTACCTGGCCAGCGGCGGTGATATCTGCCGTGGTGGTGTCGTTTCCCCTGGTCTACCGCACGGCGCTCGGCGCCTTTGAGAGCCTGGACACGCAGATGCTCGACGCCGCGAGAACCCTGGGGTGGTCCGAGCGCCGTATCTTTGCCAAGCTTATGATGCCACTCGGCTGGCCCTCGATCGCCGCCGGTACGGTGCTCGCCTTTGCCCGTGCGATGGGTGAGTTCGGTTGCACCCTCTTCTTTGCGGGTAACTATGCCGGTATTACGCAGACCATCCCCATCGCTATCTACTTTGAGTGGATGGGTGGCAACATCCCAGTTGCCCTCTTTTGGGTTGTCGTCGTGATTGCGTTTAGTTTCCTGGTCATCCTGTTTATCAACATGTACACCGCGCATTCGCAAAAGTATCGCGAGCGGGGCCTTTCCCGTGCGGAGCGCAAGCGGGCCAAAGAACTCGCCGATACGGACGATTCGCTCGACCCGGTGGGCGGCGATGCCCTGCGTATCGATCGCGAGGCGCTGGCCGAGCTCATGCGCGATGATGCCACTCTGCAGGGAGGTCGATAGGCCATGTCGATCGTTCTGGATATCAAAAAGCGCTATCCCGGGTTTACGCTCGATATGCAGCTTGAGGCTGGAGAGGAGCGCGTGGCGCTGCTGGGCGCCTCGGGGTGCGGCAAGAGCTGTACGCTACGCTGCATTGCCGGTGTGGAGACGCCCGACGAGGGCAAGATCGTCGTCAACGGCGTGACCTTTTTTGATTCGGCGGCGGGCATCAACCTATCGCCCCAGGAGCGTAAATGCGCCCTGCTGTTCCAAAACTATCAGCTGTTTCCCAATATGACGGTGGCCGATAACGTGTGCGCCGGCGTACAGGATGCGGGTGACGTCGCTGCACGCAAAAAGCTCGCCGAGCGCTATCTGGGCATTTTTGGTCTGTCCGATTTTGCCGACCGCTATCCCGCACGCCTCTCGGGTGGTCAGCAGCAGCGCGTGGCGCTTGCGCGCATGGTGGCGGCACACCCGGGCATTTTTATGTTCGACGAGCCCATGAGCGCGCTCGATGCCTACCTTAAGAGCGCGCTCGAGCAGAACATGCTCGACCTGTTCGACGTGTGCAACCGCACCGTGCTCTACGTGAGCCACGATATCGACGAAGCGTGTCGCCTGTGCCAGCGCATTTGCGTGATGCATAACGGGCATGTGGAGGAGATCGGCTCCGTCGAAGATGTGGTCCGCCGGCCGCAAACCTTGGCCGCGCTGCGCTTGACGGGCTGCAAGAACACAAGCCGGGCGTGCAAGATCGGCGACGAAGAAGTTGAGGCTCTCGACTGGGGCATGACCTTTAATGTGGGTCGCGAGGTTCCTGATGATGTGGCGTACCTGGGGATTCGCGCAAGTTACTTCCATGTTGACAACCGTGCCGAGCGGGGTCGTAACAGCTACGACTTACACGTGGCCCGGGTGAGCGATTCGCGCTTTGAGCGGCTGGTGCTGTTGGACGTGCCACGTGTCGATGCACCCACGCGTCTGCAGTGGAAGGTCAACAAGGTGAGCGTGGCTTTCGACGAGCTGCCGCAGGCCGACGAGACCTTGCGCATGCATTTTGATGCGAGCAGGATTCATTTGGTTTGTCGATAGCGCCGGGTAATGCCGTCGGGGATATAGGCCTCGGCGGCTTCGTCTTGCCGTTCGCCGAATGAGGGATGACAAACTCCTATCAATCAAGATAATTATTTATTAAACGACGGCACACGATGCTGTCGTACGAATGTCAACGGTGTTCGCATGGTCGATGACCGTTGATATAGTTGACCTTAACTTGTAAAGGAGGGTGCGCGCATGCCACAGACGACATACATTCGCCGCGTTGCCGCGCGTGCCCTATATATCGCTCGGAGCCGCATATGAGCAGGTATGTTCACGGCTCCGGGAGAGACGACGCACAACTAAATAGTCAACCGCAAAGCAGGTTCCCCAAAATTCCGGGTTTGAGCACGGCAGGGCAATCGCCGCCCGTCGTGCACCGATACCGCTGTTATCCGTTTTTGGTTCGAGAGGGGAACCGTCATGGCTGAAGAATTCGATTTCCATCCGATGTGGGAGAGCCTCGGCATGAATCTTGCCGACCACGACATGCTGCTGGGCGCCGTGGGCCAGATGTACGGCGATATGTTCTTGACGCAGAACAATCGCCCCAAGTCCACGTCCTACCTGGACTTTGTGGCCACCAACATCCACAGCGGCCGTATTAAGGAGATGCTCGACAAGAAGGAGGCCGGCGAGGCCACCAAGATCGTGGGCTCGTTCTGCGTGTACGTGCCCGAGGAGATCGTGCTTGCCTGTGACGGCATTCCCGTTGGTCTGTGCTCGGGCGCCGATTGGGCAACGGATAAGGTCGAGGAGCATCTGCCGCGCAACACCTGCCCGCTTATCAAGAGCTTTGCCGGCTTTAAGCTGGGCGAGGTCTGCCCCTACATTGAGTCGAGTGACTTGGTGGTAGGCGAGAACACCTGCGATGGCAAGAAGAAAGCCTACGAGTTTTTTGCCACGCAAAAGAACATGTACGTCATGGATATTCCCAACGTACACGACGAGTCAACGCTCGTGACCTGGAAGGCCGAGGTCAAGAAGCTCGCCGCCAAGATCGAGGAAGAGTGCGGCGTCACGATTACGCCTGAGCGTCTGAAGGCCGCCATCCACGCCGTCAATGAGAAGCGTCGCGCCCTGCAGCGCCTCGCTGCCACGCGCGCTGCCGACCCTGCGCCCATCAGCGGTCTTGACAGCCTGCTGACCGTTCAGGCCGCCTTTATGGACGACACGCCACGTCTGACCGGAGCCATTAACGATATGGCGGCTGAGTGCGAGCAGCGTGTCGAGGCCGGCGAGGGCGTGGCGCCCAAGGGGACCAAGCGCATTCTGTACACCGGCACGCCCATGGCCGTGCCCAACTGGAAGCTGTTCAACCTTATCGAGAAAGCCGGCGGCGTTGTGGTAGGCGAGGAGTCCTGCACGGGCTCGCGCTACTACAAGGACCTGGTCGACGAGTCCGGTGAGACGGTGGACGAGATGCTCGATGCCATCGCCGAGCGCTACTTTAAGATCAACTGCGCCGTCTTTACGCCCAACGACCAGCGTATGAAGGACATTGTCCAGATGGCCAAGGACCTGCATGCCGACGGCATCGTCGACGTGGCCCTGCAGTTCTGCACGCTCTATGAGATGGAGTCGTTTGCCGTGGAGAAGGCCGCCGAGGAAGCCGGCATTCCGTTTATGCACATCACGACCGACTACGCCGGTGAGGATGCAGGCCAACTGCAAACCAGGATCGAGGCCTTCTTGGAAACCATTTAGGGCTATCCGTCCCGGCGGCTTTCCCAGGCACCCGATCTTGCCGTTCAAACCGTCGCTTGCGTGCGAAAGTACGCGGCGCGCCTCTTTCACGGCAACCTCGGGCACCTGGGAAAGCCGCTTCCTTGGTTGGTTAAAAGGTTTAGGAGTTATATGTCGGAAAATATTGAGCAGCCGTTGCCCAGCACGTTTGAGGAGTTCAACGAGCAGCGCAAGGCCGCGTTTATTCGCGTTAAGGATTATAAGCAGGCGGGCAATCGCCTGGTCGGCTTTTTGTGCAGCTATACGCCGCTCGAGATTATCGATGCCGCGGGGGCCGCAAGTGTCGCTCTGTGCGGTACGTCCGATGAGGTGATCCCCGAGGCCGAGAAAGTGCTGCCGGCAAATCTGTGTCCGCTCATCAAATCGACGTACGGCTTTGCCTACTCGCAAAAGTGCCCGTTTACGTACTTTAGCGACATGATCATCGGTGAGACCACCTGCGACGGCAAGAAGAAGATGTACGAGCTACTCAACGAGCTCAAGCGCACACACATTCTGCATCTTCCACAGGGTCGCGATCGCGCCTACGAGCGTGAAGGCTGGTACGAGGAATGCCGCCTGCTCAAGGAGGAGCTCGAGAACTTCTACGGCATTACGATTACTGATGACGACCTGCGCGCCGCCGTCCGACGCCGCAACCGTCTGCGTGCGGCACAGCTCGATATGTTCGCGCTGCAGGCCAACCAGCCGGCGGCCATGAGCGGCGTCGACCTGATGAGCACCATGTTCGCCGGCACGTTCAGCTTTGATATCGAGACCTATACGGAGCAGCTGGAGCAAAAGGTCGCCAAGCTGCGCGAGGCCTACGACGCGGGCGAGCGCCCGGTTGCGGCGGATGCCAAGCGCATTCTGATCACCGGTTGCCCGGTGGGCGGCGTGATCAACAAAATCGGCCGCACTATCGAGTCCAACGGCGGCGTGGTCGTGTGCATGGACGACTGCTCGGGCGAGCGCACGGCGGCGATGATGATCGACCCGGAGGCTCCCGACATCCTGCGCGCCATCGCCGACCGCTACCTGGACATCAACTGCTCGGTCATGACGCCCAACGACGGTCGTATGGAAAACACGCTGGCCATGTGCGAGAAGTATCATGTCGATGGCGTGGTGGAGAGCGTGCTGCAGGCCTGCCACACCTTTAACGTGGAGAGTGCGCGCATGCAGGAGGCTGTCGAGGGTGCGGGTATTCCGTATATGAAGATCGAGACCGACTACAGCAACGGTGACATGGGCCAGATTGAGACCCGTATCGCCGCCTTTATCGAGACGCTCTAGCTTCCTCAGGCACCGGATCTTGCCCCTCAAACCGTCGCTTGCGTACCAAAGTACGCTACGCTCCTCTTTCGGGGCAACCTCCGGCACCTGAGAAACCTAGAGCTAAGGCGCCTGAACTCGCCACTGTCTTTGATGTTTTGATGAGGAGAGAGCCATGATAGGGATCGGGATTGATATCGGGTCTACGGCGGCTAAGGCTGCTGTGGTCGACGGGGAGGGTTCATTGGCGTGGACGTGCGTGCAGCCAACCGGGTTCTCCTCGGTCGATGCTTCCGAGCGGCTGCGCGAGGCACTGGCAGCGGCCGGCTATGGCGTGACAGCCGACGACGTGCGCGTGATCGCGACCGGCTACGGTCGTGTCGCCGTGCCCTATGCGCACAAGGTCGTGACCGAGATCACCTGCCACGGTACCGGTGCCGTGCGTCTGTTTGGTGACCATGGCACCGTGATCGATGTGGGCGGCCAGGATACCAAGGTCATTCAGCTTAAAAGTGGCCGCGTGGCCAAGTTTGCCATGAACGACAAGTGCGCCGCCGGCACGGGGCGCTTTTTGGAGATCATGGCCGACCGCCTGGGCATTTCCCAGCAGCAGATGGCCGACCTGGCGCGTTCCGGCGAGCCTACCAAGATCAGCAGCATGTGCACGGTGTTTGCCGAAAGCGAGGTCATCAGCCTGATCGGTCGCGGTGAGCCGCGCGAGAACATCGCCCGTGGTGTGATCGACAGCGTGGTCTCGCGCGTGGCGACCATGGCCGGGCAGGCGGCGGGTGCTCCGTACTACCTGACGGGAGGCCTGTGCGAGAACGCCTACGTTGTGGAGCGGTTGGGCGAGCTACTGGGGTCGCCGGTGACCACCTCGCCCCAGGCTCGCTTTGCCGGTGCCATCGGCGCGGCGATTCGCGCACAGGCGCTCAATTAATGCATCCGCCTTGGGCTCGCATTCATGCGTATACTGAGAGAAAATGATTGACCGATGAGGGGAGGTATCGATGCCTGACGATCAGATTAAGCTCACGTCTATGACTGCCGCGAGCGGTTGAGCCGCTAAGTTGGCTCCTGGAGCCCTCGCCCAGGTCCTGGGCGACTTACCCAATGTGCATAACGACAACCTGCTCGTGGGGTTCGATACCTCCGACGATGCGAGCGTCTTCCGCGTAGGGGAGAACCTGGGGCTCGTGCAGTCCATCGACTTCTTCCCGCCGATGGTCGACGACCCGTTCCTGTTTGGCCAGATCGCCGCGGCCAACTCGCTGTCGGACATCTACGCCATGGGCGGGCGGCCGAGCCATGCCATGAACTTGCTGTGCATCCCGAGCTGCCTGGGCGTTGAGGTTGCCGGCAAGATTTTGGCAGGCGGTGCCGATAAGTGCGTCGAGGCCGGTTGCTCTATCGCGGGCGGCCATACCATCAACGACGACGAGCCCAAGTACGGCCTGTCCGTGAGCGGCTTTGTCTCGCTCGACCGCATGCTCGCCAACAGCGGCGCGCGCGCTGGCGATGTCCTGTTGCTGACCAAGGCGATCGGCTCTGGCATCATCACCACGGCCATTAAGGGCGAGCTCATCGAGCAGGACGAGGCCGCAGCCATGTTTGACTCGATGCGCACCCTCAACGAGGCGCCGATTCGTCTGGCCGAGGGACTTGAGCTTCACGGCTGCACCGATGTCACGGGCTTTGGCCTGATCGGGCACGCGTGCGAGATGGCCGAGGGCTCGGGCGTGCAGGTTGAGCTTGCGTCGGGGGCGGTGCCGCTCTTTGATCAGGTGCTCGACATGGCGCGTCTGGGCATTATCCCAGCGGGCTCCTACCGCAACCAGGACTTTTTTGGCCCGCGTGTGGCTGCCGACGAGGACCTGGAGCCGGGCATGCTCGACGCGCTGTACGATCCGCAGACGTCTGGTGGCCTGCTTATCGCGGCGCCCGCGGCGGATGTGGATGAGCTTGCGCGTCGCCTGGATGCCGAGGGGTGCATCGCCGCCGTTATCGGGCGCGTGTGCGAGGCGATGCCGAGCGGTCCTGCTGTTCGCGTTGTGCATTAAAGAAAACCGTTTATGCGACCGCCTACTGTTCTGGGCGGTCCCTTTTGAAAGGATGTAGCTATGTCTATCAAGATTGAAGTCAATGCCATGGGCGATGCCTGCCCGCTGCCCGTCGTCAAGACGCTTAAGGCACTCAAACAGCTTGATGGCGAGGGTGCCGTGGTGACCTCGGTCGACAACGAGACCGCCGTCAAGAACATCTCCAAGATGGCGCAGGAGAAGGGCTGCACGGCTTCGGTCGAGAAGATCTCGAACGCCGAGTGGCACGTGAGTGTCGCGACCGCCGGTGCCGTGGCCGTTGCGGACCCCGAGCAGGACGGTGCCGCTTTCTGCGACGCCAGCGCCGGCAAGGGCAAGCTCGTCATTTCCGTCTACACCGACTGCATGGGCCGTGGCGACGACGTGCTGGGCCACAAGCTCATGAAGGCCTTCATCTTTGCCGTGACGCAGCAGGAGGAGCTGCCCGCGACTATGCTGTTCTACAACGGCGGTGCCAAGCTGACCGTCGAGGGATCTCCAGTGCTCGACGACCTGAAGGGCCTGGCCGAGCAGGGTGTCGAGATTCTCACCTGCGGTACCTGTCTCGACCACTATGGCATTAAAGACCAGCTTGCGGTGGGCGAGGTCACCAACATGTATGTGATCGTGGAGAAGATGGAGCAGGCCGTGCGCGTCGTGCGCCCGTAGCGTATTGGTTGGAGTTGCCATGAGGGAGAAGCGCCCGGCGCTTGTCATCACGTTTCCCACCACGGCGGCCGCCATGGGTTGCGAGTCCCTGTGCATCGAGCGCGGCCTTCCCGGGCGAACGATTCCCGTGCCCGGGGAGGTCGCTGCCGGCTGCGGTCTGGCGTGGAAGGCGTTGCCTGCCGATGAGGAGCTGCTGCGCAGCGAACTTGCCGCGGCGGGCGTTCCCACCGAGGGCTATACCGTGATTGATATGTGGGAGGTCGTGCGATGATCTACCTGGATAACGCGGCGACGACCATGCACAAGCCGCAGGCGGTCATCGATGCCGTGACGCAGGCGATGTGCTCGCTCGGCAATGCCGGGCGCGGCGCCACGTCGGGTGCCCTCGACGCGGCGCGTGCCATCCACGGCTGTCGCGCCAAGCTTGCGCGCTTGCTGGGCTGCCCGCGTGCTGACCATGTTTGTTTTACGCCCAACTCCACCACGGCGCTCAACACCGTCATCAATGGCGTGGTGCGCCCCGGCGACCGCGTGGTCACAACGGTGCTCGAGCACAACTCCGTGCTGCGTCCGCTCAACCGCCTGGCGGCAGAGCAGGGCGTGACCGTTGAGCACGCGGGCTGCGACGCGAACGGCGTGCTCGACTACGATGAGCTCGAGCGGTTGGTCACGCCGGGCACGCGTGCTGTGGTGGTGACGCACGCCTCCAATGTGACCGGCAACGCGGTCGACATTGCACGCGTGGCCGCTATGGCCCATGCTGCCGGTGCGCTGGTGATCGTCGATGCCTCGCAGTCTGCCGGCACGGCGCATATCGATATGCGGGCCATGGGGCTCGACGTGGTGTGCTTTACCGGCCACAAGGGGCTCATGGGACCTCAAGGCACGGGTGGCCTGGCCGTGGCGGAGGGCATTGACGTGGCTCCTTGGGCCATGGGCGGCACGGGCGTGCACAGCTTCGATGCGCTGCAGCCGCGGGAGTGGCCCACGCGCCTTGAGGCGGGCACGCTCAACGGTCACGGTATCGCCGGCCTTTCTGCCGGCCTCGACTTTATCGAGGCCCAGGGTGGGGTCGAGGCGATTGCTTCCCACGAGCGTGCGCTCGCTGATCGCTTCCTTGCCGGTGTACGCGAGATTCCAGGGATTAAGCTCTACGGTGCGTTTGACCTGCCCACACGCTCGGCGATCGTCTCGCTCAACGTGGGCGATATCGATTCTGCCGAGATTTCGGATGCGCTCATGCAAGGGTGGGGGATTGCGACGCGCCCCGGTGCTCACTGCGCTCCGCTCATGCACCGCGCGTTGGGGACCGAGCGCCAGGGTGTCGTTCGCTTCTCGTTTGGGTATTTCAACACGGACGAGGAAGTTGACGCCGCGATTGAAGCTTTGCGCGATTTAGCTTACTAAAGCGTATATACTTGCGGGATGGGCCTTTTGCCCGTCCCGTTTTTGTTTCGACCCGAAAGGTGGTCCCATGGCCTCATCCGCGCCGCGCGGCCTGCGCTCCGACCATGTCGTTACCGTCGGTATCGCCCTGTTCTCGATGCTCTTTGGCGCCGGCAACCTCATTATTCCGCCGCTGCTGGCGCTGCAGGCAGGTTCTGCCACGCCGGTCGCCATGCTTGGCTTTCTCATCGCCGCCATCGGCTTGCCCGTTATGGGCTTTATCGCCGTGGCACTTGCCGGAACGGCGCGCGAGCTTGCCGGCCGCGTGCACCCCAAATTTGGCGAGTTCTTTGTCGCGGCGGTGTATCTGGCTATCGGCCCGTGCCTGGCCATTCCGCGCACGAGCTCCACGGCCTTCGAGATGCTGGTGCCGCTGCTGCCCGAGGGCGTCTCGCTCGCCACGGCTCGCCTGGTGTTTGCCGTCGGGTTCTTTATCGTCGCATTTGCGCTCACGCTGCGTCCCGGCGTCATCACGCGCGTACTCGGCCGCATTACGGGCCCCGCGCTCATCGCCCTTATCGTATTGGTCGTGGGCGCTGCCGTGGTCTCGCCGCTGGGTCCCGCTGCCGCGCCACAGGCTCCCTATAATGCCGGTGCTGCCGTGCAGGGCTTTTTGACCGGCTATCAGACCATGGACCTGCTCGCGTCGCTCGCCTTTGGCATCATCATCGCCGAGACCATTCATGAGCTGGGTGTTACCGATGACAAGCGTTTGGCCTTCGAGATTTCGCGCTCTGGTGTTATCGCCGGCGTGCTCATGGCCATCATCTACTGCGGCTTGGGCCTTGCCGGTATGCAGCTCGGCACCGTGATGCCCGACGCTACCAACGGCGCCGCTATCCTTGCGCGTTCGGCCTCTATGCATTTTGGTCTTGCCGGCACGGTCGTGGTCTTTGCGATCTTTTTCCTCGCCTGCATGAACGTGTGCATCGGCCTTATCAGCTGCTGCTCGCGTTACTTCTGCGAGACGTATGTGGTCGAAGGGGGAGCGGAGGCTTCCGAGGAGGCCATGCGCCGTCCTTTTGCGGTTCTCGCCTTTGTGTTCGCCGCATTTTCGTGCGTGCTTTCCAACGTGGGCCTCGACGTGATCCTTATGTTCTCGGTGCCCATGCTCAACGCCTTGTATCCCGTTGCCATTGTGCTGGTGCTGATGGGCCTGGTGCACGGCTTTTGCGACGCACATCCGCAGGTTTGGGTCTGGGTCGGCGGCGTTGTCGCGGTGCAGAGCGTAATCACTTCGGTCCGCGATGCGTTCTTTGCGGGCGCGTGGCTACCGTTCGATGCGTTGCCGCTGGCAGATATCGGCGCTGCGTGGGCACCGGTTGCCGTGGTTGCCTTTGTGATCGGTCTGCTCCATAGCCGGTTTGTCGCACATTCGAGGAGCTAGGGTATCGTCGCTTGCACAGGCGGGGAGTCTCACCTATAATTTCCTTCGCTTTGGGACACGCAAGGTTTAGACCTTAGCTGCTCAACACCTTCGGGACGTGGCGCAGTTTGGTAGCGCGCCTGCTTTGGGAGCAGGATGTCGCAGGTTCAAATCCTGTCGTCCCGACCATATCTTGCGGGCGTAGTTCAATGGTAGAACCCCAGCCTTCCAAGCTGATGACGCGGGTTCGATTCCCGTCGCCCGCTCCACAAGATTGGTTAACGGCTTTGATTCTTTTTGGGATCAAGGCCGTTTTTGTGAGAGTACCGGGTGACGAACCCGTCGCTCCAAGTAATTTGCAGGTCAGAGGTACGTTTACTTCTGGCCTGTTTTGTTTTGACCATCCGGCGCGGGACATGTGCTTTGGCAATGCTTGTCCCACAACGTAAGAAAGAAGTGATCGACATGGCAGATTCCAAGGCAGAATATTCCACCCCCGATTGCCTGGCGCCCGCCGCGATCGAGGCGAAGACCGAGGCTGCCGGTGTTACCAAGGCCAACCTACCGACCTCGAAGGCCTTTATGCTTGCCATGTTCGCCGGCGCGTTCATCGCCTTTGGCGGCCTGTTCTTCACGGTCTTTTTGAGCGATCCCACGCTTGGCTGGGGCGCCCAGCGCTTTGTGGGTGGCCTTGCTTTTTGCCTGGGTCTGGTGCTCGTGCTCATTTGCGGCGCGGAGCTGTTTACCGGCAACTCGCTTATGGTCTGCGCGCTCAAGAGCAAAAAGATCACGCTCGCCCAGATGCTCAAGGCTTGGGTCGTTGTGTGGATCGGCAACTTTGCCGGCGCGCTGTCCGTCGTCTTTTTGGTTTACATGGCAGCTATTTACAAGCTCAACGGCGAGGCCGTCGCCAACACCATGGTGAGCGTCGCCGCCGGTAAGGTTTCGATTGACGCCGTCACCATCTTCTTCCGCGGCATTCTGTGCAACATCTTTGTGTGCCTGGCTGTATGGATCGGTACCGCTGGCAGGACCGTGGTCGACAAGGTCGCGGGCATTCTGCTGCCCATTGCTGCGTTTGTGGCCTGCGGTTTTGAGCACTGCGTTGCCAACATGTACTTTTTGCCCATGGGTATTTTGATGCACTCCTGCGGCTATGGAGTTGATGTCGCCGGCGCCGACGCCCTCAACGCGGCGGGCCTGGCGCTCAATCTTTCCGTCGCCACGCTCGGCAATATCGTGGGCGGCGCCCTGATCGTTGCGCTGGGCTACTGGTTTATCTACGCCAACAGGGAGGCCTAAAGGCCCCACGGCATAACCGACCAAAGAGGGACAGGTTTATTTTGGCGGGTTTGGACGAGGCGCTGCGCCGTCTTGCCATGAGCTGCCATAATGGACCTGTCCCTTTTGCATGCGCGTCGCCATTTGGTGGCCGACGATGATCGTGGGGGACCTGCTTTTTATTGAATATGTCGAAAGGCTTTCCATGAGCGACTGCGAATCCATGCCTGCCGAGGTGCGCGACCGCCTGCGCTCCATTCCCGCCGTTCACGAGCTGCTGGTCGAGTGGCCGGTCATGAAGGCTGCCGGCGATGCGGGCGACACGATTGCGCGCGAGGCGATCGACGCCGAGCTCGATGCCGAGCGCGCGGCGATTCGCTCTGGCGCTCCTGCTAGGAACAAGCGCGAGCTTGCCTTGGCCATCGAGCGGCGGTGCCACCGACTGTCGCTGCCGACCCTGCGCCCTGCTGTCAACGCGACGGGCGTTGTGATTCACACCAATCTGGGTCGTGCCCCGCTCGCTCCCGCAGCGGTGCAGGCGGTGACCGATGTCGCCCGCGGCTACAGCACGCTTGAGTATGACGTCGCGACCTGTGCCCGTGGGGGTCGCAAAGAGCATGCCGCGCGTCTGCTGCGCACGCTCACGGGGGCGCAGGACGCCCTGGTTGTCAACAACAACGCCGCGGCGGTGCTGCTGGTGCTTGCCGCGCATGCGTGCGGCAAAGAGGTCATCGTGAGCCGTGGCGAGCTTGTCGAGGTGGGCGGCAGCTTCCGCATCCCCGACATCATGGCGGCTTCGGGTGCCAAACTTGTCGAGGTGGGTTCTACTAACCGCACGCATCTGGATGATTACCGAAGCGCCATTACGCCCAACACGGCGATGATCCTGAAAGTTCATCCTTCCAACTACCGTATCGAAGGCTTCCACGAGGAGGTTTCGGTGGCGGAGCTTTCCGTGCTGGCGCATGAGCACGGGCTGTTGCTGTACGAGGACCAGGGCTCGGGCGCGTTGCTTGCAGACGGGGTGCTCGCCGATGCGGGGGAGCAGCCAACATCCGCTTCGCTTTGCGCCGGCGTTGACGTCGTCTCGTGCTCGGGCGACAAGCTGCTCGGCGCCTCGCAGGCGGGCATTATTCTCGGTAGCGCCCAAGTAATCGCCGTCTGCGCTTCGCATCCGCTCATGCGCGCGCTTCGTCCCGGCAAGCTCACACTCGCGGCGCTCGAGGCCACTTTGCGCTTGTATGTGACCGGTCCCGATACGGCACAGCGGGAGATCCCGGTGCTCAACATGCTTTCCGGCGCGCCGGCTCCGCTCGAGCGTCAGGCCAAGCGCCTGCATGACCGCATGCTGCGCAAGCTTCGCGAGTCTCAGTGTGAGGAGGCGGTGGAGCTGCAGGTTGTCGAGGGCGTGTCTGCTCCGGGCGGCGGTTCGCTGCCGACCGTCGAGCTCCCAACTTTTTGCGTTGCCGTCTGTCCCGTCGATGGGCGTCTATCCGCCGATGGCCTAAAGCGCGCTATGGTACAGGAGCCCGATACGCCGGTTGTGACGCGCGTGCGGCACGACCAGGTGCTTTTTGACGTTCGCACGCTTTTGCGCGACACCGACCTTGACCTGTGTGCGTCTGCGTTGGCGGATGCCGTGCGGGCAGGTTTGCGTCGATGACCGCGCGCGAGCTTGTCGAATGTCCCGTTATCGTCGGAACGGCAGGACACGTCGACCACGGAAAGTCGGCCCTTATCGAGGCGCTGACCGGCAAAAATCCCGACCGTCTGGAGGTCGAACGGCGCCGAGGCATGACCACTGAGCTCGGCTTTGGCGAGCTCGAGCTTCCCAGCGGCAAGCTTGTCGGCTTGGTCGACGTACCCGGGCATGCGCACTATCTGCGCGCCATGGTGCAGGGCGCCACCGGCGTGGACGTTGCGTTGCTGGCGGTTTCGGCCGTTGAGGGCGTGATGCCGCAGACCCGCGAGCACGTTCGGGTTCTGGAGCTGTTGGGTGTGACGCGCATGGTCGTCGCACTCACGATGCGCGATTTGGCCGACCACGAGATTGCCGCGCTGGCGGAGCTCGATGTCGAGGCGTTTCTGGACGGGACCGTGTTTGCGGGTGCCTCTATAGTGCCGGTGTCCTCCAAGACGGGCGAGGGCCTGGACGAGCTGCTTACGACGCTCGATAACACGGTTTGTTCGTGCTGGTCGGAGCATCTGGAGGCGACCGCTGGCTCGGGCGCCGCGCCCCGTCTTCCCATCGACCGTTGCTTTAGCATCCGCGGCACCGGAACCGTCGTGACGGGTACGCTGCACGACGGTCCCGTTTCGGTTGGCGATGAGCTCGTTGCGCTGCCGTCGCAAACGCGCTGTCGCGTGCGCGGGGTGCAGGTTCACGGGGATACCCAGTGCGCGGTTCCCGGCCAGCGCGTCGCCCTGAACCTGGTGGGCGATGGCGTGGCGGGCCTCAAGCGCGGCGAGATGCTCGGCGTCGAGGGTCGCGTGGGCCAGACGCTGCGCTTTTTGATGCAACTGACATATGTGGGGCGCGATGGCGTGCGAGCCGGCGTTCTTGCTTCGGGTACACGCGTGCACGTTATGGCGGGCACGGCTGAGGTGCTCGGCCGCATTATGCTTTTAGACGACGAGCCGCCTATTGCGGTCGGCGAGACGCGTGTGGTGCAGGTGCGCCTGGAACGGCCGCTGCCGTTGCGCGCCGGCGATCATGCCGTCATTCTGTCGTATTCGCCGATTTCGCTGCTTGGCGGCGGACGCGTCCTGCTATCGCGCTGTCGCCGCGCGCGGGTCCTGTCGGCGGGGGAGCGCGCGTTGTATGCGGCGCTTGAGTCCGGAGATGTCGCGGACGGCGTACACGCGTGGCTGGCGCTGCAAACGCTGCCTGTTGCTGCTGCCGGTGTTGCCGCAGCGCTCGATCTTGTTACCGGCGAGGTCGAGATCGTTTTGCGTGGGCTTGTGGACCAGGCTGCCGTGTGCGAGCTTGCTGCGGGCGGTGCGGTGCTCTACGCAGATGCCTCGGCTCTCGATGCTGCAATGGATGTGCTGGCTGCGGCCTTGTCCTCCATGCACGCGGCGGCTCCCAAGGAGATCGGCTTTACGTCCGGTGCGGTCGCGCACGCGGCTTGGCCGGGCGCCGGTAACGATGTCGCGATGGCACTTATTGCCGAGGGCTCTGCACGTGGCGTGTGCGCCGTCGACGGTGCCGAGGTGTTCGACCCGCACTCTGCCGCTGCGGCGATACGTGTGGTGCGCGAGGCGAGCCAGCGCATCGTGGCCGCCCTCGACGAGGCGGGTCTCGGTGCGGCGACGCTGCCCGAGGTGGGTGAGCGTCTGCAGCTCGATCGCGACACCATGACGCGTGCCCTGCGCGAGCTTTCGCTCAACCGCGCGATCGTTAAGATCGAACGCGACGTTGCCTTGTCTGCCGCCGCCGAGGCCCATGCACGTGAGGTCGTCGCCGCGGCTATCGAGGCTGCTGGCGGCGTTGCCACGACGAGTGTGCTGCGCGAGGCCTTAGGCGTGTCGCGCAAACGAGCCATTAGCATCTTGGAGCACCTGGATGCCGTGCGCTTTACAGTACTCGACAAGGAGTCCGGCGGTCTGAGATCGCTGCGTTAGCGGTTTCCGCATCGCTCTTTTCGGTTGTGGTCTGTTGGGTTTGGTAAAATACCGCCACGCTTGGGAACGGATGGGCTCCGGTGGGCCCCGCGGTCCTCAAAACCGTTGCGAGGCGTGCAAAACGTCTTGGATGTGTTCGATTCACATACGTTCCCGCCAACGCATCCTGCCAACCACCACAAAGGTGCCTGTCCTCTTTGTGGTGGTATGGACCATGTGGACGAAACAGCTTCGAAACACGCGATTTGTACGTCGGGTGCTCAAAAACGCTTCTACCTGCATCGTAATCAAAACGAAACATCTGCTCGTCGGCTTATGCGAAACTTTGCTGCAACAGTGCGATATTATCCATACTCGATAAAGCTCGCGGCGCATGGGGCGCCGCGAACGACACCTTTCTTTTCCATCAATTGGAGGAAGCATGAGCTACACGCAGAAAGTTCTCGACGAGCTCAAGGCCCGCTATCCCGAGCAGCCTGAGTTCATCCAGGCCGCGACCGAGATCCTCGGCACCATCCAGCCGGCGCTCGGCGCCCATCCCGAGTACGAGGAGGCCGCCCTGCTTGAGCGCCTCGTCGAGCCCGAGCGCATCGTTATGTTCCGTGTCCCCTGGGTCGATGACCAGGGCAAGGTCCAGGTCAACCGCGGCTACCGCGTCGAGTTCAACTCTGCCATTGGACCCTACAAGGGCGGCCTGCGCTTTAACCCGACGGTCACCCTTGGCATGCTCAAGTTCCTGGGCTTGGAGCAGATCCTCAAGAACAGCCTGACCACCCTTCCCATGGGCGGCGGCAAGGGCGGCTCCGACTTTGACCCCAAGGGCAAGTCCAACAACGAGATAATGCACTTCTGCCAGTCCTTCATGACCGAGCTCTATCGCCATATTGGCCCCAACACCGACGTTCCCGCCGGCGACCTGGGCGTTGGCGGCCGCGAGGTTGCCTACATGTTCGGTCAGTACAAGCGCCTGACCAACGAGTGGACCGGCGTCCTTACCGGCAAGGGCCTCTCCTTTGGCGGCTCACTCGCCCGTACCGAGGCCACCGGCTATGGTCTGGTCTACTTTGTGGACGAGTACCTCAAGAGCCGCGGCGACTCCTTCGAGGGCAAAAACGTCGTCGTTCACGGTTCCGGCAACGTCGCTATCTACGCCGTCCAGAAGGTTTCCCAGCTCGGCGGCAAGGTGCTGGCCTGCTCCGACACGCACGGCTGGGTCGAGGATCCCGACGGCATCGACTACACCATGCTCGAGCACGTCTACAACAAGAAGCGCTCCGGCCATGACAAGGGCGTCACGCTCGCCATGTACGTTGACGAGAAGCCCGGTGCCGTGTGGCACGAGGGCGACGGCCGCGGCGTGTGGCAGCTGCCCTGCGACATCGCGCTGCCCTGCGCTCGCGAGAACACGCTGCTGCTCGAGGACGCCCAGGAGCTCGTCGCCAATGGCTGCAAGGTGGTCGGCGAGGGCGCAAACATGCCCACGACCATCGAGGCCACGACCTACTTCCAGGAGAACGGCGTCGCCTTTATGCCCGGCAAGGCTGCCAACGCCGGCGGCGTGCTCGTGTCCGGCCTGGAGATGAGCCAGAACGCCGAGCACCTGTCCTGGACCTTCGACGAGGTCGACGGCAAGCTCGAGCAGCTCATGCGCGGCATGTTCCACAACGTGGACGACACCGCCAAGGAGTATGGCCAGGAGGGCAACTTTGTCATGGGCGCCAACATCGCCGGCTTCCTGAAGGTCGCCGACGCCATGCTCGCCCAGGGCGTCTGCTAAATCTTCGCTCGATATAGCATCGCAGAAGGCTCCCAGTCATCTTGGCTGGGAGCCTTTTTTGATCCGCATGCGACGGAGGAAAACGGTTCATTTTGTCCCGACACGAGCTATGCCCCCTCGTTTGGTACACTTAAAGGTACTGGACAAGTGAAGAGATGGGGGAGAACGTGCTCAAGTTCGGTACCTACGTCCGTGTTGGAAACGCGGCCGAAGCCTATGAGCTCTTACAGAAGAACCGCAACAACAAGATTGTGGGCGGCGGCATCTGGATGCGTCTGGGTTCGCGTCGCGTGGCGACGGCGATTGACCTTTCGGCCTGCGGACTCGATCAGATCGAGGAGACCGAGACCGAGTTTCGCATCGGTGCCATGTGCACCCTGCGCCAGCTCGAGCGTCATGCCGGGCTCAACGCGCTTGTCAACAATGTCTTTGAGTTCGCCGTCCACGACATCGTGGGCGTGCAGCTGCGCAATACCGCCACGGTGGGCGGCAGCATCTACGGCCGCTTTGGCTTCTCGGACGTTCTCTCGGCGTTCCTGGCGCTCGATTCGTATGTTGAGCTGACGGGCGCCGGCCGCGTGCCGCTCGCTGAGTTCGTGGATATGGGCTATGTGCGCGACGTGATCGAGCACGTCGTGGTCGTCAAGCACGATTACCGTGCGAGTTACGAGACCGTGCGCAAGGCCGCGACCGACTTCCCCTCGCTGAACGTCACCGCCACCTGGTGGGACGGCTCCTGGCACGTCACCGTGGGCGCCCGCCCGCTGCGCGCGACCCTGCTGCAGGGCGAGGCGTGTGGCCTCACCAGCGAGCAGCCTTCCGAGGACGAGCTGCGCGCCCTGGCCGCGTCCGTACGCGCGCTGGGCTATGGCACCAACCTGTGGGGCTCGGCCGAGTACCGCCGCCGCATCTCGGCACCGTTGGCGATTCAGGCTGTGCGTCGCGCCGCCGGCATCGAGCTTTCGGCCGCGCTTGCCCGCGAGCTCGAGACCGTGCAGATCCCCAAGTTTGCCACGGACGAGTATTCCTGCCGCCGCGTGCCCGGCGTCGATTCTAGCGAGGTGCGCTAATGGCTGCCAAACTCATCGATCTTTCCTTTACGCTCAACGGCCGTAAGGTCAAGGTTCAGATTGCCCCCGACACCATGCTCTTTGCACTGTTGCGCGAGCAGGGTTGTGCGTCGGTGCGCTGCGCCTGTGAGACCACCAACTGCGGCCTGTGCACGGTGTGGCTCGACGGCGACCCGGTGCTGAGCTGCTCGGTTCCCGCCGCCCGTGTTGAGGGCCGCTCCATCACCACGCTCGAGGGCCTCAAGGCCGAGTCCGAGGCGCTCGCCCGTGCGATGGCTGCCGAAGGCGCCGAGCAGTGCGGTTTTTGCGCCCCCGGCCTCATCATGAACGTGCTTGCGCTCGCCCGCGCCGCCAAGGAGGACCCGAGCCTCGTCGCCACGCGCGAGGAACTCTCGCGCCAGCTCGCCGGCAACCTCTGCCGCTGCAGCGGTTACGAGAGCCAGCTGCGCGCCATCGTGCGCTTCCTCAACGAGTCCGGCGTGCAGGTGGGCTTTGAGATGCCCGAGCTGCCGGTCAACGACACGAGCTCCGACGGCGTCTCCTACAAGCAGATCACCCACAAGCAGCCCAAGAAGGACTCGAAGGCCCTGCTCGAGGGTCGTCCCGTCTACACCGGCGATATGGTGCCCGCCGGCGCCCTGATCGTCAAGCTCAAGCGCAGCCCCTATGCCCGCGCCAAGATCCGCTCCATCGATACGTCGCGCGCCCTGAAGGTGCCGGGTGTCGTGGGCGTCTACACCTATGAGGACGTGCCCAAGCGCCGCTTTACCATCGCCGGCCAGAGCTATCCGCAGCCGAGTCCCTACGACCGCCTGATTCTCGAGAACCTCGTGCGCTACCAAAATGAGGAGGTGGCGATCGTCGCCGCCGAGACCGAGGAGGCCGCCGACAAGGCGCTCAAGCTCATCAAGGTCGACTATGAGGTGCTCGAGCCGCTGCTCGACTTTACCAAGGCACTCGATAATGACATCGTGGTCCACCCCGAGGGCGACGTAACATTTATGTTCCCGCAGGGCGGCGACGTCCCGCGCAACTTGGTATGCAGCGGCACGAGCGACTTTGGCGACTTGGACGAGGCCTTCGCCCAGAGTGACATCGTCTTTGAGCGCACCTACACCAGCCAGGCCACGCAGACCGCGCCCATGGAGACCTTCCGCGCCTTCGCGACGACCGACGCGTTCGGCCGCATCTCGGTGACCACCTCTACGCAGGTGCCCTTTCACGTGCGCCGCATGGTCGCGCAGTCGCTCGACATTCCGCAGTCGCAGGTGCAGGTCATTAAGCCGCGCATCGGCGGTGGCTTTGGCTCCAAGCAGACGGGCTGCTGCGAGATCTTCGTTGCGTTTGTGACGCAGCAGACCGGCCGTCCGAGCTACTGCTGCTACACCCGTGAGGAGACCATCACT
>CAJMPZ010000012.1 GCA_905215445.1 uncultured bacterium | reverse complement strand
AATTGAACTCAGCTCTTCGGTTGCTGAGCTTGGAAACTATGACGTCACGCGCGCCAACTTGTTGTTTGCATGCAATGCATCAAATCTTCCAACGCTAGACACGCTCGAGGAAGCATATCCTTCTGTTTATAAAAGGGTCGTTTCCTCCGAGGATGCACTTAATTCTTACCTGACGGCTTTAAATCCAGCTGAATATTCGATTGTTGGATTCCCGCCCTTTATCTTTACTAGCCTCTGCCGAGCTGCGGAGTCATGGAGCGATTCGGCTAACGTTGATGAACTCGCAAGTTCAATCATTGCCAAAATAAAACTAGAGGATGGCGAAGTTAATCTGAGTGAGCTCGATCCTAACAATTCGATTGAAAATACTAACGCCATGGGAATCGCCCTGGTTCGAGAGCTCGTTTTCAACCAAAAAGTTGCAGGGACATTAAGCAATGCGAACCTTATCTTGAAGCTCGAAAGTGTCGATGATTTGAGTAGCGAACTTCGCCTGTTTGATAGATTTATAAAACAATTTCCGATTATTGAAATGCCTGTCGACCAAAATCTGGGTGATTCTGTCGTTCTGGATCTAGCTATTGGATTATTGTACAAGGCACATCTGACATCTACCAATTTGCTCAACGCAATGACCAGGCTAAGAGCGATTAACAGAAGCGTTTTCCCTCTTACGATTGATAAGGAATCGATTGATAAAATGCATTGCTATGACCCTGCCCTCGTTGAGCTGACTGAAAGAAACTTTATTGGACCAACAAAGACTGTTTATGAGTATTTAGACGGACCCAAGTGGAATTCTCGCAGGAAGGTTCTAAAGAGGCTGTTGCAAAAATATCCTACGAAAGACCGGTCTATCCTACCTCGGATCTTTTCGTGTGATTTGCCACGAATTGTTTCCGCTGCGAAGTCCTGGGGATCGTGGTTGGCTGTGGATATCGCATCTTATCCGCACTATTACCTCGATCAGAGTTGCGAGGACGATTCTGAAAAGGCAAGGGTGATTACGGAGATTGAAGATAAGGCAAAAAAGCACGGTTTGCTTTAATCCTGTCTGGTTCTCGCTAATCAACAATCAACATGTAGACTTAGCAACTCGATATTATCTCTGCAGCAATTAAAACTTCATCTAACTAATGAAGACTGCTGTGATTTACACCAGTTGTATTTCGATATTTAAGGGGCGACCTTGGAGCGAAGCGTTTATTACGAAAAAATCAAAGAACTGTTGCTTCGTCATTGCGTTGAGTTACATGCAGATGGTAGGAATAATCTGCAGGATTCGGCTGTTCATTCGGAGTATTTCTACCGCGACTTGCTAAACATAGTTTTCTCACTTCATCTTAAGAATGCAAACCAGCTTGATCCCAACATGAAGGGTTATGACCTGATTGATAGGGAAGCTGGCATCTGTTTTCAAGTAAGTAAGTCAGCAACTTCAGAGAAGGTTAATAGTACTTTAAAGAAAATTTCCGAGATCAGTTCTGAACGTTATCGGATTCGCTTTATGTTCCTTGTTCAAAAGGCGCCGAACTTCAGAGCAAATTTTAAATCATACGAGAATGTAATATTTGATCCCGCTAAAGATATATTGGATGTGGAATCTGTTCTCAGGTTTATTATTGACCTCGATATTCAAAGGCTTGAACAGGTATATATAATAGTTTGCGCTGAACTCGATGGCTTTTCTTGCTTATCGTTAAGTAAAGAGCATGAGTCTGACTCTACTCCCTATTTCTGCGAACGAGATTATGTTAAGCGCCTGCTTGATGACAGAATTAAAGAACTCGGTCCAAAATATTCACCTGAGCTGAATATTCAAACAGAGGCTTCAGACCTATTCGCTGGCCTTCTTGAGACCGAATCATTTTATGAAACTGTCAATGAATCACTGCTTGGACTTCAAGCCCCCATTTGTTCAATGCATAAAAATCTCGATTGCCTTCGTGACCTAACCGGCACGATGCAAATTGAAGGTGTTTTAGGGCGCATAGAATCCGCAGGCACTCTAGCAAAGCAATCGCATGGTCCAGGGCTCTATAAACAACTAGACTCTATAATATCGATGAGCGATGAGCTCTTCTTTGCAATGTCTGAGCTACAGGACTATAAGAACCATAGTAAGTTTCAGGCTTTATACAGCAGTTATGATGAATATCGCAATGCCAAACTTAAAATTGAACTCATCCTCAATCACAGCGGTCGCGCTTTAAAAGGTCCCTTGCTAATTGTCGAAGGCGTTGCAGGTGTCGGTAAATCTCACTTATTTGCTGATAGCTGCCTCAAAGCTCTTTCTGAAAACAGACTTGTCTATCTTGCTTTAGGGCAATACTTTGCAAAAGGAATCTCTCCAATCAATCAGTTAGTTGAACAGTTTGCACCTGGAATTGAACCCCACTCATTCTTTACCAGTATTTCGAAAGCTGCTGGTGAAAATAGGGTACTTATTGCAATTGATGCCCTTAATGAGGGAGACGGACAGTTCATATGGAAAAACTGGCTAACTAGATTGATAAATGAAATCAAAGAATATCCTAATATCAGGCTGGCTGTTTCAGTTCGATCGCCTCTTGAGGATTCCGTTATACCAGATGAATTAAAGATTTCTAGCGATGTATGCCAGGTCGTCCTTGACGGATTTAGTTCTAATAAAAGGTATGCCATCGAATCCTTCTGTTCTTATTATAATCTCACACTCCCGCAATTCCCTTCCTTTGGAAGCGAAGCATGTAACCCATTATTCTTAAAGCTAACATGCGATTACCTCAGCACTACTAGTGAAACCAGATATTCGTGCCCCCGATCCTTCGGAAAACTAATGGCCGCTTATTTGGAAAAAGTAACTAAGACAATTTGCGCCCATCCTGATATCGATTTGGGATTTGACAGCGACGTCGTAGTACGATCGGCTCTAAATATGGTTGCCGCTTCGACGTATAGGTATGGATCTATTCCCTGGAATCAGGCTAGCAAAATAGCTTGTAAGTTGGCACGCGACGAAGGTGCAAATAAGCCTTCTCGGCTTATAGAACTGATGGTGTCGGAAGGGATTCTCAATAAGACGCATCGCTACGGCATGGAAACTGAACAAGCGACTTTCTCATTTGAAAGACTTGAAAACTATTTTGAGGCATTAAACTGCATACATGTCGTTGGAGGAAGCGCCGTTACAGATGCCATAAAAGGCAATAAATACTTTAGGGGCTTAATTAATGAACGGAAGTCGACTTGCGGTCATGAAGGCACTTTTGAGGTGCTTGCCTGCCTGCTTCCCGATTTGTTTGATATCGAGCTTATTGATGTGCTTGATCCAGAAATACTCGACTCTGATGCTTCCGTTCCATTCTGGATAATATCCAGCCTTCAATGGCGTGACGTGAGTGTTATTTCAGTTAACCTACAAAAGTTTATTGATGAGCGCATTCTCCCGAATCGTCAGGAACGAGGCGATTTTCTGCTTCGCCTTTTAGCTGATTCGCTTAATCCTAACACTGTGTTCAATGCCGATTATCTTAACGGCGTTCTTATGAGTTGGAGCGCAAAGGAACGAGATGCAAAATGGACGTCAATAGTTTCTCTTTCCAACTCTGAGTTGATTGACCCGCTAGATATTGTCGAGTGGATTTGGGACTACGCTTCAGAGTTAAACGAGCATACTGCAAGGCTTGCCGCGTTATCACTTATGTGGCTTTTAGCCTCAACTGATAATAGGCTGAGAGATAGGGCAACTAAGGCGCTTGCCTGCATTCTCGCAAATCGCTCGGCCATAGCTGCAATTCTCGTTCAGGAGCTTGTTTCTATTGACGATGATTACATTATTGAGCGTAGTTTTGCTGCAATGCTTGGCGCATTTTGGGTGAGTGACAATCGCGCCCAATGGGTTGATGTAGCCTTTCGAATTCGAGACTTTGTTTTCGCTTCAACTCATACTTATCCCAATATTCTAGTAAGGGACTACGCAAGATCTCTTTGCGAGGGCATTGTAAGTGAAGAGGCTGCGACAATGGATGACTTTGCAAACATAAACCCACCCTATTCGTCTGAATGGGATTCTTTAACAATGTCAAACGAGCAACAAAAGGAAACAGTTGACTCCATTGCAAGCGAGTTTGGAGACAGCAGTGATGAGCGCCTTTCTGTTTCAAAAATAGTCCATTCAATGAGAACAGAACATGGTAAGCATCGCGGCATGTATGGTGATTTCGGCCGTTATACATTCGGATCAGCGGTAAGGCTCTGGTCCAATCAGTGGAATGAGCAGGAACTTGCGGATATGGTCGTTGCCCAGATCTTAAAGAAGCGTTATTCAATCGAGTACTTCGCTGAATTTGATGCGCTGGTTGCGCGACATGAAGGACGCTTTGGCAGACGAGTTGAACGAATTGGGAAAAAATACCAATGGATTGAGACTTATAGGCTGTTAGCAAGACTCGACGACAACTATCCACCATTTGAAATTGAACATACCTATAAAGAAGGTTACGAAGCAGCGAAGGGTGCTCATTTTTCATTCAGCAAAAGCTTGCTATCGCGACTTATCGAATCAAATATTTCGGACGAATGTACGACCGTCGATTATGATGAGATTCGACGCCTGCAGGAATCATGGGATGAAAACAAATGGGTTTCCGCTGAGCGAAAAACATTACTTAGCGATGGGGCGGTTCAACAGAAATTAATCTGCTGGCGTGATATAGATCCGACGTTTGTGTGGCAGAATTCGCACCCCGAAGCAACGAAGTGCCTGTTTGTAGACAAACTATTTCTACCGAAGAATGACAGAGCAAATTGGTTGAGCTCAAATGAAGGCTATGAACTACTCGATAAATATAGAGCTGTCGTTCTAAATCAAGTCGAATATATTCCACTTGCGGTTTCTGCTGGGATGCCAAGCAGTTATGGGAAAATTGATGGTGCCAGTCTCTACTGGTTGTCCGGTGGCGTTTTTATTCCTCATTCGGCTATTCATTCGTTTATAAGTCTCCATAACGAGATGAATGGCAATGGGGTTCCAGAACGCTCGTTCGCCTTTAACTTTTTATATGATTACTGCGGAACAAGTGCCTTTCATTCTACGCGTGCGGCATGGGATTCGGAAATGCAGACCGGAACCGAGTCCTATATCATTGCTGCGCAGCACTATGAGGGAGGTCTTTATGATGACTCGTCCTTCAAGAATAATGAAAGTCCCGAGTTCTACCTTCCTTGCGAGGAACTCATACGTGAGTACTCTTTGGTTCATAGGGGGATATCGGACTGGCTAGACCCTGAAGGTGAGCTGGTTTGCTTTGACTCTTCAGCGCACGGTTTCAAAGAAAGCGTTCTACTTTTTGAAAAGAGTAGGCTCGAGTCATTCCTGAATAAAAATGATTATGTGCTTGCATGGGGAGAGTTTTTCTCGAAGGACTTTGAAGACAAACGTCATTATTGGTGGCAATCAGTTTTGAGAACAAATGGAGGTAAGTACAAGGCCACTGTTGACCGCGAAGAGAATGATGCTGAGGATATTGTTTTCGAAAATCCAGATACCGATCCACGAAAATTTAAGCTGAGCACCGGCTTAAGCGCAGACTCGTAACACGTTCTCTTTTACAATGGATCTCGATGGATAGCGCCTCCAGCTGACACCTTCCTATTTTCGTTTCATCATTGAAGTTCTAAGCTCTATTTCAAGCTTCCTGTTGCGGCACCTCCTTTCACCGATTGGCAAAACGATTTACACCTAATTATTGGCACTGTTCAGGGGCATTTTCTTTGTTCTCGGCTTGATCTCGCTAAACTAATAGCTGCTGCTACCAGGGCATTTTCTGGTGCACATTCTATTGGCTCCTGCGAAGATCGGAGCGGGTATGTTTGCTGCCGAGTCCTACACCAGCCGTCATTACATTGCGATTGTTGCCATGGCCTGCCTATGCGTTTTGCTGGGCGGGCCTTCTTATGCCGCGGGCGCGGAGAGCCTCATCATTGCGGGCGCGACGTACTACGAGCCGGGCGCGTCGGGCCCCGGCTGGGCCTGGACCGATGCCGACCACCTGGAGCTTAACGGCTACGCGGGCGAGGCCATCGGCGCCGAGGGCGACCTGGTGCTGACGCTTGCCGGGCAAAACTCCGTCACGGAGTCGCATGCGCCTGATGCGGACATCACGCTGTGCGGCATGGAGGTGTGGGGCAACCTGACGCTTCGCGGCTCCGGGACCCTGACCGCGACGGGCTCGCAGTGCGGGATCCACGTTTCGCGGGCGCTCGTGGTGGACGGCTGCACCGTCGACGCCCGGGCAGACGGCGCCAATATCACGGACGAGGCGGTTGCCGGCGCAATCGCAGGCGACATGGCCGTGCGCGGCGGCGGGCGCGTCGTTGCCGCGAGCGCCGGGTCCGGAGCGGGCGTGCGCGCCTACGGCGTGTATCTGCAGGATGCGGGCCTTGGCGATGGCGCGGCCGGCTGTCGGCTTTCCGTCGACGCCTCGTGGCTCGATGCGGCCGGTGCCGACGGCGGCGTTGCGTGCACGGGCGGGTCGCTTGTGTCCGCTCGGTTTGTGACGCCTGCTGGTGGGGTCTTTGGTGCTGGTAGCGTGGTGGATGCCGTAGGGGCCGTGGCACCGCATGTGATGATTGAGCCCGAAGTCGCCACTCCACCGGCGGGGGAGACTGACAAGGGCAAGGTGACGGGCGATAACGCGGACAAGTCTCCCGCCGATGCTACCCCCGCTGCCGGAGAGCCCACCACAGGACCCACGGCAAATCCCTCGCTGAAACCCGCGGCCACGACAACCAAAACAACAACGACAGTAACCATGACCACGGTCGCCAAGACAACCAAGCCCAAGGCTGCCACCGCGACAACTGAGGCACTCCCCAAGACCGGCGACAACAACTGGATCGCCACATCTATATCGTTATTCCTGCTGGGGTTGGTGCTTTTTGGTACCACATATCGCTGCTGAGACTGCGCGACGCACCTAGCTGCAATACAAGACCTCTGTTGAAGCTTTAAGGGCAACATTTCCGGATAGGGAGCGTTGCCTTTTTCGTGTATGCAATGTATGACGTGCCATACCACTTAAATGACTATGTAATTACTTGTAATTACATAATCCACTATTGTATGTGCGTTATACTAAGGGTACACTCACGCGATTGAAAGGTCTAAAAATGGCAAGCTCAACATTAACCATCAGGGTTGACGACGACCTCAAACGCGAGGCGGCGGAAGTGGCTGATTACTATGGACTTGATTTGTCGTCCGTGACGCGCGCGTTCTTCAAGCAAATGGTCAACACCCATCGCATCCCGTTGACTTTTGCCCCTGAGGAGCCCAATGCCGAAAGCCTTGAGGCCATTCGCGAGGGGGACGCTTTTCTTGCATCTGGCAAAAAAGGACGCTTTGACAATGGCGCCGATCTGATCGCTGCTGCGATGACACAATGAGCACGTTAACCGCAGAGTTCTCTGCAGCCTTCTCCCGAGATTTAAAGAAAAAAGCAAAGCGCCGTAAATGGGATTTATCTGAGCTTCAAAAGCTAATTGACCTGGTGCTGCAGAATACACCTGAGTCAATGGACATATTAAAGCGACGTCATAATATGCACCGGCTAAGCGGCAACTGGGCAGGGCGAAACGAATGTCACGTAGCAAACTCTGGCGACTGGCTTGTCATATGGTCATCAAACGAAGAGGTAGCTTTCTTTGAACGCACTGGCAGCCATGATGAGCTGTTCCGATAATTCCCTTAATATCGAAACCACCAAAACTATCCGGATTTCAACCTAATGGCATCCAATTTGCTCAATCTTGTTGGAAATGTTGCTGCGCAATGACGATTGCCTGCCTATGCGTTTTGCTGGGCGGGCCTTCTTATTCCGCGGGCGCGGAGAGCCTCATCATCGCGGGCGCGACGTACTACGAGCCGGGCGTGTCGGGCCCTGGCTGGATCTGGACCGATGCCGACCATCTGGAGCTTAACGACTACGCGGGCGCAGCCATCGGCGCCGGCCCCGGAGTGGGCGTGCGCGTTTATGGTGTGTGTCTGTAGGACGCAGGTCTTGGCGATGGCACGGCCGGCTGCCGACTTTCCGTCGATGTCTCGTGGCTTGATGCGATCGGTGCCGATAGCGGAGTCGCGTGCACGAGCGGATCGCTTGTGTTCGCGTAGTTTGTGACACCTGCCGGCTGCACATGTGTTGATTGAACCCGAGGGTGCCACGACGCCGGCGGGGGAGACCGACGGGAACGACGTGCCTGTCGGTGGGACGGGTGAGCCTGCCGGTTTTACCGACCCTGCTGCGGCACAACCCGGTGCGGATCCTGCAGTGAAGCCCGCGGCCTCCACGTTAAAGACAACCACGACTACGGGCACCAAAACGACGGTGACCATGACCAAGGCGTCCACGCCATCCAAGCCCAAGTCCGCTACCAAGACTACGGCAGCGCTCCCAAAGACCAGTGACAGCAACTGGATTATCGCGCCCTCCATGTTATTCCTACTGAGATTAGCGCTTCTAGGTAACGCATATTGCTGCTGAGACACAATCCAGGCGCTTGTCCTCATTCGAATACCAAGCCCACGGGCTACGAATCCGGGTTATTTACGCTCCATTTTCATTCTCAAGTAGAGACCCAAGTTCGGATAACGTAATAACTTGGAAATTTGACTGCCCAAGAACGTTCATGAATAGCTTATTGCTCACAAGGTAAGCGCGTATTCGCAGTTTTCCAGTGTGGTTGAAGCCCAAATCTGCAGCCACTTCTACTAGATGTTCCTGCAGATATTTTATCCGCCGCTCATATTTAAGCAGCTTCCCTTCTTTTCCAAACCATCGCTGCTGAAGCTGCATGTAATCAAAAGCGGATTCTATTTTCTCGAATTCTTTACACTCGATAACCCACACCGTTTCTGTTACTGGGTCATACGCTAGGCCATCGTAATCCCCAAGATATTGCGGATGGTCCCCCTTCTTGCAAAGATCAACTCCTCTATAGACATGCTTGCGTAGGAACCCAGCCTTAAGAAAGCAATCCTGAACATCTGATTCAAGCGCCTTTTCATAAAGATGCTTCCAGCTTTCCATAACTTTATTTAATGACGGAAACGCGAGCTTCGCTGGCAAAAATCTTTCCGCTAAGCCACGAACCCATCGTTCTTTAAGCAGACCCATGCAAATCGGTGAATACACAAACTGTCCGTCATCATTGATAATGGGCTTCAGCTCAAGTCTATTTAAGCGATTTTTTGTATTACCAAAAGGCAGATAATCGTATGACTTGCCGTCTATCTCTTTTAACTTTTCATTATCAAGCGTGAGGAAATCAAGAGCATCGCCAATCGTTTCATCGGTATAGTTGTTCAAAAGATCTTGTTTGACGAAATTGGCCAAAGACGAGCTTTCAATAGATAAGACATTAGACGAGACGTAATCCCCTTCAAAATTCGAAGGGCAGCCGAGCGCAAGACTATTGAGAACATCGAGAAAACAATTGAAAGATACGCCCGTGTCTTCCTCAAAAGCATCTTTAGCCAATTGGATATATTTCGCATCTTCCGTAGAATTTGACCCAGCGTGACCCTCATCGCGGAGTTGGCGGCTTTTAAGAGCGCGAGCTTCCTCAAGAATTCCTTCATCCTCAATTAAAGTGGCGACGCAGTTTTCAGCAATTTCCACACCCATTCCCTTAGGCTCAAACATTAGCATGTCAGCAACTTCAGATGCCGAGAGAAGTTGGCCGCCAATAGCTACAAGTTTTGCAACCTCGTCTGAATTAGCGATTCGACTTCCATGAGAAGAGAGGGTAAGCAACGTCTCGACTGAAAACCTGGCAGCCCGAATCTCATACCGTGAATCTTCTCTTTGTTCAAAAATCGTTGCGTAAACCCTCTTCTCTTCTTCATCTTGCAGATTCGAAAAAGAGCCATACCTAACCGTGTTGACATAGAAGGTATGAGATGAATTCGCTAGGATGTCGTAGAATTTTTTCAGCAAATCCTTTCTATCGAATTGCATTAGCCCATTTTCAAATGTCGTGCTTAGCGCTTTCTGGAATTTTCTAATCACATCATTTGCGGCGGATCCAAAATAGCGCCCGGATTTAACGTTTTCATCGTCAATTGCATACGCCACTGCTTTTAAGGCAGCGACTTTGGAGGTCTCGGTCAGAGCTGGTTTTTCAATCCCATATCTCCAGATATAGGGAAGAGCAAGGCTTTCCGCATCTACCATCTTTTGGCCTTGTGCAAGATGCGTTAACTTTTGTGCCAATGAATCCATGGAGTCTGAATAGCTACATCTGACAGGTGAAAGAATACCCCAAGCAAAGCGCATTTCAGTGCTTCTGTCTTGAGCTCTTGAAATGGCATTTATGAATGTTTCACTATCAACGCTGTAGAACACCGTGCTGTGTTTCATTTCGGTATAAAACGCTTTAATACCCAACTGTTCGTCTACCGTGGGCAGAGAATTTGCCGCGGCACCTCCGGGCATAACATAGATAAGTTCGAGATAACCTTTTCCTGAAATCAGCGATGCAATCTCAGGCTCAGCATCCAATACTAGACACATCAATAAATCCTCAAACAGGGGCAGCACGGAGGCACCCTGCTCAAGAATCATGGGAGGCACATCCCTTGCGCTCTCTATAGACGCTCCCAAGTGAATGAAGCACGGTTCGCCATTCATGTCCAGAAGCCGCTTTGTCAATCCAAAGCTCTGGTGGTCACTTTTGCCTATGATCTCAATAAAGCCGCGCTCATTTTTTCTAAAGGTGAACGCATACGGAGAGCCCAAAATCCACTTTCCGCAACGATCAAAGGGGAAATCTATAACACTATTGCGAAAATATTCTGCAAAAAAACCGTCAGTTTCGTTGTAGTCCAAGGCCAATGTTATTCCTGCATCTCGGTCCTCTACGCCATCCAGAATTTGCCGATTGTTGGCCATCCAAACGATAAAATAATCGCTCGCCGCAACAAAAGGACTCAGCAACGTTGTCGGAGACGTTGCTACAGAATGGAAAAATGAGCAGATTTCGCTAGCGCTATTGGCAGCCATCAGGATGGCCATGAGATCCGCTGCGCCACAGTCATAGTCGGCAACATCAGATCTCATCTCAGTCCGGAAGCCTAAATTCATGTCAACATTATCGTGATATGCAACAACCGTGAACTCGAGAGTGTTCGGCCGGCTGACTACGAGCTTTCTTCGCTGCCCATTGTGTTTGAGATAATCTAAAATCTCAAGAGCATTCTCTTCCTGGCTAAAGAGAGACCTGAGATTCACCAGCCCGCTATCACTACGGACGCAGGCAGCATTGTAAAAAAGCGCTAGTCTGTTTTCTCCGTCGATGATTAAAAATGTAGCTGGGCATCTTTCAATAGGCTCGCCGTTTAATTTAAAGAGGGGAAAAGTCAGAACGGAGCTGCCCCTTTGTTCAACCGAGTCATAATTGAATCGGGCCTGATTCAGTAGGGTGATATCAATGGCATTTCGATACTCATCCGCCTGCTTATCCTTAATAATATGAGATATATAATCTTGGAGAATTGAAGGGCAGAATAAAGGAATCGGTTTACTACCGTTCATCACAAAGCACTTGTTTTCAATATAGTCTGTCGACTTTTGTATTGCCGCTATGGTATTAGCTGAAATGGGACTAATAGGGTTAGCATTCATCCATTTATACGTCTGGTGCCAGTATTCATAAGGCGGAATTTTCATTTCATCGGGAATCGAGTTTGATCCCTCCCATCCTCCACCTCCCAACGCTTGAGACATGGCGTCGACATAATCAAGCAACTCATTAAACTCTTTAATTTCACGAGGTTCATCAATAATGGCATCGGCGAAGCAAAGCCTTGGATATTCGAGCGTAGCTCCACAGCCGTGTAACGCCTTCCTCCATTTACCCTTAAAATGAATCAAGGTTTGTCCCATTATTGGTACGATCTCATCCTCAAATATGGTTGGCGTCGGAAGAGTATTCTTAACATGAGTGAAAAATTTTGAGAGCTCTTCGTAGTCTGCGATTTGATTTGTCCCAAAATCGCTGACAGCGAGTAATGCAGCGTTGAGTGCGTATACATTAGTTTGACAAGATCTGTTCTCATGCCAGGAATTGATACAGAATACGGCGCAAGCAACGCTTTCGATATCAAACTGGCCGATGTAAGAAATGATCTTCTCCGCAGCCTCGATGCATCCCTGGCAATAAAGTGATTGGATATTTGAAATCCCGCCGTCTTTGTTCACGCTCATTTAATTCTCCCTATTCGTTGACTACGTTACTTTTAACATGGATATCATTAAAAGCAACAAACGATTTCCCTTCTATCAAAATCGCCGTCATGGACGACACTGTTGGAACGACCGTTCTTGATATCGTCGTCGTAGTGGCCAAATTCTCAAATCCGGAAACGCTCAACGCTGCATGGCGGAAACAAACCGACTGTTGCTTTTTCTCAAACGGCAACGATAGTAGAAGCCATAAGAGAATACTGAGCTATATGCTGAATAACGGGCTGGCCAGGAATACAAAGAACGGACCTAGGCGTATTAAAGACCACCGACCCAAGAGGTCGTCTATGTCTAAGTTCAAGTCTGTAAATCTTGAAATGATTGATGGCAAAAGGACCAAGCTTTGACCAATGCCGCAAAGCACAATACGGATAATAAACGTCGTGCAAGAGAAATGAATCCGGACAACGTTGTCGCCTATCAAGTATGGACAGACTTACCTGATCTTATAGATGACGTATTTGGGTCGGGCAACTAGTGCGATTCATCCCGCGTTGGGGGGCAGGCTTTTAACTCAAAAAGTCGTATACGAGGTAGAAATGCTTTGGAGCTATGTTCAGCTAGATGACGACACTCAGCTTGCCTACTCAGAGACAAGAGATGACGGGACCGTTCGCGTAGCCGTCGAGCATCCGGTTGATTTTAGCTTTGACCACGCTGAATGCTTTCTGCCTGTAGTCAAATGGTTTAATGTCGAAGGATTTTCTACTGACGATCTGGATTTTTTGACCGAGTTCGTTAGATCAAACGCTCCGTTTATCTTCGAGCTTGCAGAACGGCAAAAAGCCAGACCGGCGGTTTCGGCGCTGGCCCTCGGACGTTCTACTGTTAATCGCCCAATTGAGACATGATTTCATTTGATTACATATCATCCGCGGTATCCCGCGTGCTGGCTCAATACGACGTCAGCGAAGCATTTTTATTTGGCTCGTTTGCCCGAGGCGAGCAAACGCCCGATAGCGATATTGACTTGCGCCTAATCTGCGGCAACACCATGACGTTCGGCACGCTTTACGAACTCTCCCATGAGCTCGAGAAGGAACTTGGACGAAAGGTTGAAATCGTCACCAACCCACCAGAGCACATGGGCCTGCCCTTCCGCAAAAGCATCGAGCAAGATGAGGTGCGTATCTATGAAGCAACATGTGCGGGACGATGAGTTTGCGAATACCATCCTGCTACCTAATCCTCCCGTTGTACTCAACGTTGAGAGCCTAAAGGCCATCCGCGATGGGGACGCGTTAATAGCCACGGGAAAGCCCAGCCGGTCTAACGCAAAAATAGCTCGCCACCCAATCGGGGTTTACTTCGCGCTATACAGCTCTACGAGCGGATCCGACTCGACCTACGCCGTGCCTCGGTCTCTTCGGCATTGGCGCTCGCAAAGACCCTAAACTGCGCCATCGAAGACCCTGTCAGGCAACCGGTTGCTCTGGAGTACGATTCGAAACCCTGTTCATCCGAAACAATCAATAGTAAGAATATTGCTTTTTAGCTTTCCTTTACGTACGTATTTAAATGAAACTATAATACGTATTAGAGACAGATTTTAAAGGAGGTTGCTATGGTTGCCGTGATAGACAAGAGGCTCGTTTTCGGACGCGAACAGGTGCTGACTTCGACACAGGCAAGCAAAAATTTTGGCGAAGCGAGACGTCGCGCTCGAAGAGAACCGCAATTTGTTTCAGACAGGAACGATGGCATCGATACTGTTATCGTTGGCTTCGACGAGTTCGAAGCGATGGCGGTCGAACTCGAACAGCTCCGAGAGGAGCGCCTGCACGCTATAGCCGCTGCAAGGCTCGCGCAGGGCGACACTGATTCGAATCGCAAGGGCATTCCGTTCTCCGATACCGCGGGACGTGAGAGGTTCGAGGCCGTGCTAGAAGCCGAGGCAACCGATCCCATTTCCGACGAGGAGCTGTTCGAGTGAGCGTGGCTAGGTTTAAGGTTGAGTTTTACGACAAGACTGCCGAGAAAGAGTATCTGTCACTCGATGGCTCGGTTCGCGCTATGGCGGACAAAGGTATTGCGCGCCTTGCACTTCGGGCCGATGAAATTGGCAAGCCGCTTTCGGGTCTTCTTGCAGGTTGTAGGGAACTTAAGTTTCGTACTGATGGCATTCGCGTAATTTATCGCATCCGCGACGGGCACGCCGAAGTAGTTCAAATCATCGCAATAGGTGCAAGGGACAAGGTCAAGGTTTTCGACCTGACATCTAGACGCTTGGACAGCGATGATTGATTGCCTCAAGAATATCAATTTAGGTTGCATGGTCGAAATGCCCGGGTTAAACGCTCGGATTCAGTCAGCAGAAGGACGGCGTGATGAAAACGTTAAATGCAACGACATGCCCTGATAGTTGTTGCAGCAATTATCCTGAAAGCATGACTTTTGACAACTGTACAGCAGACGCAACCGACCCTATCGTGCCGAAAGCACCCCGTACTTTACCCGATGATCTGGACAGCATCGCCCTGATCGACGAGGCCATTCAGTCAACTATTGCGGACATGCCCAACGCACTCAGGCTCTTGGAGAACTCATGATGGCGGTCGCGCCACGCCGGGCGCATCCGCTTGCGCCGCTCGTGCTCGATGATGCCGGTTCGCTCGAGGTCATGGCAGCGGCCGTGATGCGCCTACACAACACGCTGATGACGATCGGGCGCTGCTATACGACCGATACCGCAGGCGACCGGGCCGCGCTTGAGCTTGGGCGCGTCGAGTCCGTGCTTGCGGGTGCATTCTGTACGATATTCGGCCAATCGCCGGCCGATCGCTTCGCAGACATCTTTGACCAGGTCACCTACGTTGCCGAGCACATGGTCAAGGACCACATCTTTGAGGACGGTAATAAACGCACCAGCCTTGTCTTTGCGTTGTCCGTTCTAAGGCTCGTCGGCACTCCGGTCGTGCTGTCCGACAGCCCGGAGCCCAAAGACAACCAGTACTACGCTTGGATCCAGGACCTCGTTTCCGGAAACCGCTCCCGCGCCGACCTCGCCGAAGGCCTACGCCGCGGTTGCGTTGCGGGCACGGGCGATCTGTCGCTCGTATAGAATCTAAGCATCCGCACGCCGGTTAATGAATTGATTGGACACCACATGGAGATCCCCAGCACTCTGTGCAGCAATGTGTACGACTTCGCGTTTTGCCCCGAGCCCTGCTACGACCGCTTGGTCGACCTCGCCGACCCCGAGGACTGGGGTCCCGGCAATCGCATCCTCAAAAACTACCTGTCGTTTTCGTTTAGCCGCGCGGTGTTCCTGACCGAGCGCGACGTGGACCAGACCGCCCCGTCCAACTTGCCGCTGGTGTTCGACGATGACCGCTGCCTGTTCAACACCGGCCTGTACACGCGCCGCTACGAGACCATCTACGGTCTGTTTGAGCCCAACACCAAGCCCGACGCGCGCCAGCGCTGGTTTTTGAAGGGCTTCTTTAAGGAGAGCGACCCCATGCTGGTCTCGTTTGAGTACTTGCCGTGCCGCGTGCGCTTTGCCGAGGACCCTTCCGAGCTGGTCTTTGACTACCGCCTTCCCATCCGCTCCAACATCGACCATATTCTGGGCGACGAGGAGAACCTGACGCGCATTCCTGCCAGCCTGATGGGGGAGGACAACTCACTGCTGCTGCGCCGTGCCTTTGAGCGTGCCGTCGTCGAGGCCGCCCGCCGCGCCGCAGCCAACTACACGCTCGCCGTGCCGCAGTTCTACGGCGGCCGGATCCAGCTGCTCTTGCCGCTGTGCCTAACCGGCGACAAGCCCGAGCTGGCGCTGACCATCCAGCGCGAGGACGGTTTCTACGCCGCGCGCACCTGCCTCACGCTCGACATGGCCTACAACAACGCGCGACTCATCTGCCGCCCTGAGACTTCGTGGATCAAGCGATAAAGGGCTGTTGAACTGGTGGTTTGTCGCGTACCCTGATTGCGGTTGCGCGGTTTGCTCTCACGAATTTACAATCGAGGGCAAAAAGTTCTTGGTAAACCACGCGCGGCTATGATAGTATCTCTTTTGCCGGAAGGCGACGGGCGATTGGCTCAGGGGTAGAGCATATCCTTCACACGGATGGGGTCACAAGTTCGAATCTTGTATCGCCCACCATCTAAAGAACAGGTCAGAGATGTTAAGTCTCTGGCCTTTTTTCTTTTTGACACCAAGGGTGACACCAAAATCGAATCGAAAAATTTAAACGCGTTTCTAGCTGATCTCTCATGTGCTGACGTCATCGCGCGTTTTGCATAAAGCTCATGCGATCTTTCATTGAATTTGCCATGGGATTCACGCACAAATGTGGAGATAGGGACCACGACCCCAGAACGCCTGCCAGCAGATTTGTGCCACGCGGCGATCTTTAGGCGCAATGCGTCAAGCTATTGGTCAGCATTTGGTCAGCTTCCGGTACTTACCCGCATGATGCCGCCATTGATAATCGGTCTACCTGCAAACATAACGGCACGCAGCCAAAGCTAGGGGAGGCCCATATGGACGAAATCGTCTGCGCAAACACCGCTTTCCGCTACTGGCGCTGCCCACCGCAGGTGCGCGACCTCTACCCGAGACTGCCAAGCCCAGAAGACGGCTGGCGGGCCCTATCTCAATCGCCCTTTGTAGTCGACATCCTCAAGACCCCGATTATTACCACAACAGTGCCCGGTGGCGTTAATTACCATTCGGGATTACGGACAACAATCCACTGTGATGATGCTTCGGAGGTAAATTGCACGCTGGAAACCGCGATGAGCTTTAGGGTTACCAATCCACTTGCGACGCTATTTACCATGGCGCGCTTTGTATCTCCAACCGATCTTGTCCTTGCCATGTACGAATTCTGCGGATGGTTCTCAGTCTTTGAGCCCACGGTAACAGTAGAAGCGGAACTAGACAAAGCCAATGAGGCTGCCGAGAATGCAACCACCGAATCCCTCTTTGACTTCGATGAAAGCCAAGACGAACCACAATGGAAACGCGTTTATGCGCGCATAAAAGTCAAAGAACAGGTAAATACGAAGGAGCCCAACGGACAAAAGAAAACGAAGGAGGTCACAAGGCTAAAGGGCACTTCGCTCTGGATGAGGAAGCCGCTCATCGAATTACACGAGCTTCATGAGTACGCCAGTAAGATGAAAAGACGAAAGTGGGGTACAAAGTTTTACAACGCCGCGCAGCTGGTGACAGGTATAGCAGCTTCTCCGCTTGAAGTTGCAGGAATTTTTTTGCTGTCGCTTCCTCGCTCTCGCGGCGGTGCCGGCTTTCGAAGCGTTTACGTTAACGACCTTACGCCGCTTACCGCATCGGCGCAGAGCATTGCAGGGCAAAGAGTCTGCTACGGGGATATCGTGATCGTAAATCCAACAATAATGAAAGCAGGCATCGTGGAGATTCAGGGGGAGGTCATCCACGGATCAGACGCCGTGCTGGACCACGATGCCAAACGCATGACAGCGCTGCAAAGTATGGGGTATGACGTCCTCCTGGTTACGCACGACATGCTTAACGATACCGAGCAGCTTAATGCGATCGTGAGAAGTCTTTGCTCGCGCTTGGAATTACGCTATAGATGCAAAACTAAGGCGCAAAAGACGACGGAAATGGAGTTACGAGCCAACGTACTGTGCAACTGGCTGGAAATCGGTCGTTAGACGGGTGCCCTACTCACTTCCGGGCGCCCTCGGTCGGCTGCCTGCGATGCCGCCGCCACGAAACCGGCCCATCTACTACGTTTAACCCCGACCCCTCGACCATACCCCGTATTTCGTGAAAACCGCAGGGCGTCTACCTGCGGTTTTATTCTTGCCCGAGACGCCATGGTCGGGGGATGCCGGCCAAACGTAGTAGATGGGCCGGTTTCGTGGCGGGGATCCCGGGGCGACCGGAGTGGAGCCTGATAGGCGGGCGGCGCTGCCGCCGCGCGCCCGCATCGGCCCCGCGGGCGCTGGTCTCCGCCGTCGCGGCCCCGCGGGACTCCGGCGCCCGCGCCCCCCGAAAAGTTTTTCCAAAAATGCCCTTGCATCGCCGTCCGAGTTCCCGTATAGTACTTCTTCGCACGGGGGCGTAGCTCAGCTGGGAGAGCGCTTGACTGGCAGTCAAGAGGTCAGGGGTTCGATCCCCCTCGTCTCCACCCGAGCATTGAATGAGGCTCCAACGCAAGTTGGGGCCTTTTTTCATATAGGAACACAAGGTCAAAGGCGGCACCATGATCCTCCTGGTCGACAAGATCGTGCGTTGAACGGGTGCCGCGCGCATGGTAGTATTTCACATCGTGGTTCAAAGCGTTGGAGGCTGTTCTGCCACCCCAACTGCAGGCGCCACTTTATAAGGGCTCTTGGCGCAACGGTTAGCGCAGGGGACTCATAATCCCTGGGTTCTGGGTTCGAATCCCGGAGGGCCCACCAGGTTTTTCAACAGGTCAGGCAATATGTCTGGCCTGTTTTTTCATGGCATTAGTTTTCACTTGCAAATAGCCTGCTTGCTCATTTCCGGGCGCCCTCGGTCGGCTGCCTGCGATGCCGCCGCCCCCGGAAAGTTTTTCCAAAATTGTCCTTGCATCGTGGTCCGAGTTCCCGTATAGTACTTCTTCGCACGGGGGCGTAGCTCAGCTGGGAGAGCGCTTGACTGGCAGTCAAGAGGTCAGGGGTTCGATCCCCCTCGTCTCCACCCGAGCATTGAATGAGGCTCCAACGCAAGTTGGGGCCTTTTTTCATATTGGCACACAAGGTCAAAGGCGGCACCATGATCCTCCTGGTCGACAAGATCGAAAAAAGCTTCGGCGCACGCGTCCTCTTTAGCGGCGCGTCCTTCCAGATCAACCCCGGCGAGCGCTTCGCGCTCGTGGGCCCCAACGGCGCCGGCAAAACCACCATGCTCAAAATCATCATGGGCATCGACAGTCCCGACTCCGGCCAGGTCCAGTACGCAAAGGACTGCCAGGTGGGCTACCTAGAGCAGGAAACTAATCTGGAACAAAAGGACACCACCATCCTCGCTGAGGTCATGGCCGCCGCCAAGGAAATCCGCCGCATGGGCGAGCGCGCCAACGAGCTGCAGGCCCAGATCACTGAGCTCTCCGAACAGGGCAAGGACGTTGACGCGCTCCTTAACGAGTACGGCCAGGTCCAGGACCGCTTTGAGCACCTGGGCGGCTACGAGCTCGAGAGCAACGCCCGCAAGATCCTGTCCGGCCTTGGCTTTAAGGTCACCGACTTTGAGCGCCCGTGCTCCGAGTTCTCGGGCGGCTGGCAGATGCGCATCGCGCTCGCCAAGCTCTTCCTGCGCCATCCCGACCTGCTGCTTCTGGACGAGCCCACTAACCACCTGGACCTCGAAAGCGTCCAGTGGCTGCGCGGCTTTATAGCCAACTATGACGGCGCCGTCCTCATCGTCAGCCACGACCGCGCCTTCATGGACGCTTGCGTCGACCACGTCGCCGCACTCGAAAATCGTCGCGTGACCACTTACACCGGCAACTACAGCAGCTACCTCAAGCAGCGCGAGGACAACCTTGAGCAGATGCGCGCCAAGCGCGCCGCCCAGGAGCGCGACATCGCCCACATGCAGGTCTTCGTCGACAAGTTCCGCTACAAGCCCACCAAGGCAGCCCAGGCCCAGGAGCGCATCCGCAAGATCGAGCAGATCAAAAAGGAGCTTGTCATCCTACCCGAGGGCCACAAGCACATCGACTTTAAGTTCCCTGACCCACCGCGCTCCGGCGATATGGTCGTGGGCCTGGAGGGCGTCTCCAAGTCCTACGGCAACAAACACATCTACAGCGATATCGACCTCAAGCTCTACCGCGGCGAGCACGTGGCGCTCGTCGGCCCCAACGGCGCCGGCAAGTCCACGCTCATGAAGATCATCGCCGGACTGGAGCCGCCCACCACCGGCACCCGGGACCTGGGCACCAACGTAGGCGTAGCCTACTACGCCCAGCACGCACTCGAGGGCATGACCGAGTCCAATACCGTCCTGCAAGAGATTGACACCGTCACGCCCAAGTGGACCGTGCCGCAGCAGCGCAGCCTGCTGGGCGCCTTCCTGTTTAGCGACAACGACGCAATCGAAAAGCAGGTTCGCGTCCTCTCCGGCGGCGAAAAGGCGCGTCTGGCGCTCGCCAAGATGCTCGTAGCACCCGAGGCGCTCCTGTGCCTGGACGAGCCCACCAACCACCTAGACATCGACTCGGTGGACATGCTCGAGAACGCCCTGCAAAACTTCCCCGGCACCATCGTGCTGATCAGCCACGACGAGCACCTGGTGCGCGCCGTGGCCAACCGCGTCATCGATATCCGCGACGGCAAAGTCACGGTCTACGACGGCGATTACGACTACTACCTCTACAAGCGCGAGGACCTCGCAGCCCGCGCCGCCGCCGAGGCGTCCACGGAGAGCGCGCCGGCCACGACCAAGTCCGCCAAGGCCAGCGCCGCCCAGGCCGACACCCCCGTCGCCGCCCCCAAGCCTGCCGAGGGCAAAAAGACCAAGGAGCAAAAGCGCGCCGAGGCCCAAGCCCGCGCTGCGCTCAACAAAAAGCTCAAGGGCGTGCGTAACCAGCTCAAGAAGATCGAGACGGAGCTCGACAAAAAGCGCGCCCGCTATGACGAGCTTATGGAATTGATGGCGAGCGAAGAGCTTTATGCCGATCAAGACAAGTTCAACGCCGCGCTGGGGGAATATAACGGGCTTAAGCAAGAGCTGCCCAAGCTCGAGGACGAATGGCTGGAGCTTTCCACCCAAATCGAAGAGGAGACCGCGCGTGAATTCTCGTAAGGCCGCTGCCGTGGCGATGAGCATCATCGCCATTGCTTGTCGCATCTGCGGCATCTTTATGAGCGCGATGACCGTGCTGCTGTGCTTTAGCGGCCTCACTGCCAAGCTGCAGATTGTGGGCTTCGTCGTTGAGCTTTCACGCGCACTGCCAAGCGCCATCGCCGGCTATGGCGTCATCACGTCGCCCTTTGGCGGTGTGTTCCGCCTGGATTACGCTATCGTGGCCGTCATTTTGTTTGTGGCCGATTACCTGCTCACGCGCGCCTCGCGTCGCGTCCGCTAGGGGAGCGCCATGTCCAGCAGCTACCTCATGAACCTGCTCGCCAGCGCCGTTGCCGTCATCGTGGGCATCGTGATCCACGAGAGCGCACACGCCGCCGCGGCCTGGGCGCTCGGCGACAAAACGGCCCGTTCGCGCGGCCGCGTGTCGCTCAACCCGCTTAACCATATCGACCTGTTTGGCACCATCATCCTGCCGCTGCTCATGCTCGCGGCCGGCGGCCCGGTATTCGCCTTCGCCAAACCCGTGCCCGTCTACCTCAACAACCTCAAGCACCCCAAACGCGACGAGGTCCTGGTGAGCGTGGCCGGCCCCGCGTCGAACATCGCACTCGCGTGCCTCGCGGCCGCCCTCATGCACGCGGCATATGGCAGCCTCTATACCGGCATGTCCTTTGCCACGGCGTCACAGATCATGAACTTCGGCGCCACGTTTATCGTGGTCAACCTGTCACTCGCGTTTTTTAACCTCATCCCGATCCCGCCGCTCGACGGCTCGTCGATCATCGTGCCGTTCCTCAAAGGCAAGGCGCTCGCCAACTACTACCGCCTGCAGCAATACGCCATGCCGATCCTTATCATCGTGCTGTACCTGCTGCCCATGTGGACAGGACTCGACGTGATTGGCCGCTATTTCGACGTTACCGTGTATCCACTTGCTGAGCAGCTGCTCAACTTCGCAATCGCCGGCATCTAAGGTAAACTTACAGGTCGACCGTGCAAAACGGTCGTAACATGCACCCAAACCGCGCCGCGAAGGCGCCGTCAAAGGAGGTCGAAGATGTCGTATCGCGTGTCGACGCAGGTCTACAGCGGACCTTTCGACCTGCTGCTGCAGCTGGTAACCCGACAAAAAGTAGATATCGGCGCCATCTCCATCAGCGAGGTGGCCGAGCAGTACCTTGCCGAGGTGGAGCGCATCGAGGCGCTGGACCTGGACGTGGCGAGCGACTTTCTGCTGGTCGCGGCAACTCTTTTGGACATCAAGGCCGCCTCGCTGGTGCCCCAGGAGGCCCCGCGCAAGACAGACGACGATGACGATGACGACGATGACCTCGAGGAACTCAGCGCGCTCGACGGCGACGCCCTACGCGAGGTCCTGATCCAGCGCCTGATTGCCTACAAGCAGTTTAAGGGCGCGGCGGCAGCCCTTGGCGCCCGCATGCAGGCCGAAAGCCGCATGCATCCGCGCGTGGCCGGCCCCGACCCCGAGTTCTTGGGCCTTATGCCCGACTACCTGGCCGGCATTACCCTGCGCGGCCTCGCCGTCATCTGCGCCGACCTGGACGGCAAGCGCCAGACTTTCCTGCTGGAAGCCGAGCACGTGGCACCGCATCGCGTGCCGCTCGACCTGACGGTGGCCTCGGTCGATCGCTTTACCATGGCTCACCAAACCTGCACCTTCCGCGAGCTGTTGGACGGCGATGCCACCACCGAACAGCTTGTCGTCACCTTCCTGGCCATGCTCGAGCTCGCCAAGCGCGGCTCTCTTACACTGAGCCAGGACGAGATCTTTGGAACTATTCAAATCAACCGCGTCGAGGGCGCCGAGGCATACGTGCCCGGCGAGGGCCCCGAGCTCACCGAATAGGAGCAGCAACCATGTCAACCCTTTCAACGCTGGAGGCAAACAGCCTCAAGGGCGCCCTCGAGGCGATGCTGCTGGTGTCGAGCGACCCGGTGAGTGCGCCCGCGCTCGCCGGCGCACTGGATATCGCCCCCGGCGAGTGCGCATCGCTGCTCGCCGAGCTCAAGGTTGAGTACGAGGAGGCCAACCGTGGCTTTCAGCTGCGTGAGGTCGCCGGCGGCTGGCGCCTGTTTACGCACCCCGCCTACCACGACGTGGTCGAGGCCTATGTGTTGAGCTGGGACACGCAAAAGCTGTCGCAGGCCGCGCTCGAAACACTGGCCGTCATCGCATACCACCAGCCCGTGACGCGCGAGGTGGTCAAGGGCATCCGCGGCGTCAATTCCGACGGCGTCATCGCGTCGCTCGTCGACAAAGGTCTAGTGCGCGAGCTCGGCCGCGACCCCCAGCGAGGTCAAGCCATCATCTACGGCACGACCAACGCCTTCTTGGAAAAGTTCGGTCTGCGCTCCACCCGCGACCTGCCCGACCTGGAGCAGTTTGCCCCCGACGAGCAATCGCGTCAGTTTATCCGCGAGCGCCTGAGCGGCCGCAGCATTCAGTCCACGCTCGAGGAGCAGGCCGATGACCTGGACGAAGAGCGCGAACTGCTCGATACCGATGTTGAAGATGTTGAGGCAGTCAAGGACTTGGAAACCCTGGTCGTCGACGAGACCTCGGAGGATTTGCATGACGAGGACTAACGAAGTAGGGGAGACGCGCGCCATGGGTAACGCAGTACCCGCCACCGACGCCCAGCCCGTCTATCCGCACACCATGCGCCTGCAGCGCTTTTTGGCGCGCGCGGGCGTGGCGAGCCGCCGTGGCTCGGAGGACCTAATGACCGCCGGCCGCGTGACCGTCAACGGCGAGGTCGCGACCGAGCTGGGCACCAAGGTCGATGTCGACCACGATCACATCGAGGTCGACGGCATGCCCGTCAAGCTCAACCAGGGCGCCGTGTACTTGATGCTCTACAAGCCGACCGGCTACCTCACCACCATGAGCGACCCGCAGGAGCGCCCTTGCGTGGCCGACCTGGTCCCGCGCGACCGCTTTCCGGGCCTGTTTCCAGTGGGCCGCCTGGACCGCGACACCACGGGCCTTTTGCTCTTTACCACCGACGGCGACATGTCGCAGGATCTGCTGCACCCCAGCAAGCACGTCTACAAGACCTACCAGGCGCTCGTGGACGGACGGCTGTCCGACCACGATCTAGACCCGCTCCGCCGTGGCATCGAGCTCGACGACGGCCTGTGCCAGCCGGCAATCTGCCGCGTCATCAACGCGCGCGAGGCCGTGGCCGTGGCTCCACAAGGCGTCAAGCCCGGTACCACCGCCGTGGAGATCATCATCCGCGAGGGGCGCAAGAACCAGGTCAAGCGCATGCTGAGCAAGATCCACCATCCGGTAATCCGCCTGCATCGCTGCAACTTTGCCGGCCTTGAGCTCGAGGGCGTGGCCAAGGGCTCGTGGCGCGAGCTCACCGACCGCGAGGTGCAGATCCTCAAGGCCGGCGGCATCCCGCCCAAGCAGGCGAGCGCCAAGAGCAACGGCGGCAAGCCCCAAGACACGCCCGCCAGCCGCACGCGTCACCACGGCAGCCACGGCTCCGCACCCAAGCGCAACACCTACCGCGAGCGCTACACAGGCTAGGCAACCCGCCGCGCCCCAGCACCCGCGAACCATACCAGCACGTCAACCATCGAAAGGAAGCATTGCATGATCGTCGCCATCGACGGCCCCGCCGGTTCCGGCAAGTCCACCATCGCCAAGGAAATCGCCCGCCAGCTGGGCTTTAATAAGCTCGACACGGGCGCCATGTATCGCGCCGTCACCTTCGCCGCGCTCGACCGCGGCATCGATCTGGACGACGAGGCGGCTATCGACGCCCTCGCCGAGCAGATCGAGATTCGCTTTACCAACGGTACCGGCGAGGACACGCGCCTGACCATTGACGGCCAGGACGCTTCGGCCGCCATCCGCACCCCGCAGGTCGACGCCAACGTGTCCAAGGTATCGGCCTATCCGGGCGTGCGCGCCGCCATGCTCATCCACCAGCGCCGCGCCGCCGAGGACCGCGATATCGTGGCCGAGGGTCGCGACATCGGAACCGTCGTGTTCCCCAACGCGCAGGTCAAGGTCTTCCTGACCGCCGACCCGCGCGAGCGCGCCCGCCGCCGCGTGCTGCAGCGTCACCAAAACGACGCCCAGCCGCTCACGCCCGCGCAACTCGAGGCCGAAGTCGACGAGACCCTCGACGCCCTCAAGCAGCGCGACAAGCTTGACAGCAGCCGCGAGGTCGCCCCGCTCGTGCCCGCCCCGGACGCCGTGCACGTCGACTCCACCGCCCACACCATCGATGAGGTCGTCCGCATTATCGAGGACCTCATCAACCAAAGGAGGTAGCCCATGCGCCTGTTTAAACAGACGCCCGAGGATTACTACAACGCCCCCTACGCCGAGTTCCCGGCGCTCATCCGCGGCACCGTCGTGGTGGTCATGGCTATTCTGTGGGCCTTCTCCAAGCTCATGTGGCGTTGGAAGGTCGAGGACGCCGACCTGCTGTTTGAGCGCCAGGAAGGCCGCGGCAGCGTGGTCATCTGCAACCACACCTCGATGGCTGAGCTCTTGGCCGTGGAGACGGCGCTGTTCTTTGGCGGCCGCCGCATTCGCCCTATCTTTAAGTCCGAGTTCGCCAAGAGCAAGATTGTGCGCTGGGCTTTTAGCCGCGTTGGCGGCATCCCCGTGGAGCGCGGTACTGCCGATATGAAGTGCCTGCGCGCCGCCCAGCATGCGCTGCAGCGCGGCGAGGACGTCCTGATCTTCCCCGAGGGCACGCGCATCCGCTCGCGCGAGATCAAGCCAGAGGTCCACGGCGGCTTTGCGCTCATCGCTCAGATGGGCAAGGCGCCCGTCAACCCGCTCGCCATCTGCGGCTGGTCCGACATCACGCCCGCAGGCAAAAAGCTCATGCGTCCCAAGAAGTGCTGGATTCGTGCCGGCAAGGCCCTCTCGCTTTCGGACGCGCCAGCCGGGCTTAAGCGTACGGAGCGCCTGACTTGGTTTGAGTCCGAGGCCATGAACCGCGTCTACGCCATGCGAGACGAGCTGTGCGCCGAGCATCCGGGCAGGTTCTAGCCATGAGCGAGAACGTGACGAACACTGCCGTGACCGCGTCCGACCAGGCAACCGCGCCTACCATCGAGATCGCCGCCCACGCCGGCACTTGCTACGGCGTACAGCGTGCACTCGATATGGCGCTGGCCGCTGCGCCGCAGGCAGGGGAGTGCAATCAGGTCCATACCTTGGGTCCGCTCATCCATAACCCCATCGTGGTGCGCGAGCTTGCTGAGGCAGGCGTTGGTCTGGCAGAGACCCTGGACGACGCCGCATCGGGCACCGTGATCATCCGCGCCCACGGCGTGGTGCCGCAGGTGATCGATGCCGCTCGCGAGCGTGACCTTAACGTCGTCGACGCCACCTGCCCTTACGTCAAGAAGGTCCACGTGGCCGCCGAGCGCCTGGTACGCGAAGGCTACCGCGTGATCGTCGTGGGCGAGCCGGGCCACCCCGAGGTCGAGGGCATCCTGGGCCACGCCGGTAATGACGCGCAGGTCGTGAGCTGTGCCGCCGACGCCAACGCCTTGTCGCTCAAGGGCAAGGTGGGTCTCGTCGTGCAGACCACCCAGACCGCGCAGAACCTCGCCGAGGTCGTGGCGAGTATCACCCCGCGCGTGCAGGAGCTGCGTGTGATCAACACCATCTGCGCCGCCACGAGCGAACGCCAACAGGCAGCAGCCACACTTGCCAACCGCTGCGACTGCATGGTCGTCGTGGGCGGCAAGAACTCGGGCAATACCCGCCGCCTGGCTCAGATTTGCGCAGTCGCCTGCGAGCACACGCATCACATCGAGGAAGCTTCCGAGCTCCAGGCCGCGTGGTTTACCGACGCTCACCACATCGGCATCACTGCCGGAGCCTCCACCCCGCAAGAACACATCGAGCGCGCCGTCGCGCGCATCAAGGAGCTTTGCCGCTAACCATGGACCAGACCGTACCCGCATATGCCGCCGAGGTGGCCGATTACGGGCGCAGCCGCGACCCCGAGCCGGGTGAGGGCGCGCTCGTAAAGAACGTGCGTCCCGAATCGCCCGCGTGGGATGTGGGTATCGAGCCGGGCATGCGCGTGCTCACGGTCAACGGCGAGGCGCTCACCGACATGATCGTGTGGCTCTGGGAGGCCGACGATGATACCGTCGACCTCGAGGTTTTCGACCCGCGCGACGGCACCGTCGCCCCCGTCGAGCTCGACCGCTTTCCCGGCGAGGATTGGGGTTTGGAGTTCGATGGCCCCATCTTCGACGGCATGCGTACCTGCGTCAACGCCTGCGTGTTCTGCTTTATGACCATGCTGCCCAAGGGCGGCCGCTCCACGCTCTATATTCGCGATGACGACTACCGCCTGAGCTTTTTGCAGGGCAACTTTGTCACGCTCACGAACCTCTCCGACGAGGACGTGCAAAACGTCATCCAACGCAACATGAGCCCCATGAACGTGTCGGTCCACGCCGTGAGCCCCGACGTCCGCCGCCGCATGATGGGCCGCAACGCCCAACGTGGCATGGACGTGCTCGAGGCAATCATGGCCGCCGGCATCGAGATTCATGCGCAGATTGTGCTGTGCCCCGGCATGAACGACGGCGAGGAGCTGGAAAAGACCCTGCGCTTTTGCGAGGAGCACGAGCAAATCACAAGCCTGGGCATCGTGCCGCTCGGCTTTACCAAGCATCAGAACCGTTTTAGCTGGTCCTACAGCGACAAGCCCGAGCTAGCGCGCGAGACCATTGCCATGATCCGTCCCTACCAGGACCGTGCCTTCGAGCGCTTTGGCCGCCACACCTTCCAGATGAGCGACGAGTTCTATCTGGACGCCGGCATCGATCCTCCCGAGGCAGACTTTTACGACGGTTACCCGCAGTACTACGACGGCATCGGCATGATCCGCTCGTATCTAGACGAGACCGACGACGTGCTTGCCGCCGATGCCGGGCGCCTGACCCGCGTCCGCGAGGCCATCGCCGCCCGCAGCCAGCACCTGCTGTGCCTCTCCGGCGCCAGCGCGCGCGACACCGTGGCGCGCTTTGTGGAGTCGCCGCATGGTCTCGCCGGCACTGTCACGGCCATCAAAAACCGCTACTTTGGTGGCAACGTGGACGTAACCGGCCTCATCGTCGCGTGTGACATTCTGGAGCAGCTGCCCCAAGATCTGTCGGGGGTTATGCTCTTTGTGCCTAAGCTCATGTTCAACGCTGACGGCATGACGCTTGACGAGTATCATCGTGACGATTTACTCGCAAGCCTTACCAGTCGCGGCGCCGAGGTCCATGTGGTATCGACCATGCCGCATGAGCTGCTCGATACCCTGGAGCATATCCTTGGCATTGTGCCCGCGGACTCTAACATTTCCACTGACCCTACCCATTAAAGGAGTGCAGATGAAACCTATCGTCGCCGTCGTCGGACGCCCCAACGTGGGCAAGTCCACGCTCGTTAACCGCCTGGCCCAGACCTCGGACGCCATCGTCCATGAGTCCCGCGGCGTTACTCGCGACCGCTCGTATCACACGGCCGATTGGAACGGCCGCGAGTTCACCATCGTCGACACGGGCGGTATCGAGCCGCTCAAGAGCGACGACGTCTTTGCCACGTCTATCCGCGACCAGGCCCTCGCCGCCGCCGAGGAAGCCGCCGTCATCCTGTTTGTGGTCGACGGCCGCACCGGCGTCACCGAGGAGGACGAGTCGGTCGCTCGCATGCTCAAGCGCTGCGACAAGCCGGTCTTTCTGCTGGTGAACAAGCTCGACAACCCCGAACGCGAGAACGACAGCATCTGGGAGTTCTATTCGCTCGGCATCGGTGAGCCCACGCCCCTCTCGGCCCTGCATGGCCACGGCACGGGCGACCTGCTCGACGATATCGTGGCCCTGCTTCCGGAGGAAGAGGACGAGGTCGCCGATGAGTTCCCCGATGCGCTGAACGTGGCCATCATCGGCCGCCCCAACGCCGGTAAGTCCTCGCTGTTCAACCGCATCCTGGGCGCCGACCGCTCTATCGTGTCCAACATTGCCGGCACCACGCGCGACGCCATCGACACCGTCGTGGAGCGCAACGGCAAGCACTACCGCATGGTCGACACCGCGGGCATCCGCAAGAAGAGCACCGTGTACGAGAACATCGAGTACTACTCGATGGTCCGCGGCCTGCGCGCCATCGACCGCGCCGACGTGGCGCTGCTCGTCGTCGACGCCTCCGTGGGCGTTACCGAACAGGACCAGAAGGTCATGGGTCTTGCCATCGAGCGCGGCTGTGCCATCGTTGTGCTGCTCAACAAGTGGGACCTGCTCGACGACGACCGTAAGCGCGAGGCCTGCATGGAGACCATCGACCGCCGTCTGGGCGTCATGGCTCCCTGGGCCCAGTACCTGCGCATCTCTGCCCTCACTGGCCGTAGCGTCGAGAAGATCTGGGCGATGGTCGACGCCGCCGAAAAGACACGCTCGCAAAAGATCAGCACCTCGCGCCTCAACACGTTCCTCACCGACCTGCGCGAGTTTGGCCATACCGTGGTGGACGGCAAGCGCCGCCTGCGTATGCACTACGTGACCCAAACGGGCGTCAACCCGCCGACGTTTACGTTCTTCGTCAACCACAGCGACCTGGTCAACGACACCTACCAGCGCTACGTAGAGAACCGCATGCGCTCGACCTTCGACTTTGCCGGCACGCCCATTCGACTCTTCTTTAGGAAGAAGGAGCAAAAGGATGCATAATCCGATTCTGCTGACCGCCATCTGCGCCGTGGTCTCGTTCTTTATCGGGGCGATTCCGTTTGGCCTGATCCTGGGCCGCGTGTTCAACCACACCGACATTCGCAAGGCGGGTTCCGGCAACATCGGCACCACCAACGCCCTGCGCGTGGCCGGCCCCAGGGTGGCCGCGCTTACCCTGCTGCTCGACTGCCTTAAGGGCGCCATCTGTGTCCTTATCGCGCGCCCGCTCATCGCGAGCGTGGGCTATGGCTTCCCCGTGAGCATCATGGCCCCCGGCGCCGCCGGCGACTGGATGCTTGGCGTCGTCTGCCTGGCAGCCGTGTGGGGCCATATCTTCTCGCCCTACCTTAACTTCCATGGCGGCAAGGGTATCGCAGTTGGTCTGGGTGTCATCCTCGCCTGGTACTGGCCTATTGGCCTGTCGCTGCTGGGCATGTTTATCGTAGCCGTCGCCATCACCAAGTATGTGTCAGTGGGTTCGCTTGCCGCAGCCATCGGACTTCCTATCGCTGCTTGCGCGGTCTTTCCGTACAGCAGCCTAGGCCTCAAGTTCTGCATGGCGATGATCGGTATCACCGTGGTGTGGGCCCATCGCTCGAATATCCAAAAGCTCATGGCCGGTAAGGAGTCCAAGCTCTCGTTTACCAAGCGCGTCACCGAGCCCGACGATAAGTAGGAGAGAGTCATGAATGTTGCGCTGATTGGCTCCGGCTCCTGGGGAACCGCCGTCGCCGGCCTCGCCGCCGAGCGAGCCGAGCGCGTGACCATGTGGGCCCACAGCGAGCAAACGGCCACCGGCATCAATGCCGAGCACCGCAATCCCCGGTATCTGGTGGACTACGAGCTGCCCGGCAACGTTGTCGCCGCCACGGACCTGTCGCAGGCGCTCGACGGCGCCGAGGCCATCATCTTTGCCGTGCCCTCCACGCACCTGCGCAGCGTATGCCATCAGGCAGCACCCTTCATCGCCGCCGACACCCCGGCACTCTGCCTCACCAAGGGTATTGAGCCCGAATCCGGCCTGCTTATGAGTGAGGTCATCGCCAGCGAGATCGGCAACGAGCGGCGTGTGGCGGCCCTCTCGGGCCCCAACCATGCCGAGGAGATCTGCCGTGGCGGGCTTTCGGCCGCCGTCATCGCCAGCGAAGATCCGCAGATAGGGGAGACCTTTAAGGACCTGCTCCTGTCCACGGCATTCCGCATCTACCTGTCGCAGGACATGACCGGTGTCGAGGTCTGCGGCGCCATGAAAAATGTCATCGCCATCGTGTGCGGCATCTCCGCCGGTTCGGGCGCAGGCGACAACACGCTCGCCCTCATCATGACGCGCGGCCTGGCCGAGATCAGCCGTCTGGTGCACGCCCGCGGCGGTCAAGCTATGACTTGCATGGGGCTTGCAGGCATGGGCGACCTCATTGCCACCTGTACCTCCGAGCATTCGCGCAACCGCACCTTTGGTTTCGAGTTTGCCCACGGTGTTTCGCTCGACGAGTACCAAGCGCGCACGCATATGGTGGTGGAGGGCGCCGTCGCGGCCCGCAGCGTCAGCGAGCTCGCCCGTTCACTGGGCGTTGACATTCCGCTCACCTTTGCCGTGGAGCAAACGCTCTACAACGGTGTTACTTTGGATAGGGCGCTCGAGATTCTTACCGACCGCGTACCCTCCCAAGAGTTCTACGGACTCACCGACTAGTGCAGAAAGGCTACTACCATGGGTTCCATTAAAATCGCTCCGTCCGTCCTCTCGGCCGACATGGCCAACCTCAAGGGCGAACTCGACAAGATCGCCGGTGCCGACTACGTGCACTTCGACGTAATGGACGGCCACTTTACCGGCAACCTCACCTTTGGCGTTGACATCCTCAAGGCCGTCAAGCGTTCCACCGACGTGCCGGTCGACGCGCACCTCATGGTTTCGAACCCCGACGAGACGGTCGATTGGTACGCCGACGCCGGTGCCGATATGATCACGGTACACTACGAGGCCTCCACGCACCTGCACCGCACGCTCACCCATCTACAGCAGCGCGGCATCAAGGCCGGCGTGGTGCTCAACCCCGCCACCCCCGTGTGCGTGCTCGAGAGCATCATCGACGTTGTCGATATGGTGCTGCTGATGAGCGTGAACCCCGGCTTTGGCGGCCAGAGCTTTATTCCCGGTACCATTGCCAAACTGCACGAGCTCAAGGCCATGTGCGAGCGCTACGGCGTGTCGCCCATGATCGAGGTCGACGGCGGCATCTCTTCCAAGAACATCGCCGAGGTCGTCAAGGCCGGCGCCAACGTGCTCGTGGCCGGTTCTGCCGTATTTAAGTCCGAAGATCCCGCTGCCGAGGTTGCGCTGCTGCAGAAGCTGGGCAACGAGGCCGCACAGGAGGCATAAACCCTTATGACCGCAGGTCAAAACCGCATACCCGTGAATCTTGACTATGCCGCCTCGACGCCAATGCGCGCCGAGGCGCTCCTTGCGCAGCGCGAGTACGACGACAGCGAGCTTGCCGGCGTCAACCCCAACTCGCTGCATTCGCTCGGCCGCAAGGCTGCCGCGCGTCTGGAGGTTGCACGTCGCGAGATCGCCCGCAGCTTTGGCGCGCGCGTCCGCCCGTCCGAGATTGTACTGACCAACGGCGGCACCGAAGCCAACCAGCTGGCGCTGCTCGGTCTTGCCGAGGGCGCTCGTCAGCGCGATCGCAAGCGCGATCGTGTAATCGTTTCGGCCATCGAGCACGATTCGATTCTGGACAACCTGCCGTTGCTGCGTGCCGCCGGCTTTACCGTCGACCTGGTGCAGCCCTGCCGCGCGGGCTTCATTGAGCCTGCCGCGCTGATCGACTTGCTGGGTGACGACGTGGCGGTCGTGAGCATTATGATCGCCAACAACGAGACCGGCGTGGTGCAACCCATCCGCGATCTTACCGCCGCCGCACATGCTGCCGGCGCCTTGTTTCATACCGATGCCATCCAGGGCTACTTGCATATTCCGCTCGATGTCACCGAGCTGGGAGTTGACGCTATGACCGTTGCAGCGCACAAGATTGGCGGCCCCGTGGCATCTGGCGCGCTCTACCTTAAGAGCCGCACGCCGCTGCGCCCGCGCATCTTTGGCGGCGGACAGGAGGCCGGTCGTCGTGCCGGCACGCAGGATCTGCGCACGCAGCTGGCTTTTGCCGCTGCCGCTTCCGCACTGTTGCCGAATGTTGCCCAAGAGCGCACAACGCTGCAGGCCTTATCCGATAAGCTCTACGCCACGCTTACGGCCCATCCTCGCATTCACGCCACCATGGGCGACTACGCGCAGGCCGATCGCCTGCCGGGTATGGTTTCGATCTACGTCGATGGCATGGACTCCGAAGAGCTCATCGTAAAGCTCGACGCCGCCGGCTTTGAGGTTTCGGCCGGCTCGGCGTGCTCGAGCGGCAGCATGGACCCGAGCCATGTGCTCAGCGCTATGGGAATCGGCCGCGAGCAGGCTCTCGGCGCCCTTCGCATCTCGTTCGATGACCGCGTGAATCCGGACGATCTGGACGAGTTTGCCCAGACGCTGCTCTCGATCGTGGGTGCCGCATGATCGTCGCCGAGCTCGAGCGTGCCCTGCTGGCGCGCTACCCCAAGGCGGACGCCGAGGGCTGGGATCATGTTGGACTATCTGTTGGAGATCCCACTGCTGAGATCACCGGTGTTGCCTGCGCGCTCGATGCGACCGAAGCTAATGTTCGCCGCGCCCAAGAAGCCGGCGCCAACGTGCTGCTGACGCATCATCCCATATACATCAAGGCGCCCGAGGCGTTTTGTCCGTCGGATTCCGCACGCCCCCAATGCAGCGCGGCGCTCTACGAGGCAGCGCGTTGCGGCGTGAGCATTATCTCGCTCCACACCAACCTGGACCGCTCGCACGAAGCCCGCATCTGCCTTAGCGAGCTGCTGGGTGCCGCACCCGTGAGCTCACTGGAGCACGTGGACGACCCCGAGGCCACCGGCCTGGGCGCGCTTGCAACGCTCAACGACCCGTGCACGCTGCGCGATCTTGCCACCCGTGCTGCCACGGCCTTCGGCAGCGATCCGCGTGTGTGGGGCGAAGCCGAGCACGCATGCCGTACCGTCGCTATTTTGGGCGGCTCCCTGGGCGACTTTGGAGAGCTCGCCATCGCCGCGGGCGCAGATGTCATCGTAACCGGCGAGGCGGGCTACCACGTGGCGCAAGACCTTGCCTTGCGCGGGCTGCCGGTGATCTTGCTCGGCCACGACCGCTCCGAAGAGCCGTTCGTTGATATATTGATGAACTCTGCAGTTGACGCCGGGGTCGACCCCCGTCATGCGATTAAAATACTGAACCCTTGCCAATGGTGGACTGTGACAAAAGGAGAGAACTTATGAGCGCCGGCGCTACGCTACTCAAGCTGCAACAGATCGATTTGGAGCTCGCCCGCAACAAGAGCGAACTTGCCAATATGCCGGAGCTCAAGGAGCTCGCTTCCAAGCGCAAGACCTATGTGAAGCTCAAGTCCGAGATGACCAAGCTCTACGCCCAGCGCAAGGATCTGGACATTGAGCTCGACGATCTCAACACCACCGAGATTCAGACCAACAACGCCATCGAGGCTGCCAAGAAGCGCCACGTCGACGGCTCCGACTACCGCGAGGTTCAGGACCTGGAGAATGAGCTTGCCACCCTGGCCAAGCGTCTGGACAAGATTGAGCACACCCGCAAGGACGTCGTTGTCGCCCACAAAGAGGCGCTCGATCGCGAGGCTCGCGCGCAGGCAATCATCGCCAAGTTCGAGGAGGGCGTGAAGGCCGATACCAAGGCCGCCCGCGCCAAGGCTGCCGACCTGCAGGCTCAGATTGACACCGCCACGAAGGAGCGCACCGCGCTTGCTGCCACGCTGCCGGCCGACGTGCTCACCGACTACGAGCGTCTACTCAAGCAGTTCCGCGGCCTGGCCGTCGAGACCATCCAGGGCAACATCCCCACGGTCTGCCACACCGCGCTGCAGGCATCGTCCATGAGCGACCTCAACCACGACGGTAGCGAGATTACGCACTGCCCGTACTGCCACCGCCTCTTGGTACTCCCGAGCAAGGAAGCCTAGCGATGACGGCGGCATCCAACAATTCAATGCAACTTGAGGGAAAAACGATCCTGCTGGGCATTACCGGCGGGATCGCCGCCTATAAGTCGTGCAATATCGTGCGCCTGCTGCAAAAGCGCGGCGCGCGCGTCAAGGTCGTTATGAGCGAGCATGCCACCGAGTTTGTGGGCCCGCTCACCTTCCGTGCGCTCACCAACGAGCCCGTCGCCGTGGGCCTGTTCGACGACCCCTCCGACCCCATCCACCACATTTCACTGGCCCAGGAGCCCGATCTGGTGGTCGTGGCGCCCGCGACGGCCAATATCATCGCCAAGATGGCCAACGGCATTGCCGATGACCTGATTTCTACGACGCTACTCGCCACGCCGCGACCCATTGTGATCGCGCCGGCCATGAACAATGGCATGTGGAAGGCGCCGGCAACCCAGGCCAATATGGCCACGCTGCGCGACCGCGGGGTGCACGTGGTTGGGCCCGGTAGTGGCTACCTTGCCTGCGGCGACGTGGACACGGGGCGCATGAGCGAACCCGAGGAAGTCGTCGAGGCCGTCTGCGAGGTATTCAACCCCGCACCCCAGGACCTTGCAGGCAAGCGCATCGCGATCACCGCCGGTCCTACGCACGAACCGATCGACCCCGTGCGTTTTATTGGAAACCGATCGTCGGGCAAGATGGGCATCGCCCTGGCGGGGGAGGCCGCTCGCCGCGGTGCCGAGGTCACGCTCGTGCTGGGACCGACATCGCTCGATGTTCCTCGCGGCGTAAAGTGCGTGCGCGTGCAGACCGCCGCAGAGATGCTGCTGGCGGCGTTAAACGCCTTCCGGACGGCCGACGCTGCCATTTGCGCTGCGGCCGTCGCCGACTACACGCCCGCGGACCCTGCCGACCATAAGCTCAAAAAGGCCAACGAGCGCCTGGATCGCATCGAGCTCGTCGAGACCGTTGATATTTTGGCTGAGCTCTCGCGCCAAAAGGGAGAGCGGTGCGTGATTGGCTTTGCAGCCGAGACCGATAACGTTGTGGAGTACGCTGAGCGTAAATTGGCCCGCAAGGGCTGCGATGCGATCATCGCCAACGATGTTTCGCGCGCCGATTCGGGCTTTGGAACTGATACCAATAAGGCTTGGATCGTGAGCACAGCAGGGACGCAGGAGCTTCCCGTGCTAACAAAACCCCAGCTCGCAGATACAATTTTAGACTTGCTCAAAAATAATTAAAAAAGTTCTTGCACAAGTCCAAAGTTTCGGGTTAATATACTCCCTGTTGCGAGCGAGAGCAGAGCAACAAACAAAAGCTTCGGGACGTGGCGCAGCTTGGTAGCGCACTTGACTGGGGGTCAAGGGGTCGCTGGTTCGAATCCAGTCGTCCCGACCAGAAGTTTGCAGGTCAGGCACCTAGTGCCTGACCTTTTTTGTTTTAAGCAATTGCTTAATTTTGATTAAGCAACAGGGTGCCAAAAATCTAGCTGCGCGATAATCGCCTTTTGCGGCTACTTGCGCGTTTTGCACACGCTTGAGCCGATTTATTATCGCGATATGAATCTACATACGCGTAGCTGGTATACAGCCGAGCAGGGGCTGTATTTATCGCGGCGATTAACACAGATATAGCGACTGTAACGAACAAGCGTGTCGCTGTATTTATTCCAGTAGTTCACTTGATCGGTGGACAAGTGGGCTGTTGCAACGAAACGCCAAGCAGGATGGGCTCTATACGAGGACGCCGCAATGGTAATGGCGGGGGAGTGCGGCAGGCGCTCTGAGAGCCGCCGTACGACCCCATTTCTCCTCAAACCGCATTACCTGAGCCACGAACATCAAAACGTTCGTGTAGTTGCCAAAAGAAAGGCCCGCGCGGGCCTTTCATCCAGAAAACTAGAAGCACCAAGCGAGGAATACGTAAACCTCAGACGAAGAACGTTCGGCCGAAGGCTTTCCTGAGGAGGCGACATATTGAAACGTTTTTGAACTATACGGAGAAACGGATCGAGTCCAATGTCGGCACTCGGATGAAGCTCCATTAAAACTTGAAGCGGACACGCCCTTTGAAGCATAGAACTCATATTGAGTTCCATCAGAACCCGTGTCGCCCCAAAGCTCTGTCGAGCTGATTAAGAAAATTTTATCAGTACGTTGCAGACGGAGATCCGTTAACTCCACCGTCGGGATCAAAACTCGTCAAATCATCAGGGTTATAAGTCAGCTTTGCGACAGTTTCCATGCAATCCTTAAGCTCATTTGGCAATTCCTTCCACATGTGATAAGAATTTAGGTCGCTTCGAAGGTCGGCATCCCGCCAGCCTCCGGTTTGCAAGATATCCGAATTCATCCAGCGCTGCCCAAGGGCCCCGCTAGTCGCCTCGAACGTCAAGCCGGCCTTACCGCTGCCGTCCGCGAGGTCGTCGTGGTTGATGCCGATGATTCGATAGGTCATCGTCTCGCCATTCGTCAGCTTGATCGACCAAGTCGTCCCCGCGTCCATCGCGGCCTTCGCCTTGGCGTAGGTGGGCGACGCCTCGCCCTTCGCGGCGATGTCCTCGGCCACGGCCTTCTGCTCATCGAGAGTCCAGTCCTTCGCGTCCTTTGCCACCGCCGCCTGGACGGTCGCGGAGTCGGCTCCCGTTGAGCCGCCAGAAGCGCCGCCCCCGATGCCGCCGTCCGTCCCGCTGTCCAGGGTGGTCGAGACCTGATTGAACTGGTTGCGGATGGCTCCGGAGACCCGCGGTCCCGCGAAAACCACCACCAAGCCGATTACGGCCGCGATCAGTACGTACTCGATGAGTCCTTGCCCACGGAGGCGGATCGTCTCAGGAACGACCCCCTCCCGAGGCGAAAATGCCGCTGCATGCATATGCGGCTCCCTTCGCTCAGGGTTTGCAATACGAGCCGAGCGTAGGACTATTTCAGATTTCTGCACCGGTCTTGCCGCTGCGGCAAAACGTAACCAGCTCAACGCCTGCGCGGCTTAACCGACCGCTCGCATATCCGAATTTGTTGCTCAACAAATTCGCAGGTAGCGTAAGTAAAATTGAGTATGGAAGGCTGATGGGAAACGCTCATAGCCTAATCCGTTCCATAAGCCGCGAATACAGGGGGTAAGGTGATTGGGTAACTATAAAGTAGTCTTCAGGGATGATGGGTCTGGGGATTCGAGTCTGCTGAAATGGGAACCCGGATGCCCGGCGATGGTGACGGTCGTCCAGGTCGCAAGAAACGTCGACACCTCTGCGGCATATTTGCAGATAAAGATCGAGAATCTCTCAGCGGATATCCTGAACTCCATCTCCGGTGTCGCCCATATCGACTATATCGATGGGTCCACAGGCGACGTTCCCTTTTCGGAATTGGATTTCGACCTACCGCAATGCGAGCAGGGAGCCCTTAAGGCGACGGCGCTGCCGAGGGGAGACGTCGAGTCTGCATTCATCAAGCTGCTTCAAATCGACTCCCAGCAAGGGAAGTGGCACTCGACCGGAGAGCCTGCCGAAGCGCCCGAGCGCGAACTACTTTCGATGAGCGAGAAGGCGATGACCGAGAGGGAACGCCAGCTGAAGGAAATGCATGCCGACAGACGGATCGCCGGCGGCAAGGCGCAATTCCATCATGGATGGTGGGTGTGCGCATGCGGCTGTATAAACGTCTGGCGGGAAACCTGTCGCGAGTGCGAGTGTTATAAAGATCTTCTATCGGATTTGCAGGATGAAGAATCCCTGTGTGTATCGGCGGACAAATGGTCTCAATCCGTATACAACAAAGCCGACGCGCTAGTTTTAGGCGGGGAGAATATTGAAAATCTGAGGGAAGCTCGAAGACTTTTCGAGAGCGTACTTGGATGGAAGGACGCCAAGGAGCGTGCTGAGGAATGCTCGGAAAAGTTGGCCGCGATAGAGCCAAAATCGGAAAAGAGACGGAAGAGGCTGTTAGGCGTTGCCGTAGTCTTCGCCTTACTTTTCATCTTCTTCCTAACGGTGGGTCGCCCGCTAGTGATCAATGTTATCGGTGACTTACAAAACGAAACGAGGTATAGGGAGGCCACTTCGCTTTACGAAGACGGTCACTTCAGAAAGGCGTATGTCGAATTCAGGGCGATTGCCCCATACGGCGATTCGGCGAGGATGGAGGTGAAATCGGCATTCTCCTTCGCAGAAAACCTTGAGAAAAACGGCGATCTGGAGCTCGCCGTCCAGTGGTACAAGAAGGCCGACAGCATCACCGATGCCCAGGACGCGGAATATAAGTACGTGACGGACCACTATGACAGCAGCGACGCCCTGACGAAGGAATATCTAGACGAACTCGCCGAGGCGGGCTATGGCGATGCCGCCGAGCTGCGTTCGGAACTGTATAGGGTGAGCGCGAAGATTATCGTGAACACCAGCATAGACGACACCACAACATCTTTGACCGAGATTGCATCGAAGTCTATGGGACGCCCCTACGTCCATGCCTTCGTCGACGGCGGAGACCGAACTCAGGAAAAGGTGAAAGTTCGCGTCTTGGAGGAGCATACATGGGGTGTCGACGGCATAGTAAAAGAAGACTATTCTCAAAGAAATCCCACCGACTACACAATGGACTTCGAGCGCGGGTGGAATACTATATGGCTCCGCAACACTGGCTCGAATGTCTATGACCACAGGGTCACGCTATTCGATCCCGTGACAGGGGAGACGTTGGCTTCGGCTGAATTCCATACCCCTTATAACTAGACATCGGCTTTTATTGACGGCATCCGATCGCTTTGCGCATCAATGAGCCTTCGAATTGAGAGGTAATACACATGTGGTTTATCGTATTGGCCTTAATCGTTTGCTATGGCGTAGCTTGCTATTTTTCAAACCGGCTTATTGTCAAAGCGGCAATGGACAAGGGATATGAGGACCAGAGGCTAAAACTGACTTTCATAATCGTTTTCGCGACCCCCGCGAGTGCCGCGATGATTGTGGCGGCGCTGCCGGACAAGCGGCTTCAAACCAGCGTTTCCGACAATCCAGTCCTGTCTACGATAGACGCGGAACTTCCGAAGCTGTAAGGCGCCATTGTTATTCGGTCCAATCTCTGATTGGGTAGTTAAAAAACCAGGTATGAGATGAGTAGGACAAAAGACGAAGCAATACTGTTTTCTTGATCTCAGTCGCCAAAAGAAAGGCCCGCGCAGGGTCGCACGGGTCATTATCCAAATGTCGGCTTATAGGACAAAATGCCTAGAAGCACCAGGCGGGACAGACGCAAATCGAGCCCGTCGTGTCCGTCGCGTTGCCGTAGCTCGACGGATCGCAGTTGCTGTTGGCATCGAGGAAGTACCCAGAGCTGTACGGAAGCACCGAACGCTCCCACCAAGAGATGCTAATCTTCAGGCAATCGTTGTCCGAATAGTTCTCCGTCACCTTGCCCTTGAAGGCCTCGTACTGGGTGCCCTCGGAGGAAGTCCAAGGGTAGCTGGATGCCCAGTAGGAGGTGGGGACGATCTCGGAGTAGCTGAGCAGGAACAGCTTGCCTGAAGTTGCAGTGACGGCGGCATCCTTGTTTGCGGGTCCGCCGCCGACATTGTTCGTGAGCTTCCTGACCGATTTCACCTTGGACTGGAAATCGGAGGGCATCAGGTTCCAGATCTCGCCCGAGTTCATCTTCGCTCGAATCTCCGACTTCTCCCAGCCGCTGGTAATCCTGGAATCGGGATTCATGCGAGAGGAGATATTCGTTGATGTTGTAAAGAATGTAAGACCTGCCTTGCCGGTGCCGTCAGCAAGGTCGTCGTGGTTGATGCCGATGATAAGGTAGGTCAGCGTCTTTCCATCGGTGAACTTCATCGAGAACTTCGTCCCCGCATCCATGGCGGCCTTCGCCTTGGCGTAGGCGGGAGACGCCTCGCCCTTGTCTGCGATGTCCTCGGCCACGGCCTTCTGCTCATCGAGCGTCCAGTCCTTCGCGTCCTTGGCGACAGCCGTCTGTACGGTCGCGGAATCGGCCCCAGTGGAGCCGCCGCCGGACGCGCCGCCCTCGGTGTCGCCAGTCGTCCCGCTGTTCACCGTGTTGCCGACCAGGTTGAACTGGTTTCGGATGGCGCCTGCCACGCCGGGTCCCGCGAACACGATAACCAGGCCGATGATGGCGATAATCAGGACGTACTCGATGATTGACTGCCTTCGGAGGCGGGTATTCCTAGGAGATACCCCCCCCCCGAAGGTTAATTGCCGCTGCATGCATATGCGACTCCCTTCGCTCAGGGCTTGTAGATACATTGCCGAGCGTAGGACTATTCCAAAAAGTTGTGCTGGTCTTGCCGCAGCGGCAAAGAATAATTAGCTCAACGTCTGCGCAGCTCAACCGACCGCTCACACAATCGAATTTGTTGCTCAACAAATTCGCAGGTGAGGACAGTAGAATTGGTGATGTCGGAAGTAACGGAGGACCGCCGGTGTCGAAGCGGGTGGTCGAGAAGAAGGGACCAAAAATGAGAAGCCTGGAGCTGATAATCTTCTTCCTGCCTTTCCTGGCGATCGCCGCCAACATCTGCGGCGTGGCGGAGCTCGTTAAGATCGCCAGGGCCAAGGGGCATTACACCAATGGCGCGGGAATCCTCTGGTTCATCGGCCTTTTCGGCACGGCGCTCATGGTCGGCCTGATCGTCTGCGCTCTGCCCGACCGAGCGGCACCGGCGCCCAGCGCACAAAGGGACGAAGACGCCCTGCCCGAGGTGTAGTAATGTCGAAATACAAGATTGTTTACCGCGACGCCAACCCCTCCTGGCAGGAGCTTTGCCCTGTCAGGATGTTAGCCATCCAAGTCTCCAGAGACACCGAGACGGGAGCCTGCTTCCTCCAAACAAAGATCGTCAACGTATCGACGAAACCCATCAGCCGCATAGAGTTCACTGTCGGGCTCGAGGGCGAGGGAGGGGAGACGGAGACCGTCGACTTCTCGCTCCTAGATGCCGACCTGCCCGCCGGCGAGGTGCTCAGGCCCAAGGCGGTGAGAATCAAGCTGTCTGTTATCACCGGCTCGCGTGCCGTTGTGACCCGAGCGGACGGCGAGACCTCCTTCGGCGACCCGATCGACATCGATAGCCCCGCGCCACTCGCACTCAACGGGGTCGAGGAGTCGGAACGCGATGTCCTGCTCTCCGAGATGGGGGCCGATACCTTCAAATGCGCGGGCGTCCATTCCGAACACGACGAGTGGTGGCAGTGCGGCTGCGGTGCGGTGAACCTCAAGCGCGATACCTGCTGGAACTGCGGCGCCGTGCGCGAGAAAATGGCGGATCTGGAAAATGCCGCGTTCCTGGATGAATCCAGAAGGGACAGGGTCTACAAGACGAGCGTCGCGATACTCGAGAAGGGCAACAGGAAGGAAGCTGAGGCCGCCAAGGAAAGCCTCGAGAAGCTGGCCGAGCAGGGATACGGGGATTCGGGCAAGAAGGCAAGGGAGGCCGGCGCGAAGATTGCGAACCTCTCGAAAAGGAGGAAGAAGATAGCCGTCGCGGCTGTCGCGGGCATCGTCCTGCTTGCCGTCATGGTCGCCATCTCGCCCCTGCCGTCCATGCTCGAAGCGCGGGCGGACATGAAGGCGGAGCAGGAGGTAATCGACAGCAAGTCGATTGGGCAGACCGTCGAGTTCGGGACCTATTCGGGTGGGCTGGCGGCCTACAAGGGCGCCGCAATCGCCGGCAGACCGATCAGATGGATCGTAGTCGACAAGGAGGACGGTCGGGCCCTTCTCGTAACCCAGCAGTGCATCGACGAGATGGCGTTCGATACGCAAGGCGACGCAACCGATTTCAAGTCCAGCTCGCTATACGACTATCTGAACGGCAGCTTCAGGGATTTCGCCTTCAGCGATGTCGAGCGGGGCCTCATCGACGGAGACGTCACGATTCTCAACTCCTTTCTCCTTTGCGAACCCGCGCTATCGGACGATTTCCGGTACGCAAAGTCAGTGAAGGACGATAAAGTTAAGGACTGGTGGACCTCTACCGTCGAGAAGTACAGCGGCAGCTCAGACTATAGTGATTTCTACTATGTCGGGCAGCCCCTAGCCAATTACGTGTGCAAGATGGGCGATATCAAATTTGGCGATGACGGGAGCGAGCAGGATGACTTGCTCGGAGTCCGTCCCGCCATCTGGGTCAAATTGAATTAGCAGTCGGTTTTCCCATCGGTTGAATTGCGAAGGTGGCTCCCGATGGTTCGGGAGCCACCTTCATGCGTTCACTTGAACTTGTCTATTGCCATGCTTTGGGAAGGAATACGCCGAGCGCGTTCTTGTTGGAGTCGCCATGCAGTGTATTCGGGCTGACGTCCCAGTCGGAACAATCCAGCTGGAGACTCCGGCACTGCTCGAACGTTCCCGTTAAGTCAGTTGTTGCATATCTTCTATGAGAGATTCGCAGTGCTGACACCACGATGCCCAGAACATCAAGATATTTTCCTCATTAGGCTTTAGCTTGTTAAAATAATTGACGTTTCGGCCGAGGCTGAAATTTTGGCCCATTTTAATGGACAAAGATGAGGGATAAGCATCGTGTTGCGGTTTGATATTGACGGCGATTAAGGCGGCGAAACACGTCAGAGTCGCCAGAGTCAGTAAGGCGATAACGCATTTTCTCGGTTTCCAGCTCATGACAGATCCCTCTCTCATGGTGAAACGCATACGTTTTGAAACGGGATACCGCTTCGATTCGTTCCGGACGCGGATGTGGACGTAACTGGTCTCGGTGTCAAGTGCGATTTCAGTGCTGCATATGACTAATTTCGCAGCCTTAAGGAAGAACCTTTTCACTGTTTCCGAGGACAGCACAATTGAAGAAGCCTCGGTCCATGAAGGAGACTTTCCCATATACATAGATTAAGATAAAACCGTGTATGACCAATATGAACTTGAGCATATTCCGTCCGTATTCATACTGGATGATCAAGGAAACATCATCGGCTTATCCGAAGGAGAGGAAGAACCTCTTGCCTTATTAAAGAAATACGCCAAATACAACGGATATAAAGCGGAAGGAGGCGACATCAAGTAACTATCAAAGGCCAGATTAAGGAGCCAGCCATGAAGAAATGCCTGCCCTCCATCGTCTCAGCAGCTCTTTGCCTCTCCCTTGTCATGACACCATTTGTGCCCGTTGCGGCAGCCTATGCCGACGAGGGGTCTCCCGCCGAGAGCAGCGAGATCTACGTCGGAGACAACTACGACGAAAAATACGATGTATCCCTTTTTGAGCGCGGACGCTGCACGGATTCATATTCCAAGGCGTGGTCCGATTCTCACGGATTTGCAAATAACCGCACCGTCCCTCACAAGGTCAAGCTGAACGCGAAGGAGGAGGCTTGCCTGCGCGATCCCTACCTTGCTGGCACCGCTGAAGTTATCGCCGGTCTCGTGACAACCGGTCCTGGCGGCGGCTTGTTTGCAACCGCAATGACATCGTACCGACTTTTCACTTGCATGTTCTGAAAGGCAGTTGCCATGCAGTCGCAAAATCAATCGAGATACTTGACCACAATCGGCTTTGCCCTGCTTGCATTACTCTTTGCTAGCGACCTTTTGCTGAAACCGCCCAAGGAGCTCGTTTCGCTTGCCATAGCCTGCATTTCCGCCCTTTACTTTACGGCAACCCTATTCGTCGGACTAAAGGAGAGGAAAAAAGGCGCAGTCGTTGCATCTGCCGTAGGCGTGATCATAGCCATTGCCTCATTCTTTATCTGACACATTGGTGATCTAGGGGCGATATCGTAGGAATACGACCGGGAGAGCCGGGACCAGATTGCCCGGGTTGCCCGGTCGGCTCGCGCGACGGCGCGGCGGTTCCACAGAAAGCTCTCCGGACTTCACGCCGTTTCTGATCGCATTGTAGACAGCCATCTCGTCTTCGCAGTCGGCGAGCACGCGGTGTGCGTCGTCGTTTTGGATGTCCAGTAAATCTCGAAGGTCCTCCATGCACCAGCGTCCGAGATTTGGCCATGCGCGTTGCGCGAGCTGATAAGTGTCGATTGCGATGTTGTAGTTAAAGTCCAAGCCAAAGCCGTCCCAGGCAGAACGGCTTTGTTTCCTTGATTATCAACTTCACCCGGACACTTCCCGCATTCATCCGTGTGTGTACGGATGAATGCGGGGTTCAATACCCCGGCGGCCTGATCGGCAGGCCGCCGGGAATTCTCACTCCTCGAAAAAAGCCGGCACTCGGTTAGTCCTGCGCATCTTGAAATCGCCAGACTCGTGGGAGACGTAGAGAATGCCGTCCATCCCATCTCGTGATGCATACGACAGGTGAACTGAACCGCAATCCGATCCATCATTGTCGAGAAGATCGAACGAATTCGGGTCGCTCGTTGCGGCCAAACGACCACTCAGACAAGAGCCATCGTCATTACAGATTTGCCATTCCATGTCTTCGCCTGCAAGAATCGCCATAGACGGCCTGGTCGCGCCATCGTTGACATACATCCCGTCTATGCCAAACCCATTTTCAGCGCCATCGATGAACGACTGCTCGGACCTATACCTCGCAAATGATGCACATAGCACCATTGCAAGACAAAGTACAAAGCCAACAATCGCTATCTTTGCATAGCTCTTGCCTATCATGTCATTCACCTCCTTCGTATGTATCGAGGTATTCCTGCTTGAGCGTCTGCGAGGACGACTTGATCTTTT
>CAJMPZ010000011.1 GCA_905215445.1 uncultured bacterium | reverse complement strand
TCTTTTTAGTGCCCTCGGATTGGGTCATAGTGTCTGTCGTTGCCAAGACATCGGCGTCGCCTTGATCCAAACCTACCAAAAAGGGACAGGTTTATTTTGGTCGGTTTTATCTGGGCAAACGTGGTCGTCTATCGCAATATGGTCGTTGGGGACGTTCTTGTTTGACTAGTCGTTTAAGAACGTCCCCAACGACTACATAGGATGAGAGTGGATAATCTCCCGGTTTGAGCCTGCATTCAAGCTCAAAGTGGGAGATTATCCACTCTCATTTGTTGTATGTCCGAAAATCCACGCTCGTTTAAATTCTGCCTACATTTGCAGGAACAGTTCGTGGAGGTGGGTGTCTTCGTCGAGCTCGGGGTGGAAGGTGACGCCGAGCTGGTTGCCCTGGCGGGCGGCGACGATGCGGCCATCGACCTCTGCCAAGGCCTTGGCGTCGCCGTGGACCTCGACGATGCGGGGCGCGCGGATAAACGTCAGCGGCACTTCACCGTCGATGCCGTCTACCTGTCCCTTGGTGCGAAAACTGCCGAGCTGTCTGCCATAGGCATTGCGCTCAACGAGCACATCCATGGTTGCCAAACGCGGCGTGCCCTTATCGTCATGAGCGGCAAGGTCGTGAGCCAGCAGAATCAGGCCGGCGCAGGTGCCCAGGACGGGCATGCCTTCAGCGATACGGGTACGAAGCTCCTCGAGCATGCCCAACTCATCAAGCAGTTTCCCTTGAACGGTAGACTCGCCGCCGGGAAGTATCAGACGGTCAAAGTTCTGCTTCAAATCAGCCGCCTGCCTCAGCTCAATACAGCGTGCGCCCAGCTCAGATAGCCTTGCCTCATGCTCGGCAAAAGCGCCTTGGACCGCCAGCACGGCAACCGTTTGGTGTGCATAATCGCTCATGTGCGATCCTTTCTGCTGGACTAGCGCCCGCGCTCTTCCATGATGATCTCGATTTCGTCGGCGTTGATGCCCACCATGGCCTCGCCCAGGTCCTCCGAAAGCTCGGCGATGAGCTTGGCGTCGGTGAAGTTTGCCACGGCCTTGACGATGGCGGCGGCGCGCTTGGCGGGGTCGCCGCTCTTAAAGATGCCCGAGCCAACAAAGACGCCCTCGGCGCCCAGCTGCATCATCAGCGCGGCGTCGGCGGGGGTCGCGACTCCGCCGGCGGCAAAGTTTACGACGGGGAGCTTGCCCGTGGCATGGACCTCGCGCACCAGCTCGACCGGAACCTGCAGCTGCTTGGCTGCCTCAAAGAGCTCGTCGTCGCGCAGGGCAACAACGTCGCGGATCTGCTTTTGGATCTTGCGCATATGGCGCACGGCCTGAACGACGTCGCCCGTGCCCGGCTCGCCCTTGGTGCGAATCATCGTGGCGCCCTCGGCAACACGGCGCAGTGCCTCGCCCAGATCGCGGGCGCCGCAGACAAACGGCACGTCAAACTGGGTCTTGTCGATGTGATAGACATCATCGGCGGGGGAGAGGACCTCGGATTCGTCGATGTAGTCGATTTCGATGGCCTGCAGGATCTGCGCCTCGACAATGTGGCCGATGCGGCACTTGGCCATAACGGGGATGGAGACAGCTTTTTGGATGCCCTTGATCATCTTGGGATCACTCATGCGCGAGACGCCGCCTGCGGCGCGGATGTCGGCCGGGATGCGCTCGAGCGCCATGACGGCGCAGGCGCCCGCCTCCTCGGCGATGCGTGCTTGCTCGGGCGTGGTGACGTCCATGATGACGCCGCCCTTGAGCATCTGCGCGAGCTCGCGATTGAGTTTGACGCGATCGGCCTTGCTGGTCTGTTCTGCCATGGTTGCTCCCTTGGTTGGCATGTGCATTGCTTGACGGAACATCCTATCGGGGAGCTGGGTATGGCGGAATACTCAGTTTTGGAGATAATAACAAGGTCAGACTAATACCAGATTGAATGATTCGATAAGGTCAGGTGATAGACCCATGCTTGACTACAATTTGGAAAATCGCGGCGAAGCATCGCTTTATGAGTATATTTATCAGCAAATTCAAGATGATATCGTTGCTGGACGCATTGCGGCGGGGGAGCATCTTCCGTCTAAGCGCGCCTTTGCCAGTCATCTGGGAATCAGTGTCATTACTATCGAGAATGCATATAGCCAGTTGCTTGCCGAGGGCTATATTTGCTCAATGCCGCGTCGTGGCTACTACGCTTGCGAACTTCCGGATGCACCGGTTTTGGCTTCGGCTGCGGAGGACATCGACCGAGATGCTGTCCCTGTTGGTCCCAGCGCGCATGATGCCATGGGGCAGGCAGAGCGATTCGACGCACTTTCTCCTTCCGCTTTGGAGGCGGCGCGGCTTTGGCAAAGTGCGCTACGGGCGACGCTGACGTCCGAAGACGAACGTGAAATCTTTTCGCCCGCACCGGCGCATGGCACCGCTCGACTGCGACGTGCGATTGCGCACCATCTGCGCGGGACAAGGGGCATGAATGTCAATCCCGACAATATCGTTATCGGTGCGGGCGCCCAGCTGCTCGATACCATGTTGGTTCAGTTGCTTGGCGCGGACAAGGTGTATGCCGTCGAGGATCCAGGCTATTTGCGCTTGACGCGCATCTATCAGGCCATGGGTTGCGAAGTGCGGCATGTCCCGTTGGATGCTGAGGGCGTGGACTTGAGCGCGCTGCAGAAAACCGGGACCGATGTCCTTCACCTGATGCCGTCTCATCAGTATCCGACTGGTCTTGTGACGAGCATTGCACGTCGCTATGCGTTGCTGAGCTGGGCCGCCGAGCGGCCAGGTCGGTATCTCATCGAAGACGACTTTGATTGTGAGTTTCGCCTTGCCGGCAAGCCGATTCCCGCGCTCGCGTCGATCGATGCCGCCCAGTCGGTTATCTACACCAACACGTTTTCGAAGAGCCTTTCATCGGCGTTACGTTTGGCGTACATGGTGCTGCCCGATGAACTAATGGAGAGGTTTAAACGCAACCTTGGTTTCTACGCCTCGTCGGTAAGTTCTGTTGATCAGGTTGCCTTGGCGCGTTTGCTGGAATCGGGTGATTACGAGCGACATGTGAACCGCGTGCGCGCTCGTGCTCGTGGGGCGCGTGATGGCCTGGCGGCGCTTGTACGGAAAACGTTTCCGGCAGGGGAGGTTTCGATCGATCATGCAGACGCGGGCCTTTACTGCACTGTTGCCCTGGCCGAGGACAAGGCAGGGGAGAGTTTCGCGAAGGCTCTCGCTGACGCTCGTATTTCCTATGTCAACATCGCCGATTGCCTGTGGACGGGTGATCGGGCATCGACTAAGAACGCTCCATCTCGCGTCCTCATACAATACGACGACCTGAGCTCTCAGTCGCTCAGTGTTCTTCAGGAGCAACTGCAATAAGCCAACGAAAAGGCCCGAACCAATACGGTCCGGGCCTTCTTCGAGCTAGAGGTTATGTCTCAGGCGGTTGGCTTAGCCAAAGTAACGCTTGAGCAGGCCGGCGAAAGCCTTGCCGTGGCGAGCCTCGTCGCGGGCCATCTCGTGCACGGTGTCGTGGATAGCATCGAGACCGGCGGCCTTGGCGCGCTTGGCAAGATCGGTCTTGCCGGCGGTGGCGCCATTCTCGGCCTCAACGCGCATCTCGAGGTTCTTCTTGGTGGAGTCGGTCACGACCTCGCCCAGGAGCTCGGCGAACTTGGCGGCGTGCTCGGCCTCCTCGTGGGCAGCCTTCTCCCAGTACAGGCCGATCTCGGGATAGCCCTCGCGATGAGCGACGCGAGCCATGGCCAGGTACATACCGACCTCAGAGCACTCGCCCTCAAAGTTGGCGCGCAGGTCAGCAACGATGTCCTCGGAGACGCCCTCCATCTTGGCGACGCCCACGACGTGCTCGGCAGCCCACTCGAGCTGACCCTCCTCCTGCTTCAGGAAGCGAGAGCCGGGAACGCCGCACTGGGGGCACTTGAAATCCTCGGGCAGCTGGTCGCCGTCGAACTCTTCCACATAACCGCAAACGGGGCAAACAAACTTCATAATTCGATCCTTTCGATCGATGGCGATGGCGCGCTCGTCCGGTCCCGTAAGGGCCCTCTCCGGACGTGCGTCTTGACGAGTTCTATTATCCATAAATGCGACCGAATGTGAAGCCTATTAGGAATGATTTTTAATAAAACAATTTTGGGCATGTGAAGATGTTGATTGATTAACGATTGCTAGACCTCGTGCGACCTCCGATGAGTACAATCGGTCGAGCAAATGTTGACCAATCAACAAATGAGGGAGTTTCCTTTATGCATCTAGCCCGCCGCGCCTGGTGCCGAACGTATCAAACGGTTTTTCGCATTACATTGCCGATCCTGCCCTATACCGAGCCGCGCATTTTGGAGCATGCCGAGGATGTGCCCGCGGTGCTTCAAAAGCGCTCGATCCAGAAGGTCCTTATCGTAACGGACCCTGGTATTGCACGTTTGGGGCTCACGGCATCACTCGAGCGTGCGCTTACGGCTCAGGGGATTGGCGTTACGGTCTATGCCGAAACGCGTATGAACCCCACGGTCTCAAACGTGGAGGAAGCGGCGTCCCTGTATCGAGAGAGCGCCTGCCAGGCTATTATCGGCTTTGGCGGTGGCTCGGCCATGGACTGCGCCAAGGGCGTGGGCGCACGCATTGCGCAGCCAAGCAAGCCCATCAACAAGATGCGCGGCCTGCTGCGGATTCATCGTCGCCTGCCGCTTCTCATCGCCGTTCCCACCACGGCAGGCACGGGAAGCGAAGTCACGCTCGCGGCGGTAATTACCGATGACGAGACGCACTACAAGTACCCCATTAACGACTTTGTGCTTATCCCGCGCTTTGCGGTGCACGACCCCGAGTTTACGCGCGGCCTGCCCGCCTCCATTACGGGGCAAACGGGCATGGACGCCCTGACACATGCCGTCGAGGCCTTTATCGGGCGCAGCACCACGCCCTATACGCGCAGGATGGCGCGCCAGGCGGTGCAGCTCATCCACGACAATTTGCTCGAGGCCTATGAGTGCGGTGGCAACATGCGTGCGCGCCGCAATATGCTTTCGGCGGCGTATAAAGCGGGCGTTGCCTTTACGCGCTCTTATGTTGGATACGTCCATGCCATCGCGCACAGCCTGGGCGGGCGTTACGGGATTCCCCACGGCTTGGCCAACGCCATCATCCTGCCGCACATGCTTCGTGCCTATGGCGAAGCTGCTGCTCCCAAGCTCGCCGATCTCGCCCGCATGGCCGGCATTGCGCCGGCTAATGCGCTGGACAGCCTGGCGGCCGAGGCCTTTATCGATTGGGTCGACCGCATGAACGCCGCCTTGGGCATACCCAAATATGTGACGGGCATTCGCCGCTCCGACATTCCTGAGATGGCGGCGCATGCCGATGCCGAGGCCAATCCCCTGTACCCCGTTCCGCTTTTAATGGACCGTTTGGAGCTCGAGCATATGTACGAGGTCGTTGCGGGTGGTATGTTTGAAGACGAGAACTAGGAGGGCCCATGAACACCGAGGAAATCGCGCGCATCGTTGCCGATCAGCGCGCCTATTTTAAGACGCACGCCACGTTTGATGTCAACGCTCGCCGTCGCGCGCTCGTGAGCTTGCGCGACGCAGTGCGGGCGCACGAAGCCGATATTGCCCATGCGCTCAAGACCGATCTGGGTAAGTCACATGACGAAGCCTATATGTGCGAGATCGGCACCTCGCTTTCCGAGATCCGTCATCAGATTGCGCACGTGGCTCGATGGAGTCGTCCGCGCCTGCGCCCGTGCGACCTCGCCAACGCCGTGAGTGTGTGCAAGACGCAAGCCGTGCCCTATGGCGTCGCGCTCATCATGGCCCCCTGGAACTACCCGTTTTTGCTAACGCTCGAGCCGCTCGCTGGCGCTCTTGCCGCAGGCAACACCGTGGTCATCAAGCCGAGTGCCTATGCTCCGGCATCGAGTGCGGTGCTCAAGCAGATCTGTGAAGAGGCATTTGATCCGTGCCTGGTGACGGTTGTCGAGGGCGGGCGCGCCGAGAACGAAGCGCTGCTCGACGAGTGCTGGGACAAGATCTTCTTTACCGGTAGCGTTCCGGTCGGCAAGTTCGTTATGGAGCGCGCAAGTAAAAACCTTACGCCCGTGACGCTTGAGCTGGGCGGGAAGAGTCCCTGCATCGTGGATGCGACGGCTAACTTGAAGGTCGCGGCGCGCCGTATCGCCTTTGGTAAATGGCTCAACGTGGGGCAGACTTGCGTGGCGCCCGACTACCTGCTGGTCGATACGCGCGTGCACGACGAGCTGCTGGGTCTCATCAAGGAAGAGGTCCGCCGTATGTTTGGCGAGCATCCGCTCGATAACGAGGATTACGGGCATATCGTCAACGCCAAGCATTTTGCACGCGTGCGCGGGCTGATCGATCCCGATAAGGTCGTGCTTGGAGGTACCGCGCGCGAGACTTCGCTCAAGATCGAGCCGACGATTTTGGATGGCGTGTCCCCCGATGACGCCGTGATGCAGGAGGAGATTTTCGGCCCCATCTTGCCGGTGCTGACGTTTGAGAGCCTAGACGAGGCCGAGACGTTTATTACGGATCGTCCGACGCCGCTGGCCCTGTATATCTTTAGCCAGGACCGTGAGGTTCAGCAGCGCTTTGTGCGTTACGTGCCCTTTGGTGGTGGCTGTGTTAATGACACCATTATGCATTTGGCCACGAGCCATATGGGCTTTGGCGGCATGGGGGCGAGCGGTATGGGACAGTACCATGGACGCGAGAGCTTCGATACGTTTAGCCACAAGAAGAGCATCGTGAACAAGGCAACGTGGCTGGACGTGCCGTTCCGCTATGCCCCTTACGCAAGCTGGAAGCACAAGTTCGTGCGCATGTTTGTGCATTAGAAAAGGGTGCGGGTAATACGAACAGATGTTCCTATTACCCGCATTTTGCGTTAGACTACTGCTATGGAGCACGGATGGGCCAACTCCCTTTAGAAGGGATTTGGTATGAACGTAAGCGATGTCATTTCGTTATTGGCGTTGTTGATCGCGGCTATCGAGCTTGGCCTGTTTATCGGCCGAACGAAATAGCCGCCCCCGCATAAGCGAAGACGGCCACTTCTCACGATGTAAACGTGTACTGGAGTTGGCAAGACCCGCTGCAACGGGTGCCATCCGTGCCTCTATCTTATCTGCAGGCGCTCTGTCTCGCAAGCGTTGCGGCAAATGGGCGAAAGGTGCGAGCGGGTGAAATTTTGTCCGCACGGGCCCGTAAGCTTCTCAGTAAGGTTAAGTGCCGGTTTATTCGGTCGTTAGAGGAGTTGCCATGTACGAGCCTTCACGTGTTCTTTTGTCGTTTCATATTGCAGGATTTCAGTATGCCGATGGCGCCTTGGTCTTGGGCGATCTTAAAGTGGGCGATAAACTGACGCTGTGTGCCGAGCGCGATAACCCCCATGATCCCGAGGCGGTTGCGATCTACTACGGCAACACCAAGCTTGGGTATGTTCCGGGAAACGAGGTCGGCCCGCTGTCCTTGATGATGTATTACGGCCACGAGGACGTATTTGAGGCTCGCGTGCAACAGGTTGCTCCCGAGCGCAGCCCGTGGCATCAGGTGCGCGTTGGTCTCTATGTGGTGGATGCTCGCTAATCGGCAATGGAGGCGGTCATGTTTGATGACGATGACCTGTTCGATCTGACGGACGACCCGTTTGAGTGGGATATGCTGATCGACGATGATGAGCTGGAGCAGGACCGGAAGAAGCGGCAGGACAAGAACGCCCAGGGCGACGCTTCGAAAAAGCAAGACAAGCGCCGCCGCGGACTGTTCGGCGGGCTCTTTGGATAACCGCTGCATCGCTGCGTCTGTATACTTAGCACGAGTTGAACACGTTGCGAAATGAGGACAGAGACGATGATGTGGTTTACCGCCGACCTGCACCTGGGCGATACGAATATCTTGCACGATATGGATCGGCCGTTTGATTCGGTCGAGGAGATGAACCGCAAGGTCATCGATGCCATCAATGAGTGCGTGGCGGCGGACGACCGTCTCTATATCTTGGGAGACTTTACCTATCGTTTGCCCTTGGCGGAGGCGGTGCGCCTGCGCGAGCGCATCGAATGCCAGAATGTGACGCTCATCCGTGGCAACCATGACGGTGATTGGGAAGATCCCGACGTACCGCAGATTTGGGATGAGGTATGCGATTACCTGGAGATTGCTCCCGGCTATGCCAAGGGCCATCGTCTAGTTATGAGCCATTACCCCATGCTCAGCTGGAATGGCAAGGCGCGCGGCGCCATCATGCTGCACGGGCATATCCACAGCAGGGGAGACCGCACCAACGCGCGCAACCGCGATCGCGAGCGCCCTATCTTTCGCTATGATGTCGGTCTCGATGCCAACGATTACAAGCCCGTAAGCCGTGATCAAATCCTTGACTTCTTTGGGCTGTAATTCTCGAACCACCACACAAACCACCGCAAAGGGGACAGGCACCTTTATGGTGGTTCTGGCGCCGCTGCCATTATGGCAGCGGCGCCTTTTTTGTCTGTGCGGCGCGGTAGAGTGTAGGCGGTTGAAATTTGCGTCCATCGAGGAGCTGCCATGAACGAGATCAAGTGCCCGCATTGCGGTGAAGTTTTTAAGGTCGATGCGTCCGGTTATGCGGATATCGTCAAGCAGGTGCGCGACGCCGAGTTCTCGCGCGACCTGGACGAGCGCGTGAAGGCTGTTCAGCGCGAGGGCGAGCAGGCGCTGGAGCTTGAGCGCTCGCGCTCGACGGCTGCTTTGCAAAAGGCGGAGTCTCAGCGCGACGCTCAGCTTGTCGAGCAGAAGAACGCTGCAGCCCAGCAGCTGGCGCAAGAACTCGCCAAGCGCGATGCGGAGCTTGCCGAGCTGCACGCCAAACTCGAGGGCGCTGCCGCGGAGCGCGAGAGCGCAAGCCAGCGCGCGGCGGTTGAGGCCCGTGCCGACGCTCAAAAGGAGAACGCCGAGCTCCAGCGCGAAATCGACAACTTGCGTGCGCAGCTGGGGCGCAAGGATGACGAAGCCAAGCTTGCCGAGTCGGCGGCGCGCAATGCTGCTCAAAACGATGTAGCTGCACGAGATGCCCAGATTGCCGAGTTGCAGGCCAAGCTTGCCGCGGCGGACAAGGCCCAGGAGATGGCGCTTGCCGCTGCCGCGGCCGAGTCTCAGCGTGAGCTCGATGCCGCTCGCAGCGAGGCCGAACGCACACTCACAGACTACCGCGCGAAGGTGCAGGAGAAGCTTTCCGCCGCAAAGGCTCGGTCTGAGCAGGAGGCCGAGGGCCTGCGTGCCCAGCTGCGCGAGCAGGAACTGATGGCAAAAATGAACCTGTCAGAGGCGGTCGCCGCGGCGGAGCGAGAGCGCGATGAGGCGCGTGCCAAACTGACGAGCGAGCTGGCGGTGCGCGATTCTCGTGAGGAGCAAGCCAAGGCGGCACACGAGCTCGAGCTTGCGCAGGCCAAGCGCGCGAGCGATGACCTGATTCGCTACAAGGATGAAGAGATTGAGCGCCTTAAGGACATGAAGGTCCGCCTGTCCACCAAGATGGTGGGCGAGTCGCTCGAGCAGCACTGCGAGACTGAGTTCAACCGTCTGCGCATGACGGCGTTTCCCAACGCGTACTTCGAGAAAGATAACGATGCGTCCGAGGGTACCAAGGGCGACTTTATCTTCCGCGAGTGCGACGCGAGCGGCAACGAGATCATCTCGATTATGTTCGAGATGAAAAACGAGAACGATGAGACCGCGACCAAGCATAAAAACGAGGACTTCTTTAAGAAACTCGATCACGATCGTCGCCAGAAAGGCTGCGAGTATGCGGTGCTCTGCACCCTGCTGGAGCCTGAGAGTGAGCTCTATAACGCGGGCATCGTCGACGTGAGTTACCGCTATGAGAAGATGTACGTGATCCGCCCGCAGTTCTTCATTCCGATGATCACGCTGCTGCGCAACGCCGCCATGGGTTCGCTGCGTTATAAGCAGGAGCTAGCGGAGTACAAACAGCAGAATATCGATGTCACGAACTTCGAAGCCAAGATGGAAAAGTTCAAGAATGATTTCGGTCGTAACTACGAGATCGCGAGCCGCAAGTTCCAGACGGCGATCGATGAGATTGACAAGACGATTAGCCATCTGCAAAAAACCAAGGAGGCGTTGCTGTCCTCCGAGAACAATCTGCGCCTGGCCAACAAGAAAGCCGACGATCTTACCATTCGCAAGCTCACGTGGGGCAACAAGACCATGAAGGCCGCCTTTGACGAGGCGCGCGGGGCTGCGCCAGAGACAAACGATGAGCCCGCCGAGGCGGATTCGTATGAGGTCGAGGATGCCGAGTAAGGTATAACGTATCGCGCAAAAAGCGGGGCCGCTGGCGATGTTGCCAGCGGCCCCGCTTCGTTTCGTTCCATTGCGCCCGGCTAGTCCTCGAGCAGGTCCTCGATAAAGCCGACACGGTAGTTCTTGAAGATGACCTCGCCGCCGTCTTGCGTGGCGTCCAGGTCGACATCGCCCATGATGCCAAAGTCGTGGTCGCCATCCTCGTCGGCAAAAATCTGGTGCACATGCCACACGTGCTGCGTCTTCTCGTCGCTCTCGTCGATGGAAAACATCGCGGAGCTGCGGGCATCTCCGTCGGTGAGAATTTCCTCGTGTTGCTCGTGATAGGCGTCGAGCGCCTTTTGCCAGCGGACCTCGCTCATGCCCCAGTCCTCGTCGAGCTCGCCCAGGTCGCGAACGTGCTCGCGGGCGGCAAGGGTCACGCGGCGGAAGAGCGCGTTGCGCACCAGCAGCGTGCAGCCGCGGCGGTCAGCCACGACTTCGTCGATGCCCTGCGGCGGTGCGGCGTCGAGGGCCGCCGGGTTGCCGGCGTTCTCCCACTCGTCCACCAGGCTCGAGTCGACCGAGCGCACCACAAAGCCGAGCCACGAAATGATGTCGCGAAGGCGCTCGTCGCGCTTTTCGATGGGCACGGTACGGTCGAGAGAACGGTAAGCCTCTGCCAGGTAGCGCAGCAGAATGCCTTCGGAGCGGGCGATGCCGAGCTTTTGAATGTAACCCTTAAAGTCGCTCGCGCTCTCCAGCATGTCGCGCAGGACGCTCTTGGGCGAGAGCTGGTAGTCGTTGGCCCAGGGTACTTCCTGGCAGTACTTGTCAAAGGCGGCGTCGAGCAAATCCTCGAGCGGTTTTTCGTACGTGACGTCCTGAATACGCTCCAGACGCTCCTCATATTCAATGCCGTCGGCTTTCATCTCGGCCATAGCGCGATCGCGTGCGGCGCGCTCCTGTGCGCGCAGCACCTGCTTGGGATCCTCGAGCGTTGCCTCGACCATCGAGATGAGGTCCATGGTATAGGTCTCGCTCTCGGGATCGAGCAACTCCAGTGCGGCAAGCAAAAACGGCGAGAGCGGCTGGTCGAGCGCAAAGTCCTCGGGCAGGTCGACCGTCAGCGCGTAGTTGATGTCCGGCGCGGCGTCAGCCGGAGCGTCGGGTGCGGGCGGCACTTCGGTGCGAACGACGACGCTGGAATCGATGAGCGTGGCGAAGATCTCGTCGGCACGAACCTCGAGCTTTGCCTTTTCCTCAGGGGTCTGCAGACTCGTCTCGATGAGGTCGTGTACGCGGGCTCGGGCATCGCCGCCCTGCTCGACTACGCTAATCACCATGGAGTGTGTGATGCGCAGGCGCGGCTTGAGCGTTTCGGGCTGCGTCTCGATCAGGCGCTCAAAGGTCTGCTTGTTCCAGGTGACAAAGCCCTCGGGGGCCTTCTTCTTTTTAATCTTGCGGAGTTTTTTGGGGTCGTCGCCCGCCTTGGCCATGAGCTTGGCGTTCTCGATCTCGTGCTCGGGTGCCTCGGCAATCACCATGCCCTCGGTATCGAACCCCGAGCGGCCGGCGCGACCGGCAATCTGATGGAACTCGCGGGCGCGCAGGCGACGCATCTTGTAGCCGTCGAACTTGGTGAGCGCGGTGAGGACCACGGTGTGGATGGGCACGTTGATGCCGACGCCGAGTGTGTCGGTGCCGCAAATGACGGGCAGTAGGCCCTGCTGCGCCAGGCGCTCGACCAGCAGGCGATAGCGCGGCAGCATACCGGCGTGGTGCACGCCGACGCCGCAGCCGAGCAAACGCTTGAGGATCTTGCCGAAGGCCGTCGAGAAGCTCGTTCCCTTTGCCGCTTCTTTGATGGCTTCGCGCTGCTCCTTGCTGGCGATGCCAAAATTGGCGAGCGACTGTGCCGTCGCAAGGGCGGCATCCTGGCTAAAGTGCACGATGTAGAGCGGGGCCTCGCCGCGGCGCATCGCGAGCTCGACGGTGCCCTCGAGCGAGGTCGTCACATAGCCGTAGCTCAGCGGCACAGGGCGTGGGGCATCGACGACCAAGTCGCAGGTAGCGCCGGTGTGTTCCTCGAGCGAGGCGGCAATCGCGGTGACATCGCCGAGCGTGGCGCTCATGAGCATGAATTGCGTGTGAGGCAGGGTGAGCAGCGGCACCTGCCAGGCCCAACCGCGATCAGGGTCGGCAAAGTAGTGGAACTCGTCCATGGCGACGCAGCCAACATCGGCATCTTCGCCCTCGCGCAGTGCGTCGTTGGCAAGGATCTCTGCCGTGCAGCAGATGACGGGCGCCTTGGTGTTGATATGCGTGTCGCCGGTGATCATACCGACGTTATCGCGGCCGAGCACCTGCACCAAGTCGAAAAACTTCTCGCTGACCAGAGCCTTGATAGGAGCCGTGTAGTAGCAGCGCTTGCCCTGCGCCATGCCCATAAAGAGCATACCTAGCGCGACAAGCGACTTGCCCGAGCCGGTCGGCGTGCCCAGAATGACGTGATCGCCGGCGGCTAGATCCATGAGGGCCTCTTCTTGGTGGTCCCACAGCTCAATACCGCGATTGCTCGTCCATTCAAAGAAGCGCTCGAAGGCCTGGTCGGGCGTGAGCCACGGTTCGGGCTCGCTGCCGTCCTCGGGCTCCCACCAGGTGGGGGAGAGCGCGCCGAGTGAGCCGAATTCGGCTTCGGTTCCCGTGCCGCCCGAGAATGAGCTGGCGGCGCCGGCGCCAGAGACGGTGCTGGCGGCGGTATCTATCGTGGTCTGTGCCATGTGGGGGTACTTTCTCTCGCCGTTTGTCCGCCATCCATTATGGCGTAGCGGCGGTGCGGGGCGCCAGCGCGAAAGAAAATGCAGGAAATGGGCGTTCTGCTCAGCCGTTTGGTGCAGTTGTCAGCTAAGTGAGTAGACTTTTTGCAATATCGCGAGCACATGACTTTTGCGCAAGGGCTCTACCTGCGGTTTTATTTCTTCCTATGCGGGTTGTGCTTAGCTATTGCTAAAAAGTCTACTCACTTAGGTTTGAGGGTCGTTCATCGGTGCCTATTTGTGCTTGCTCGCTGGCGTAGCGACCGCCAAAAGCCCCTATGACTCCTGCGGAAGGCGCTTTTTGCCTTTGCGGGTGCGGTTTCTAAAGTTCTCGACGGCCTCTTCCATGCCCAGAGGTACATAGGTGAGCTCATCGAGGTTATTGGGTAGGTAGCAGGCAAGACTTTGTTCCTGCACGCGGCCCGCCGCGAGCTGTTCGTCGGTTGGCAGCGCACCGGGCGTGGCGCAGATGCCATAGACGACGGCACCCATCTCGCGCGTGCGGCATTCGTATTCGGTCTCGGGATGCTCGGGATGGTCGCGGCGAACGTCGTTACTTACCCAAAGTGTATCGTAGCCGGCCGCGGCAAACTGCCCCAAGGCGTAGTCGCGCAATGGCTTGCTGTCGGTACGCAGCGTTACGGTGGCGCCAGCTGCAAAGAGCGGGCGATAGAGTATCAGATGGTCGACATGGACGAGTCGTTTTTTGGCGTACTTGGCCTTGGGCTGCGGCGTGGGAAAGTTAATGGTGATGGCATCGAACTCGCCTGCGGCAAATAGCTGTGGCAGCGATGCCGCGCCTCGGGGCAGCACAAGCGCATTGGGCAGCTCCTGCTCGCAGATTTTCTGCGCGGCATAGGCGATGCAGATGGGCTCCTGGTCCATACCGATAAAGAGGGTGTTTGGCTCGTGGGCCGCGCGCCCTACAAGGTACGTTCCCTTGCCGCAGCCAAGATCCAGGTGAAGGTGTTCGAATGGCTTGCTGCCAACTGGCGCACAGGCTTCACGCCAATCTCCGGCATAGGCCTCGGGGTTCGTCTCAATCGCATCGGCGTAGCGCTCCAGGCGCTCCTCGAGCACAAAGTTCTTAGGCGTGCGAACGTGGACGGCTCCCATGAGGCTCCTTGGTCATAAATATGGAACGCATAGCTGCGCGTTCCGTCAATGGGTTGAAAAGGGGTGGGCATTATTTGCCCGAAAGATGCGGTACGGCTCGACGGCGAGTCGTCGGTGCCTACAGGCGCTTGAGGATCACATAACGGTTGAGCTCGCCGCTGCGACCGTCGGCATGGAAGCGCTCAAGCTCGCGCACGGGGACCTCGCCGCTCTTGTAGAACGTACGGACGCCGCGCACCAGGTCGGTGATCTGCTGATCGTCAAAGTGATGGCAGTAGCGGTAGGCGTGGCGGTCGTTTTGCCAGCCAATGAGGTGGTCGCCGGCTTCAAACTGCGCGGAATCGTAACCCTCAAACGGCGGGGTGAGCTCGGCGCGGGCTTCGGCTCGAACGGCCTTGCGCGCCATGCGCTCGTCGTTCATAAACTCCCAAAAGCTGATGGCGATGATGCCGCCCGCGCGCGTTTGCCGCACCAGGGCGTCGAGCACGCGTACGCGGTACTCGCACGACGGCACGTGGTGCATAAAGCCAAAGCAGACCGAGATATCGGCGAGCGGGGCGTCGAAAAGCACGTCGGGCGTCTCGGCGGGGTTGAGCTTCATAAGGGCGTCAAGCACGTCGAGTTCCTGGAAGTGCAGGTTGGGAATGCGCAGGGCGTGACCGTGCGCATCGATAGCCAAATCCTGACACGAGTCAACACCATAGAACTCAAACGGGCAGCTGGCATCTGCCGAGGGGTTTGCGCCATCGACGCCCTTGGCGGCAAGTGCGCCGCCGGCGGCAAAGTTCTCGAATCGCATATTGCCGCAGGCAAGATCGAAGACGCGGACGGGATGCTCGATCGTGGCGACGTCGAGCTGTTCGAGCGCGATGTCCATGGTGCGCACCCAGCCGGGCCACGGGGCTTGGCGCGTATCGGAAAAGGAGGCGGAGTGCTCGCGATAGAACGTGTTATTGAGCTGGATGAGCGATGAGGCGAAATCGCGGTTCACGGCGCGGAACTCCCTCCGTTGGCGGTGCGGAATAAACAGTACGACCATACTACCGTTAACGCAGCAACGGGGACAACCAAGCTACGGGTCATTGCTTTGTTTGGACACATTTCCGCAGCTCATATGCACCCGCAACCGCCGGTTGTCAAAAATCTCACTAGAATAGGTGGCATGCTTTTGGCGGTGGCGGATAGATTTTTAACTGTGCAAGGCGCCTTAAGAACAAAAACGGTCCGGCGGCACGGCTGGCATCACATAGGAGGAACCATGAATGTAGAAACTGCGCAGCGGCTCGCCGACCTTCGCCGCAGCAAGGGCTTTAGCCAAGAAGGGCTGGCGCGAAAGCTGGGGCTGTCGCGCCAGGCGGTCAGTAAATGGGAGCGTGCGGAGAGCTCGCCCGATACCGAGAACCTGATCTCGCTCGCCAAGCTCTATGGTGTGAGTCTGGACGAGCTGCTCAATCCGAGCGATGAGATTGAGGACGATATCGAGTTTGAGAACGAGGACCGCGCTCGTCAGCGCGAGGCCGAGGCGGCAGAGCGCGCCCGCACCCATGAGGCGGCGGCGCGCGCCACCGAGGCGGCAACGCAGGCAAGTGACGCGGCAGCCAAGGCGGCGCAGGCGGCAAGCTGGAGTGCGCAGGCCGCCAATGCCGCTACGGCACAGGCGACGAGTGGCGGCGCAGTTGGCCCGACTCCGGTGAAGGGCCCGTTCCAGTCGTTCCCGTATTGGGCCGTGTGCTGGCTGCTGTTCTTTTTACTGATGTTCCTGTTTGGTGCCTGCCCCTTTGCTGCGCTGATCTTCTTCACGATTCCCATCTATCACTGGGTGGCGCGTGCACTCGATGGTGATTGGGCGCGTGGGGATATTCAGGTTGGTCCGGCACCGGTGGCGGTCAGGGCCCAGGGGAAGGATACTTCTGCGGAACCTGATGCTGACGTGGCTACCGCGGCCACCGCTGAGCCATGTGCCAAAGAAGGTGACGAATGATGAAGCTTTCGCATGAATCCAAGCTGCGCCTGGGCGTCGGCATCGGAGCGTTTGTACTGATTATCGGGCTTGTTTTTGGCGTTTCGCGGACTTTGATTCATTTTGATGGCCCGTGGGATCTCGACGATGTTATACCCGGCTTGTCCGGTATGGACGATGTGGTTGATGACGACGATTTTATGAACGATGGCGGTAACTATTCCGCTCGGCCTCAACAGCTTTCGTGTACGACCTTTGATGCCGATGAGTTTCGCTACCTCGATTTCGATATCGATGCGGCTACGGTGGACGTCAAGGTTATTGATGGTAACAAGGCTCGCGTTATCGAGCGGGGACGCGTTGCCAATGGTATGGATGCCTCCAAGGCCGCGACGCAGAACATCGCATCCGTCGAGGACTCGACGCTCAAGGTTTCCCAGTTTGGAAGTGATGACGGTAAGGCAATCGATCGCTCAGTTACGGTCGAGCTGCCGCGCCGTGTTGCCGAACATCTGAAGGGAGTCAACGCGCACGTGGGCTCGGGTGATCTGCAGATTGCCGGTGTCACCTGTGATGGTTTCGACCTTTTCCTGGGTGCGGGAGATGTAGAGTTTGCGGGCAGCGTGACTGATGCGCTCAGTGCTGAGGTCGGTTCGGGCGATGTGACGTTCGGGCTCTACCAGGCCCCCGCGAAGTCGATGGACGTGAGTGTGGGCTCGGGCGATGTGGAGATGATGGTTCCGAACTCGACGGGCTTTAAGGCGAGCCTTACCTTGGGCAGCGGCGACTTCGAGAGCGATTTCCTTCCGCTTGGCTACGACGGCGAGACCATTTTGAATCTTGAATTCGATAACGGCGATAAGTCTGCTACGTATCGTTTTGAGGTCGGTTCGGGCGACATGTCATTTGATTCAGAGTGACGGGCGGTTATCGAAGACTTATATACCATAGCTGCGCTGTTTGATGGAGGCGCCGGAGCCGTGACGGGCTCCGGCGCCTTTGCCTTTACAATGGGGTCATGGAACAGATTATCTTGAACATACTCGAGGCTCTGCGTCGCGGCGAGACCGTGGACGACAAAGCGCTCGTCAAACTGATACATGCCGAGGCGCGCCGTGAGGGTGCCGACAAACGCGATTTGGCCAAGCGCCGTCTGCTGCCGTTCTACCAGCGGGTAAAACGTGAGGAGCCGGCTCGTTGGGCTGGGTGGAATGTCGATGCCGAGCTGGAACGTCGACTGCTGCAGGTGCTGCGTATGAAGCCTCGTCGCACGGCTTCGGGCGTGGCGACCATTACCGTTATCACCAAGCCCTGGCCATGCTCGGGCGATTGCCTGTTTTGTCCCAACGATCTGCGCATGCCCAAAAGCTACCTGCACGCCGAGCCGGCGTGCGCCCGTGCGGAGCAAAATTGCTTTGACCCGTATCTGCAGGTGAGCGCTCGTCTGACCGCGCTTTCGCAGATGGGGCACGCAACCGATAAGATTGAGCTCATCGTGCTCGGTGGCACCTGGAGCGACTATCCGCAAGGGTATCAGACGTGGTTTATGTCGGAGCTTTTCCGTGCGCTCAATGACGATGCCGTCGCCGGCGTGGCGGCCAACCCCATGCTGGCGCGTCCGGGCATCAGCCGTGCCGAGGCGGGGCGCCTGCTCGATGACGCTCCCGCCGATGCGCTGCCGCCGGTGGTAACAGAGCGCCGCGAGCGCTATCGGGTTGCCGGCATTGCGACAGACAAGGCTGAGCTTGCTGCTGGCGTTGCCGACGAGCAGGAGCGTGTGGATGCTGCCGTGGGCGGCTACAACCGCGCGGTGCGTCGTCTGTACGGCCCTGGTACGCCGTGGGGTGAGGTTGCCGAGTGGCAGACAGCAACGATGGAGGAGCTTGAGCGTCAGCAGCGCATCAACGAGACGGCGAAGCATCGCGTGGTGGGGCTCGTTATCGAGACGCGCCCCGATGCCGTGACGCCGCAGACCCTCACGCTTATCCGCTGCCTGGGCTGCACCAAGATCCAGATGGGTATTCAGAGTCTCGACCAACATTTGCTCGATATCAACGAGCGTCGTATTTCGGTGGCGCAGATCGAGCGGGCGTTTTCGCTTGCGCGCCTGTTTGGCTTTAAGATCCACGCGCATTTTATGCTCAACTTGCTGGGCGCCACGCCCGAGGGGGACAAGCGCGACTACGAACGCTTTATGACCGAAGGGGCCTTTATGCCCGACGAGGTCAAGGTTTACCCGTGTGCGCTCATCGAGGGCTCGCGTCTGGTGGGCTGCTACGAGCGCGGTGAGTGGCGTCCCTATACTGAGGAAGAGCTGCTCGATGTGCTGGCCGACGACATCGTGGTGACGCCGGCGTTCTGCCGCATCAGTCGCATGATCCGTGACTTTAGTTCCGACGACATTATGGTGGGCAACAAGAAACCCAACCTGCGTCAGCTCGTCGAAAACCGCTTGGCCGCTCGGGGTGACGGTGCGACGGTGCGCGAGATTCGCTATCGCGAGATCAGCACGGCGGGTGCCGACTTGGATGAGCTATCTCTTGATGAGGAGGTGGCGTACGAGACGCCGGTGACGCACGAGCGCTTTTTGCAGTGGGTGACGCCGCAGGGCAAGATCGCGGGCTTTTTGCGGTTGTCGCTGCCCGACCATTCGTTTGTTGCCGCGCATGCGGACGAGTTGCTGACGATGCCGGACGAGGCGATGATTCGCGAGGTACACGTGTATGGCATGGCGGCGCGCGTGGGGTATCAAGGCCAGGCAGCCCAGCACCATGGGTTGGGGCGTCTGCTCGTAGAGCGTGCGTGCGAGATTGCCCGGGATGCGGGTTATACGCGCATCAACGTGATCAGCGCGATTGGTACGCGCGAGTACTATCGCCATTTGGGTTTTTACGATCATGGACTCTATCTGCAAAAGGAGCTCTAGATGAACAAGCCGAGTGTTTCTGCCGGCGTCGTTGCCGGCGTTGCTCTGGGAGCCGCGGCGCTTGGTGCGGCCGCTGTCGCTGTTCGTGCTGCCTGTCTGCAGGTTGCGCGAACCCGCAATGGGTTGGCGCGTGTGAAACGCGTGCACGATGAGGGCGGCGACGAGATTCGCGTGTTGGTGCAAGGCAGCGTCTACCAAAGCGCAAGTTACGTTGGTGAGCGTTGGGCGGAGCCCGTCTTTGCGTACTATCGTGCGTTTGACGACGTGTTTGAGTCCGAGGATGCGATGCGTGATGCTTATGGTCACGGTATCAACCGCATGCTTATGCTGGGTGGCGGCGGGTTTGCCTATCCCAAGTTCGCGCTGATGTCGCACGAGGGCTTGCGCATGGACGTCATCGAGTATGACGGAGAGATTACGCGCCTGGCGCGCCGCTGGTTCTATCTGGACGAGCTGGAGTGCACGGCGGGCGATCGCCTGCGGGTGATAACCGCTGAGGCTCGCTCTTATCTGGGCGTGACGAGTGTTGGTCATCGTCGCTACGACGTGGTCGTGAGCGATTGCTTTGGCGGTGCCGGGCCCGTACGCGAGCTGGCGACGGTTGAGGCGTTGCGTTTGGTGCGGGGCAGCCTAAATGTCGGTGGCGTCTACGTTGCCAATATCGTAAGCACAAACGAGGGGAGCGATGTGACGTTCCTGCGCGACTGCGCTGCCACGGCACTCGAGGTATTCGCCCATGTCTGGGTGGTCCCCTGTGGCGATGCGGAGTTCGGCGGCGAGGAGAACTACCTGCTCATCGCCAGCGACGGCGACTATGTCTTTGCCGAAGCCGTGCCCTTCGACGCCGACTTCCTCGGCACCGCCCTTCACGACAAGTAAGTCTCTCCGTCCCAAAAAGACTGGTCTTAGGCGTGGTCGCGCCAGCTGAGGACGCGCTGCTTCATGCCCTCTATGTCGAGCACGCCTTCGGCAAAGCCCTTGCGCACGAGCTCTTCGGGAACAAACTCGTCGTAGCGGTCAAAGTAAGGCACCTCGCCAGGATAGACGAGCTCGATGGGATCGAAGTCTTTCTCGGCCTCGGCGGCGAGTACCTCAAAGAACGTCTCCTCGTCGGCCTTCATCTTAAACTGCATAAAGTACGGGCGTGACGGGTCGAGTCCGCGAAGGCCCAGCTCAGCTGCGCATTTGATTTTAAGCATACGCTCGAGCGCCAGAAAGGCGTAGCTTCCCAACCAGGGGAAGAGCGCCCAGGTGTCGCCGCCCAGGTTAATGAGCGGCCTAGTTCCCGCACCCGAAATCTCAGCCGTATGGCGAGCCTGCGCCAAGCGGGCCCGCGCGTTACCCATAAGATACGGATACGTGGCATGTTCGTTGAGCGCCTTGCGCATGCGCTCGAGTACGTGTGTATTGATGTCTCCGGGGCAATCGCCAAAGTATGCCGGCACACGGCCCTTGACCTGCGTGGCAAAGACGGTGTGGCGCTTCCAGTCCACTTCCTCGACAATCCAGCAGTGTCCGGCGATGGCGATGCGCTCACCGGGTGGAGGGGGGTTGACGATCGTGCCCAACTCGGCCGACTCGCTGCGAACGGTGAACTCCTCGTTTTCCTGGAACACGGCGTAGAACTTAAAGTTGTTGATGATGCGCTCGCCCGCGAGGCCCACGATGAGCCCATCGCCCTCGGTGACCTGGATGTGGTCGATCTTGATGAGGTGACGCAGCAGCACGCGATAGTCATCGGCCGAGACGCGATGGAAATAGCTGAGCGTGAGCACGCGCTGGGCAAGTTCCGCCGGCGTGAGCTCTCCGGTGCTGGCGAGGGTCGACATGGTCTGGTGATAGAGCAGACTGTAGGGGAGTCGATCGAGCTCAGGCGGCTCGACCCACTTTTCCTCGCGATAGAGTTGTACGAGCGCGATGCTCTGGAGGAGTTTCCAAGGTATCGTTTCAGGCATCATCGTGCGCGGCTCGGGCTCTTCCTCGCGCATGACAAACCACATCTCGGGCGGAAGATCGCGGCGCCCCGTGCGGCCCATTCGCTGCAAAAAGGAGCTGACGGTAAACGGCGCATCGATCTGAAACGCACGCTCCAGACGGCCGATATCGATGCCGAGTTCCAGCGTAGAGGTGGTAACGGTCGTCTGTGCCTGTTCCTCGTCGCGCATAAGCTCTTCTGCCGTCTCACGCAACGATGCCGAAAGATTGCCGTGATGGATGAGGAAACGGTCGGGCTCGTGTCGACTTTCGCAGTAGCTGCGCAGCATGGAGCATACGGCCTCCGCCTCTTCACGCGAGTTGGCAAAGACCAGGCACTTGCGGCCGCGGGTGTGTTCGAAGATATAGCCCATGCCGGGGTCGGCGTTGTCTGGTGCTGTGTCGGTGGGGTTGAGTAATGCCTGTTCGGGTGCTCGGGGAATGTCGACTTCGCCCTCGGGGGCCGAGGAAGCGCGACTGTCCTTGGGGGCAGCCTTGCCCCGTGCCTGCTCGCGACGTTGGCGGCGTTCCTCCTGTGTGAGTTGTCCGCTATGGCGCATGTCTTGGGTGCTGACGGACAGTGCCGCGGGTGCCGCTGCCTCAATGCGCTCGCATGCAAGCACTTCGGCCTCTTGAGGACCCATGCTCTTGAATCCCCGCTGCTGCGCCTGGGGACCCGAGTTGTAGAAGTGCTCCATGGAGATACGCCACACGCGGCGCGGTTCCTCAAAACGAGGGATAACGCAGTCGCGTCCCGTTCCCTGCGAGAGAAAGGCACCCGTGCGCTCGGGGTCGCCGATGGTAGCCGAAAGGCCAATGCGGCGGGGTTGTACGCCGGCCATGCGCGACAGGCGCTCAATAAGGCAGAGCGTCTGCCCGCCTCGATCGCCGCGCATAAGCGAATGGACCTCGTCGATGACGACGTAGCGCAGATCGCAGAACATGCGCGGAATCGCCATGTGCTTATGGATCAAGAGCGCCTCGAGCGACTCGGGCGTAATCTGCAAGATGCCGCTCGGTTTTTTGATGAGCTTAGCCTTGTGCGACTGCGAGACATCGCCATGCCAGTGCCAGACAGGGATATCGGCTTCTTCGCACAGATCGTTGAGGCGGACGAATTGGTCATTGATGAGCGCCTTGAGGGGGCCGATGTAGAGGGCGCCCACGCTTGCGGGCGGCCTCTCCCAAAACTCGGTCAGGATGGGAAAAAAGGCTGCCTCGGTTTTGCCGGAAGCCGTGGATGCCGTCAGGAGCACATTGTCCTGCGTGTTAAAGATGGCATCTGCCGCCGCAACCTGGATAGAGCGCAAGCTCTCCCAATCGTGGGAGTAGATGAAGTCTTGGATAAACGGGGCGTAGCGGTCAAAGGCGTTCACGGGGCCTCCTCTCAAAAACGAATCTCTTAACGCGGCTGGCAACGGCTTGCTGCATTACAGTCTCAACGTTTGCCCAGATAGAACCTACCAAAATAAACCTGTCCCTTTTTGGCAGGTTAGATGGTGAATTCGGCGAAGTTACGGTCGCCGTCTGCGGTGCCGGTGTCGCCTGTTGCGGCTGCCGGCGCCAGCGCGTCGCCGCCGACGCTTTGCAGCAACTCGGCCACATTTGCATTGGGGTTCTGACACAGGATATCGAGCAGTTCGATAAAGTCACGAATGACCTCACGGGGCGTCAGGTGTGTATCGGCTCCCACGCGGCCGAACTCAATCTTGAGAAAGTCCACCAAGTCATTCTCGGTAAGCGTGGGCGTCCAGCCAAAGTATCCGGCATGGATCTGCATGAGTTTTTCGATCAGCACCAGCAACTCCTCGTAGGTGAGTGGCTGCAGGCGGATGATGGGCGCGAGCATGTCCTTAAGGTCCTCGCGTGCAAAGCGGCCTTGAGCGAGTCGGCTGCGCAGGGCCTCGTAGGAGAACACACCGCGGCGGCGGTCTTCGATGGAGGTTGGCGTGCCGCCCATGATCATGCCCAGGTACTGCGCCTTGCCCTGGAGCGTGTCGTTGTACATGGTCAGGATCTTCTCGTAGTTGTACTGGCGCGTGATGGCGTTGGGAATCTTATACAGATTCACGAGCTCGTCGATGAGCACCAGCATGCCTTTGTAGCCGCTGCAAACCAAAAAACGCGCGATGAGTTTGACGTAGTCGTACCAGTCGTCATCGCTGATGATGGTCGAGGAGCCCAGCTCAGCGCGAGCCTCGCTCTTGGTGCGGTATTCGCCGCGGATCCATTTGGTCACGCGGCTCATGGCCTCTTCGTCGCCTTCGGATACGGCCGTGCGATAGCGTCGGAGCATGCGGGCGAAGTCGAAGCCGTGGACCATCTCCTCGAGCGGGGCCAGCTGGGCATTGACGACCGACTCGTCGACGTCGGCACACGAGGCGACCCAGCGATCCAAAATAAGGTTGAGCGCACCGCCCTCGGGGCGCGTCTTGGTCGATATATTGCGGATGAGCTCGCGGTAGGTGGCAAGGCCCTGTCCCTGACCGCCCTGCAGACGGCGCTCGGGCGACAGGTCGGCATCAGCGACGACGAATCCCTCGCCCATGGCGTGCGTGCGGATGGTCTGGAGCAAAAAGCTCTTGCCGGCGCCGTAGCGACCGACTAAAAAACGGAAGCTTGCGCCGCCATCGGCGATGAGACTCAGATCGGTAAGCAGGGCGCGGATCTCGACCTCGCGCCCTACGGTGATGTAGGGAAGACCGATGCGCGGGACCACGCCGCCCTTGAGCGAGTTGAGAATGACGGCAGCGACGCGCTTGGGCACGCGGGGTGCTGCGGATGCGGTATCACTCATGGTCTAGGTATCCTCTCACGTCTGCTTTGTAGTCCTCGATAATCTGCGGCCCTGCCGCGCTAAATTCAATTACGGTGTCACCCACCAGGTCAAAGAGCGCCTCGTTGATGCTATCGACGAGCATGTCCTCGCTCTGTCCCGAGTGCGCCACTGCCGATGTCGCTTGCGCTGCGTTTTGCTCGAGCAGTGCGCGAAGGAAGGCATCTGCGGCGGGCGCGAGTTCGTTTGTGGCGTCAGCGGGCGCAGCAGCTGCGAACGCGGGCGTCGGCGCGAGAAGCGGTGCCACGACACCAAACTGTTCGGTGGATATGGTCGGCTCGTCGGTCAAGTCCTGCCGAATGGGTGCCACGACCGGTTCGACAATCGCGTCGGTTACGGGCTCGGCTTCCGGTTGCCCTGAGTCCGCTGCCTCGGCCTCTGCGGATGCGCCGTCCTCGCGTTCCTCGTCGATCAAAAGCGCTTCGCGCGTTTGCGCGGCGGCGCTCCGAATGTGCCCCAGCTGACTCAGATCGATATCGATCTTGACGGGCTGGTGTGCGGCGTCCCACGAAAGCCATTCCACAATCTCGTCATCGATAATCTTGGCCAGATATTTGGGGACCTTTTCTTCCTTAAGGGGATGGGCGGGGTCCAGCGCCAGGCGCAGGTGTTGGTCGCAGGCGCGCATCATTTCACCGAGCTTGCTGCTCTTTTGCCTGCTGCCATGGATACGCATGCATTCCCAAAAGCCGTTTTGGCAACGGTAGATATGGATAGGATCTAGGCGGTATTCGCAGTCCTCGTGGCGCTTGGGCGCAAAGAATACGGCCGAGGCAAACATGGTGTAGGGCATGGCCGTCTCCTCCCCAAACAAGCTCGCCACGATGCCGGTCTTTCGGTGCGTGTCATAGTAGCGCGCCATGCGGACATACACGGCGCATGCCACGTGGCGCAGATCGCGGTGGTGGCTGCGGTCGAGCCGCGAGTTACTTAGGTTGTACGTGGAGAGGGCGTTGATGGCGGCCATGAGTCGCTCCTCGCGCACCTCATCGGGTGGAAGGGGGAGCGTGGGCTCGGAGGTTTTGCGACGCTTAGGGGTCTGACCGGACGGTGCCGGTGCTGGTACAAGGTCTCGTGCTGCGCGCCGCAGCTCGATAAGGGCGTTATCGAACATGACGGTTTTAGAGTCGCGAAGCAGCTTGGGGTCGAGCCCATGGAATACGGCGTAATCCTGCAACCACACGCGTGCAAACCGATCGATGCCGGGCTCAAAGGCGCGGTAGGCATCCCAAAAGGCCTTGATCTTGTTAAAACCATCGAGCGGATTATCTACGCCAATGCCGCAAATCAGCTCATAGAGATACAGAAACGCAAACGAGGTCGATGTCTCCTCGATATTCCCGCGGCGCACTTGGGCACGCCAGGTAAAGTAGCCGCGCAGCTGCCGGTCGCTCATGGCGTTGTAGGTGGGAAAGTACGACTTAAAGGTGCCGTTGTAGGGACAGTCGTCCTCAAAGTCGGCCATCAGCAGGCCCTGGCGGTAAAAAAGCTCGGCTTCCGAAAGCCAACGGCCCGCACCGCCCTTGGGGTCTTCTTGCCAACGCGATATCTCACGCATCTTGCGGTACTGGTCGGGGAGGAAGTTCTGCATCTGTCGGCCGGTTTTGAGAATCGGCTCGTCTGCGTAGATTTCGTTTGAGAAACGGGCGGACTGATGGGTCCGGGCCTCGGCCATAATGCGCTCGATGAGCATCTTGATGTCCTGGTCGGCCACCGCTCCTCCTCTCGAACGCAGCTACGGTGACCTCATATCATAGCACAGCATCAAACAGATGTTCGAGATACCGCTGCGTAGATAGATTTAGAACAGGAGGGCGTAGATGACGGCTATGACAACGGAGGGGAGCATATTGGCCGTGCGGAAGGTCTGAGGACGGATGAGGTTGACGCCGACGCAGAAGATGAGCATGGAGCCTACGAGCGAAAGGCTGTCGAGGGCTGCCGTGGTCATGATGGGGGAGAGTGCGCCGGCAAACAGCGTGATCGTCCCCTGGAACACGGCGACGGGCAGGGCGGAGAAAATGCAGCCGCGGCCGAGCGACGCCGTCATGGTGCAGACGATGATGCAGTCCAGCGCTCCCTTGAGGGCGAGCGTGGACCAGTCGCCGAGCAGGCCGTCTTGGATTGATCCCACGATAGCCATGGCACCGATGCAGACGGTGAGTGAAGTCGAGACAAAAGCGTTGGTGAACTCGTTATCGTCCTCACTGCCAGTCTTGCGCTTGAGCCATTCGCCAAGGTTCTCGATGGCGGCTTCCAAGTTGACGGCCTCGCCGATGAGCGAGCCGAGGGCGAACGAGACAATGAGCATGGTGGTACCAGTGGTCGCCAGCGCCTCCCCATCGATAAGGAGCATCTTCTGCATGGTGCCGCCAAGGCCGATAAACAGGACGCACAGCCCCGATGCTTTCATGAGCGTGTCTTGGATGCGCGGTGTAATGAAGCGGCCGCTCGCTAATCCTAAAAGACCGCCCGCAACTAAAAGCACAACGTTGATGATTGTTCCCAAGCCCGGCATGAGCCCTCCTGTATTGATGCCAACGTGGCAATCGTAGCAGAACGAAATGCGAGGCACATCGCAACCCATCTAATACGTTATATAAGTGGTATTAGGAACGATGCGCAGCATTTAAGCCTCAGGTGGTTGTCGGGACATAGGGATAGTAGTCAAAGCGCAGTGTCATAAGCCGCTGTGGGGATTCAATAGCCGCGGCGATGATATTGGCATCGCGGGCACGATCAAACCCTTCGAGTTCGATCTGATACGAGACGTCTTGCATAATGTCCAGACGTCGCCAGGCTAGAAGTGTGTCGCCATCGAATTCCAAGGTCTTGCCTCCGTCTGGGGCAACGGCGTATAGACGCAGTTTAGCGGTGGTTGCAGGGTCGACAACCGTGACCTTTTTAATTTCGTTTCGAGTATTCTTGGCGCCCAACAAGGTGAGCAGTGTTGGGGCCACGACCTCGCCTGATGGCAAAAAGACGACTTCGATGGATTCGGGAAATGCGATGATGGCCGACTTGCGGACGGGCTGATTGGCGGCGGCAACTTCGATGTTTGCAGCATCGATGACCTCTGTGTGGTCGAGGGCGGCAAGCACGCAGCAGTTACCTTCATCGATCTCCTGAGGATCAGCAAGCCCCAGACTGTCCGCGAGCTCGGGATCGTTTGGACCGGTAGCGGGCTCATTCGGTGCTTCGAAAGAAGCTGGGACGCTGTTTGTCGGCGACAGCGTGTCGCCCGCACCTGCTTCTTTGTCCGTGCTCTCTTCTTGTATGGTTGCGTTGATGGGTTCGTCGTTTGAGGGGAGCGTCTTGGCGTCAAGCGCGGAGGGGAGAATTCTGATGGCTCCGGATCCGTTCCACTCCATTTCGAGAAGCGCCGGGTCGGCAAGAATGCGTTGCCTGCTTTGCGCGTGGGCATCGATTTCAATAGGGCCTGCCTCTGTCCCTCGTGTAAGGCTGAGTGATCCGGCTGACTTCTCGAAATGAGCGTCTGTGTCTTTGGTGCTGACGGCGTAGAACAGCAGGGATGCTTCTCCCGCCGCGATGGCATCGGTGTCGGCTTTGGTCAGCCGCAACGATGCTGTGAATGAGAGGGTGGGCTGCACATCGTCTGCATTCGCGGCGGCGCAGCCCAGACATATACCGCCTCCTTTCTCGAAAAACGCACCGTCGAAGGCGACCTTCGCTCCGTTCGCCGAGTCATCGACCGAAGCGATGCCGATGCGCAGCTCTAAATTGCATGGATCGCCATCTGCATCGAGCACAACCGAGCGCCATGTGCAGACGGCGCACCCCGCCTGGGAGCCGTTTGCCTTGTTCGAACGATTGATATCCACGACTATCGAGCCGTCCGTATTACGACGAAGGCATCCCGAGGTTGAGATTGCGGCCTGTGCGATCGAAAAACGCTTGCACGCAATGGCGCTCGACGGATTTGGTGCAGAGCTTAGGGCTGCTGGTAAGGAGTCCGCCATGACGGGAGTCGCCCAAGCGGCGACAGGCGTTCCGGTTGCGAGCGCGCCGCAGAGTGCGACGACGGGCAAAAGGTTCTTCGATGCCATGGGGTCTCCTTAGCTAATTTAGTGCGGCCTGTCCGTGTTTCGTTTCTGGCTGCGTTTGATGTGCAGACCGAGGCCGGCGGTTCCCGCACCTGCTGCCGTGGCGCCTGCTGCCAAGAGCCATCGTCTGTCGTCTGTCTGTGCCAACGGTTCCTTGCAGTTGCCGCGGTCGAGCTCCGAGAGGTCGACCGTCACTTGCGTGGCGGCCTGCGCCTGTTCTTGCTGGGCAAAGGCCATGGCTGGCCCAAACGCTAGGATACTGACGGCGGCGGCCAGGGCGACGGCCTTATGCCGTGTGCGCACCGGGCTCGACCGTCCAGGTGATCGTTGCAACCTGATCGCCTTCGCCGGTTACGCGGAAGATGTCGCGCGTGACGCGGGCGACGTTTCCGCTTGTCTTGAGCTTAATTTTGTCCGTGCCGCCGGCAATGCCCTGGTAGCCCATGTCGAAGGCTGCATTCTTGGAAAGATCGAGGCCCGTCTCCTGCATTGCGGCGCTGGCGTTCTGGAGTGCGCCGTCGGGGCCGACCTTAAAGTCGATGGAATTCTGCGCGGTTCCGGCCTTGGCGTCGGCGGCAATGGTCCAGGTGTTCATGGCGTCGATCTTCATGTTGGTGACATGGATGCCGTAGGCCGAATGATTGTCGATGGTGGTCGCGTCTTCTGAGGGGCCCTGAAGCGTGCCGTCGGCCTTGGCGACGAAGGGAATAACCGTCGGAACTTTGAACTCTACGTTGTCGATCTCGGTCCTGACCATTACTTTCGTGGTTCCAACGCGCCCGGCTGCCAGAGCTGGCGTCGGGGCGGCGCCCATTGCGAGCGCGAGCGCGAGCCCTGCGCCCACGACGAGCGCTCTGGCTCCGTTCATGTTCCTGGTGATGTCCATGGTCGTTCCTTTCTATTCGCCGCGGGCCGTCCCCGCGATGATTGGACGAATGCTGGTGAATTGCGTGCGGTGTCGCGTCGGCCGAAAAAGCTAGTTCTCGGCTTGCTCAACCCGTACCTTGACACGTGTCGGATTGCCGTGGCTGTCGAGGGTCTTGGCATCGAGTGCCTGGATCTCGATGTATGCCTCTCCTTCTTTGATGTCGCCGGCGGGGCACGTCTCGATTGTCTTGCCGGTCTCGACCACACCGGATTCGTACATGGTCTCGTCGTTTTGGATGACGCGGAATCGCTGGGGAAATTTATTGTCTTGGACGTTTTGCACGTTGACGCGCAGCTTGCCGTCCTCCTGTAGCTGAGCGACCGGCGCGACCGAAATCGTCATCATGTTGTCGCGGACGATGGCATCGAGCTCATCTTGGATTTCTTGTCGCGATTTACCCTCTGCCGTCGTGACTGAGGCGCCCGCTTCGGGCACGGGCTGCGACTGCCAGGCGTATAGCCCTACGGCGATGAGGGCGCAGGCGATAGCCAGGCAGACAACGACGAGTTTCTTGCGACGCCCCAGTCCTGCGAGGCGGGGCGGCTTCTTCGCACTCATGCGGCGTCCTTGGTGGTGTAGACACGTGCGAACGTGGACGGGTCCGCTCCAAAGAGCATGTGAAGCATCAGGCGGCGCGAGTAGATGAGCTCGTCAAAGTCGTGAGGGAGCTCGATGTCGTGGATACGCGCGATGTGGTGGGCGAGCGCCGAGAACGACTCGGGGTCGCAGATAACATCGGTGGTGACGTGGTAGACCGCCGTATCGGGGAACGCCTCTTCGTCGAAAGGCAGGAGATAGGGATCGTCGTCGACCTCGATGGCGACGCCGTACTGGGGCCAGTAATATGCCATGGGAACCTCCCTGCTTCTGGGGCCAAAACTTCTATCGGTTTTGGCTGTCGACGCCGACCGTATCAGCCGCTACTTGACCAATTTCTGACCAAATGCTTGACGGATTGACATCTCCGCAGGTAAAAGGTGGAAAAATTACTTCAACTTTTTTCGAGCGACAATCGAGCGGTCGGCGACGGCGGGGCGATATGTGTCAAAAGCATCGTCTGCCGAGGAAGCCTTGCCGTTCGCCGAATTGCACAAACGTAAAAATCGCCAATTATGGAGACGGTCTCGAACACGTCGACGAAACGATGCGGTAACATCTCCCTGCAAACACTGTAGTTAGCTAAAGGGGGAGTTCGCGTGTCTGCAACCATTAAACCCTTCACCGATGAGTTCGAAGAGTATGGCCGCGATGAATCTCGTGCATCGGGCGAAGCATCGAGCATCTCGTTTCCGACAACGGAAGACGAGGTCCGTGCCATTTTGGAAACGCTCCATGCCGAGCGTGTCCCGGTAACGGTTCAGGGCGCCCGAACCGGCCTTGCCGCCGGTGCCGTGCCCCACGGTGGGCATATCCTCAATACTTCCCGTATGAATCGCTACTTGGGCCTTCGCCGCGATGAACAAGGCCAATTTCTGCTGCGCGTGGAGCCGGGCGTTGTGCTCTCGGAGCTGCGTAAGCAGCTGAGCAAGAAGGTACTGCCGACCGCTGGTTGGGACCAGGCATCGCTTGAGGCCTACGAGGAGTTCCAAGAGTCCCCCGAGCAGTTCTTTCCCACCGATCCCACCGAGGCATCTGCCTGTCTGGGTGGCATGGCGGCATGCAACGCCTCCGGCGCCCGCAGCTACGCTTACGGCCCCATGCGCCCGCATATCACGGGACTCCACGTCGCGCTGGCTGATGGCGATTTGCTTGAGCTTCAGCGCGGCGAGGCTTTTGCCCAGGGCCGCCACCTGTCGCTCGTGACGGCAGAGGGTCATACATTCGAGCTTGATCTTCCTGACTACACCATGCCCAAGACCAAAAATGCCTCGGGGTATTTTGTTGCGGACGATATGGACGCCATCGATCTTTTTATCGGTGCGTGCGGCACGCTCGGCGTCATTACCGAGCTCGAGATCGCCCTGCAGGCGGCACCTTCGGTCGTATGGGGTGTGAGTTGCTTTTTCGATAGCGAAGACAAGGCCGTGTCCTTTACCGATTCCGTGCGTCCCGTGCTGTCCCATGCCGCCGCTATTGAGTATTTCGATGCTGGCGCCCTGGATATCCTGCGTCGCCAGCGCGAGCAGTCGACAGCGTTTGCCTCGCTGCCGGCGCTCGACGACGAGGCAAAGGTCTGTGTCTACGTGGAGCTCGACTGCGATGACGAGGCGCAGGCGACCGAGGAGCTGTACCACCTTGGATGGGTGCTGGAGTTTGCGGGCGGCCGCGACGATGCGACATGGGTCGCCCGCACCGAAGTCGATCGCGAGTGCCAGCGGTTCTTCCGCCACGCGGTGCCCGAGAGCGTCAACATGCTCATTGACGAGCGTCGCCGCACCGACCCCACCATTACCAAGCTGGGATCGGATATGTCGGTGCCCAATGCACGCCTTGCCGATGTCATGGCCCTCTATCGCCGCACGCTGGCCGAAAGCGGGCTTGAGTCTGCTGCCTGGGGACACATCGGGAACAACCATCTGCATGTGAACATCCTGCCGCGCGATGCGCAAGACTACCGTCGTGGTGGAGAGCTCTTTGCCCAGTGGGCTTCCGAGGTCACGGCCATGGGCGGTGCCGTTTCTGCCGAACACGGCGTCGGCAAGATCAAGGCGGGCTTCTTGGAGACGATGTACGGCCACGAGGCCATGGTCGAGTCGGCGCGCCTCAAACTCCAGCTCGATCCTGCCGGCCAGTTGGGTCGCGGCAACCTGTTTACGGAGAAGCTCTTGGATGAACTCGTCCAGAAAGGGGGCGCGTGAAGATGAGTGATTTCCATATGGTGGTGTGCGTCAAGGCGGTGCCCGGAAGCACCGAGGTCAAGATGGACCCCAAGACCAATACTATCGTGCGTGATGGCAAGCAGGCGGTCATTAATCCCTTCGATGCAAGTGCCCTCGAATGTGCGCTAGCGCTGAAGGACGACTTTATCGGCTTTGGCATGGACGTGCGCGTAACGGTGGTGTCGATGGGCATCCCCGCGACCGAGTCGCTGCTGCGCGACTGCATCGCCCGAGGCGCCGATGACGCACTGCTGCTAACCGATCGCGCCTTTGCAGGTGCCGATACCCTGGCAACCACCTATGCCCTTAAGTGCGGCATCGAGGCGCTCGACGAGGACTTCGACCTGCTCATCTGCGGCAAGATGGCGGTGGATGGCGATACGGCCCAGATTGGTCCCGAGCTTGCCGGTGCCTTTGAGATTCCCTGCGTGACCGACGTGAGCTGCGTGCAGAGCGCGGGCTTTACGACGTGTGGCTCGCTGGCGCTCGTTCACGGATGCGATGCCGGCGAGGAGACGGTGTGCCTGGAGATGCCGTGCGCGATGACGACTGCCAAGGAGATTGGCCAGTTGCGTATGCCGAGTATTGCCGGTATTCGCGCGGCAGAGGAGGCGGACGTGCGCGTGGTCAGTGCCGCCGACGTGAACGCCGACCCCGCGCGTTGCGGTCTTGCCGGGTCGCCGACACAGGTCGTGCGCTCGTTTGTGCCCGACCGTGACCAAACGTGCAAGGCCGTTGAGGGGACGGCGTCCGAGCAGGCGGTAGAACTTGCCAAGATTATCGAGGGGATGGCATAGATGAGCGGACTGATTATCGATAGCGAAGCCTGTATCGGCTGCGGTCGCTGCGTTCGCGCCTGTGCCTCGGGCGGCATCGTAGTGGAAGGCGAGCGACCCAACCGATGCGCCCACGTAACCGACGGCTGCATCCTATGCGGTGGGTGCGTCGACGCCTGCCCTGTCAACGCTATCTCGATCGAGCGTGACGAGGCCGCTGGTGCGGTGGACCTTGATGCATATCGAGACATTTGGGTCTTCGTGCAGACTGACGAGCGCGACGCCGTGGCTCCCGTGGCCTACGAGCTCATGGGCAAGGGGCGCGAGCTTGCCGATGCTCGCGGCTGCCGTCTGGTGGCACTGGTCGGTATGGGCCCCGAGGGTTCTCTCGGTGACCTGGAGCATCTGGTTTGCGCGGGCGCCGACGAAGTCCTGGCCTGTCGCGACGAGCGCCTGCGCCAAAACGATGCGGAGGTCTACGCCCACTTGATCTGCGATTTGGTAGCCGAACGCAAACCCGAGGCCATCCTATACGGTGCGACCGCTTTTGGCCGCGAACTGGCACCCGGCGTTGCCGTGCGCTTGCAGACGGGCCTTACGGCTGACTGCACCGTACTTTCGATGGATACGGAGACGGGACTGCTGCAACAGACGCGTCCGGCGTTTGGCGGCAACCTGATGGCCACCATCGTCTGCCCCAATCATCGTCCCCAGATGGCAACGGTTCGTCCCGGCATCTTTAAGGCACCCGACTTTGACTACGGCCGCTCCGGCACGATCACCCAGATATCGCTTGCGGATGATGCTAAGGCTCGTGTCGAGATCTCGATTCCCGCCGAGGAGTGGAGGCAGCAGGCCTCGATCGCCGATGCCGAGCGCCTGGTCGTGGTGGGCCGCGGCATTGGCTCCAAGAAGAATCTGCCCCTGATGCGAAGGCTCGCCGAGGCTCTGGGAGCCGAGCTTGGTTGCACGCGACCTGTCGTGGAGGCCGGCTGGTTGGAGTATCGCCATCAGATTGGCCAGACCGGCGTATCGGTTTCGCCCAAGCTTCTCGTGAGTATCGGTGTTTCGGGCGCCATCCAGCATCTTGCCGGCATCGGTGGGGCGGAGTGCATTATCGCCATTAACGAGGACCCGGATGCCCCCATTTTCGGTGCTGCCCAGTACAAGGTTGTTGGGGACGCCGTCGAGGTCGTCGAGGAGCTGCTGGCCCAGCTTGAGCGCTAGGCGCGCGCCAGCCAGTCGCGCATCTCGTCCTTTAGGCGGCTCCAGGCTGCCTGCGTGGCGGGGTCGGTAAAGGGGCGCGTAATGCCAAAGGGCGCGTCGAGCAGGCGGTAGATATCGCCCTGCTCGCGCGCCAGCGCGCGGCTCGCTGGATAGACGAGCTCAAACATAAAGCAGATGAGTCCCACCAGGTAGTCCGCCGGCTCGTTGCGCTCGTCGCGCGCGACGCACCGATGCTCGTCAAAGGCGGCAAGTGTCGGCGACGAGAAACGGCTGCCGAGAAACGTCTTCTCGTCCACCTTGAGGATGGTGTCGACGGTGCTGTCGGCGATGGTGCGCATAATGTCGATTTTGTCGCCATCGCGCACGATATCGCAGAAGCGCTGTGTACGCTCGTTGAGTTGTGCCGGTAGACGAAAGTCGCTGTGATAGGCGATGCTCGCGCGGATGAGCTCGTCGTGCTCGTCGGCCTCGATAAAATCTCGGATGCTTGTTGTGGCGGGCGCGTCGTCGGGGTTCTCGCCAAAGAGGACCCCGACGCCCAACGCTGCATGGCTCATACTCTCGGCGTCCTTAAAGGTGTCCCAGCGCCGCAGCTGCTCAAAGCGGCCCATATCGTGTAACAGGCCGCAAAGCCAGGCCAGGTCAATATCCTCTGTCGACCAGCCCTGCTCGCGCGCTACGGCATCGCATGCCTCGGCCACATGGTACGTATGCTCGATTTTGAGCGCGATGCGTGGGCTGGTGGCGTCGTAGGCATCGGTGTAGCTTTTGAAGGCCGCGCGCGCCCGGTCTCGATCGATAGCTGTCATAATGACTTCCTAAAAAGTTGTGTCTTTCGATCCGGTGGCAATTGTAGGTGAACTCGGTTGCTGTCGGATGATGATTCTGCCGTGTCGCTACATGCGGCTCGGAGACTTTGTCAGGATGAGAAGCGTATGGTGCTCAAAATCGTTAGAACCGTCTGGCCAGTGATGCTTACCTATGTTGCAATAGGCGCGCCGTGCGGAATGATCATGGGGCAGACGGGAATGGAACCCTGGATGGTCTTTGCCCTGAGCAGCACGTTTGTGACGGGCAGCGGCCAGTTTATGATCTGCAACCTGTGGCTGGCGGGCGTGCCTGCGGCATCGATCGTCGCCAGCGTCGCCGCAATCTCCTCGCGCTTTGCACTTTACTCGGCATCGATCGCACCGCATCTGGCGGGCGCCTCGAAGCGTCAGACGCTGGCCGTTGCCGCGACGCTCACCGAGGAGGCATATGGCATCTCGCTTGCCAAGTTGGTTGAGGGGGCGGATTGGGGCCCGCGCGAGTCCTTTGCGCTCAACGTGATCCTCGTCGCAACATGGGGCGTATCGTGTACGATGGGCGCCATCGTCGGCGCCGTTGTCGATGTTCCCACCGCCATTGCAGCCTTTGTCTGCACCTCGCTCTTTATCTGCCTGCTCTTTTCGCAGCGGCTGTCGCGCGGCAACGTTGTCGCGGCGGTTTCGGGCGCGGTGTCCGTCGCCGTATGCAAGTTCTTGGGGTGGACGAATGTCGCCGTGCCGGTAAGCGTACTCGTCGGCGTTGCCGCGGCGCTCGTGTGCGATGCCCTCGCCGAAGGAAGGGGTGCTCGCGATGCCCGTTAACGAGTTTTTGGTCCTGTGGCTCTCGTCGTGGGCGGCCATCGCGTTTTTCCGCATTGCCCCGGCGTTTGCTTTGCGTGGGAGAACGCTTTCACCCCGCGTTACCGAGGCCTTGGGCTATATTCCGCCCGCCGCCTTTGCGGCGCTAGTCGCTAACGACCTGATAAGCCCCGGCGCTTTCGACGCCGGCCTGTGGCAGGGCTTGATTCCCTGGATTGCGGCCGCCGGCGTCGTGGCGGTGGCAATCAAGACAAAGTCGATGTTGTGGTGCTGCGTCTCGGGCATTGCGCTCTATATCGTTTTGAGCTTCGTATAAGAGCAGGGCGCGTTTACCGTCTCGACTTTACGAATCGAATTTCTCACCGAGCCGGTCTGCTTCTTCTGGTACCATGTTCAGACTTTACTGTAGCAAAGTGCGACGTGGGCTTTTGTTCTGCGTCAGCGGAAATGGGGGTTTCATGGCACAGGAAGCGAACGCCAACGAGCAAAAGAAATTCAAGGTCCCGCGCATCCCGGGCGACATCATGATCTATCCGATGATCGTCGGTCTTTTGCTCAACACCTTCTGCCCGCAGGTTTTTGAGATCGGCGGCTTCTTTACGGCTGCCTGCCGCGGTGGCTCCAATACCATCGTCGCCGCGATCCTGCTGTTTGTGGGCGCCGGCATCAGCTTTAAGTCCACGCCGGGCGCCATCAAGACCGGCATCGTCGTGCTGATCCCCAAGCTGGTCGTCGCAGCGGCTCTCGGCCTGGGCGTGGCATATTTCTTTAACGACAACTTCCTGGGTCTGAGTTCCGTGTCTATCATCGGCGGCATCACGTTTTGCAACATGGCGCTCTATACGGGCATCATGGGCGAGTTTGGCGATGAGTCCGAGCAGGGCGCCGTCGGTATCCTGTTCTTTACGGCCGGCCCTGCCGTCACGATGATCATCCTCGGTGTTTCCGGCCTCGCCAACATTCCCATTGGCACCATTATCGGCTCCATCTTGCCACTCGTTATTGGCATGGTTCTGGGCAACCTGTTCCCGTTTATCAAGAACCTGCTGGTTCCCGGTGCCAATCCCGCGATTGCCGTCATCGGATTTCAGCTCGGTGCGTCCATGAGCCTGTCGAGCTTTATCACCGGCGGTATTTCCGGCATCTTGCTGGGCCTTGTCACGCTGTTTGTCGTCGGTCCCATCACCTTTGCGTTTGAGCGTCTGTGCGGCGGCAATGGCAAGGCCGCTGTGGCTTGCTCCACCATTGCCGGCACGGCTATGACCACACCGGTTGCCCTCGCCGAGGTCGCACCGCGCTACGCCGAGCTTGCGCCCACCGCGTACGCTCAGATCGCCACCGCCGTTATCATCACGGCGATCATGGCTCCGATTCTGACTGGCTGGGTCGACAAGAAGTTCTGCCAAGGCAAGGAGGATCTGTCGCCTGTCGGTGTCGAGGCCATCGAGGAGGCTGTCGCGACTGACATCGATGGCGAGTAGCAATCGATACCCATCAATGATGCCGGCGTGTGCAATTCGCGCCGTATGGGTGCCCGAACAGAAACTGTTTTGCAGTGATGTTCGGGCGCTCTGCTATTATCCCCTTTACCCCTGCGGAGTAAAGGGGTGTTTATTGCCCTGATTCGAATTGGGCGATTCTGACCACTTGGATATTGAAGGGATGGCGCTAGTGGTTAAGGCACTCAAGATTGAGATATTCGTGCTATGCATGATTGTTCTTATCGGGCTTGCCATACGAAGCCGTCGCTCCCTGTTCTCGAGCACCCAGCAGCTTTTGTTTAGCATGCTGGGCTACACGTCTGCTGCGTACATATTATTCGATATGATCTGGACGCTTTCGGACGGTGTGGACGGCACGTTGGGCATTGCTGCCAACTGGATTTCCAACGCGGTTTCGTTTTCGCTCTTTGCTATCGCGTGTCTCATTTGGTTTATCTATTCCGAGACGGTGCAGGGTTCTCGCCTTTTGACCTCGCGCTATAGGGTGGTGCTTGTAGCGTTGCCTACGGCTCTGGTGGTCGTGCTGGCGTTTACCAGTTACTGGACGCACGCCCTGTTCTATATCGATTCGCAGGGCGTGTATCGTCGCGGCTTTGCCTATATGATCCAGCCCATCGTCAGCTACTGTTACGTTATACATACGTCCCTACATGCGTTTGTGCAATCTCGCAGGGTCGAGAGCCTGCAGACGAAGGCCATCTATCGAACCTTGGCATTTTTCGCCATTCCGGCCCTGGTGGGCGGTACCTTTCAGGTCGTATACTCGGTGCCCGGCCTTTGTGTCGGCATAATGATTAGCATGTTGCTGCTCTACATCATCTACCAGGAGCAGCTCATCTCGACCGACCCGTTGACTGGACTTAACAATCGCAACCGTTTTGAGACCTATATGCTGTCGCTCTTCTCAAATGCGGATCAGGCCGAAGATGTATATCTGCTTATGATGGACGCTGATGGCTTTAAGCAGATTAACGATCGCTATGGACATGTGGAGGGCGACCATGCTCTTCAGGTTGTTGCGACGGCGCTCAAGGATGTCTGTTCGCCGGCTGGTGGCTTTATCGCACGTTATGGTGGCGATGAGTTCGTGGTGCTCCAAAAGGCAGCGGCGGAACAGGACATCATGCGTCTGTGCGCGGCAATCAACGATGAACTCGCACGCGCCGAGGTGCCGTATCTGTTGCGGATGTCCATCGGCTATGCACGGGTCGGTGATGGTGTCGATACCTGGCAAGATTTGCTTCGCGCCGCCGACGCGGAGCTCTACCGCGTAAAGTACGAGAAGAAGAAAGCTGGCGTCCAGATACGCTAGAAATAGGGGCGCACGCTTGCGTGCATGGTGGCCCTCGGCTCTCCGATGTATTCCATTAAACTAAAGTATGTGAATCCCCTCTGCTAAATAAGGGCAGTTCGCTAGGCCTTTTTAGGCCTGTTGACGATGATGATGCCGCCGCAGACCAACAGCAGGGCAACTATAACGGTAACGGGGCTCGTGCCGGCGCCCTCGCCGAGCAGCAGTGCACTCAGCAGCACACCAAAGACGGGGTTCATAAACCCAAAGACCGAGACGCGGCTGACGGGGTTGACGGCAAGCAGGCGCGACCATAGCGAGTACGCGATGGCGGAGATGAGTGCCATATAGATAATGAGCGCGATGGCGGGGATGATCGCGGTGGGGGAGAGCGCGCCGCCCATCAAAAACCCGATGGCGGTGAGGACCAGGCCGCCGACCAAGAACTGCCACCCGGCAAGCAAGACACCGTCGTGCTCGCGCGAGAAGATGCCGATCAGGCAGGTCGACAGGGCACCCGCGACGGTGGAGGCCAGGATAAAGCCCTCGCCGTCGAGCGTAAAGCCAAAGGTGCCGTCCGCGCCCGAAAGGTTGACGAGCGCGACGCCGGCAAAGCCCAGTACACAGCCGAGCACCTTGGCCGCATCGAGCTTTTCGGTGCGAAACGCCAGGGCGGCAAAGAGGATTGCGAGGAAGTTGGCGCTGGCCTCGATGATGGAGCTCGACATGGCACTGGCGCGCGAGAGTCCCAGGTAGAAAAAGAAGTACTGCCCGATAGTCTGGAAGAGTGACAGGATGCAGATGGGCTTGATATCGCGTACCTGTGGGACGAGCGGGCGGCGCTGAGCTGTGCTCATACCGACGATAACCAGGATGCCGGCAAGCGTGAAGCGCAAACCTGCAAAGAGTAGCTGCGAGGCGCTATCGTGCGCCGGGATCCCAAAGAGTGCGTAGCCGATCTTGATGCAGGGAAAGGCCGATCCCCAGAGTGCACAGCAAACAAGACAGCCCAGGATGAGTCCGGGCAGGGTGGCGAGATACGGCTTGCGGCTTTCCATGATGTCCTTCCTACATGCGCGAAGCAAAAAAGAACCCGCCACCGGATGTGTCGGTGGCGGGTGTTGTTACCCGAGGGGATTGTACCCGATGGGAAAGGTTTAGGCGAAGTAGGCTACGCCGCTCTCAAAGATCGGCATGAACTTATCGCCGGGGACATGCTCGGGCACGTTGCGGTACAGGTTGTCGCCGCGACGCTCGGCATGGCCCATCTTGCCCAGGACGCGGCCGTCGGGGCTCGTGATGCCCTCGATGGCGAGTGCGGAGCCGTTGGGGTTGACGGAAAGATCCATGCTGGGCTTTCCGTCTTCACCCACGTACTGCGTGGCGACCTGGCCGTTGGCGATCAGCTGGGCGAGCACCTCGTCATTGGCGACAAAGCGGCCCTCGCCGTGGCTGATGGCGACGGTGTAGGGGTCGTCCAGGCTGCACTGCGAAAGCCACGGGGACAGGTTGGACGAGATACGGGTGCGCACCAGACGGCTCTGGTGGCGACCGATGGTGTTGAACGTCAGCGTGGGCGCATCGGGCGTGGCGTCGACGATGTCGCCGTAGGGCACCAGGCCGAGCTTGATCAGGGCCTGGAAGCCGTTGCAGATGCCCAGCATCAGGCCATCGCGGGCCTTGAGCAAGTCGCGGACTGCCTCGGTGACCTCGGGAGCGCGGAAGAACGCCGTGATGAACTTGGCAGAGCCGTCGGGCTCGTCGCCGCCCGAGAAGCCGCCGGGGATCATAACGATCTGGCTTGCACGGATGCGGCGCGCAAGCTCGTGGGTGCTCTCGGCGACGGCCTCGGGCGTGAGGTTGTTGATCACGAAGGTGTCGGCCTCGGCACCGGCGGCACGGAAGGCGCGGGCGCTGTCGTACTCGCAGTTGTTGCCGGGGAACACGGGGATGATCACGCGCGGGCGGGCGATCTTGGCGCCGCCGAACACGTGGATATCCTTGGCGCGGAAGTCGATGGTCTCGACCTCGGGGGTCTCGCCGGCGCTGCGGTAGGTGAAGACGCCCTCGATGTCGCTCTCCCAGGCCTCCTGGAGCTCGGCGAGCTCGATGACCTCGGAGCCGGTGTCGATGACATAGCCCTCGACGGTGGTGCCCAGGGGCTCGACGACAACGCCGTCGGCGACTTCGGGCAGCTCGGCGTCCTCGGCGAGCTCGACGATAAAGCTGCCGTAGAGCGGGGTGAAGAGGCTCTCCACGTCCACGTCCTCGGCAAGCTCGATACCGATCTGGTTACCGACGCACATCTTAAAGAGGCTCTCGGCGCCGCAGCCGTAGCCGGGCGTGGAGACGGCCAGGGCGTCGCCGGTAGCGGTGAGCGCCTCGACGGCGTCAAACGCGGCGAGCAGCTGCTGGGCATCGGGGCGGTAGTCCTCGCCATAGGTGGCGGGGGCGATACGGACGACGCGGTGTGTGAGGCCCTTGAACTCGGGGGAGACAGCGCGGGCCGCCTTGCCCACGGCGACAGCGAAGCTGATCAGGGTCGGCGGAACGTTGAGCTCGCCGGCCTCGTCCTCAAACGAGCCGCTCATGGAGTCCTTGCCGCCGATGGCGCCGGCACCCAGGTCGACTTGGGCCATGAGGGCGCCCAGGACGGCTGCCGTGGGCTTGCCCCAGCGCTCGGCCTCGGTGCGCAGACGCTCGAAGTACTCCTGGAAGGAGAGATAGGCGCGCTTGTGCTCAAAGCCGGCAGCTACGAGCTTGGCGATGGACTCGACCACGGACAGGTAGGCGCCCGCAAACTGGTCGGCCTCCATCAGATAAGGGTTGAAGCCCCATGCCATGGCACTCGCCGTGGTGGTCTCGCCGTCCACGGGGAACTTGGCGACCATGGCCGAGCTGGGGGTGAGCTGCGTCTTGCCGCCAAAGGGCATGAGCACGGTCGCGGCGCCGATGGTGGAGTCGAAGCGCTCGGAAAGGCCCTTGTTAGAAGCGACGTTGAGGTCGGTGACGAGCGAGGTCATGCGCTCGGCAAGCGTGGTGCCGGCCCAGCTGGGCTGCCACACGCTACGGGCGCACACGTGGGCGACCTGGTGCTTGGGTGCGCCGTTAGAGTTGAGGAACTCGCGGGACAGGTCGACGATGGCGACGCCGTTCCAGGCCATGCGCATGCGCGGCTCGGCGGTAACCTCGGCGATAACGGTCGCCTCGAGGTTCTCCTCGGCGGCGTAGCCCATGAACTCCTCGACGTCACCGTCGGCGACGGCGCAGGCCATGCGTTCCTGGGATTCAGAGATGGCGAGCTCGGTGCCGTCAAGACCGTCGTACTTCTTGGTCACGGTATCAAGGTCGACATACAGGCCGTCGGCAAGCTCGCCTACGGCGACCGAGACACCGCCGGCGCCAAAGTCGTTGCAGCGCTTGATCAGACGGCAGGCATCGCCGCGGCGGAACAGGCGCTGCAGCTTGCGCTCGACCGGGGCGTTGCCCTTCTGGACCTCGGCGCCCGATGTCTCGATGGACTCGGTGTTCTGGGTCTTGGAGGAGCCGGTGGCACCGCCGATGCCGTCACGGCCGGTGCGGCCGCCCAACAGGATGATCTTGTCGGTGGGGGCGGGGCACTCGCGACGCACGTGGTTTGCCGGGGTAGCGCCCACGACGGCGCCGACCTCCATGCGCTTGGCGACGTAGCCGGGGTGATAGAGTTCGTTGACCTGACCGGTGGCAAGGCCGATCTGGTTGCCGTAGCTGGAGTAGCCGGCGGCAGCAGTGGTCACGAGCTTACGCTGCGGCAGCTTGCCCTCGAGCGTCTCGGACACGGGGACGGTGGGGTCGCCGGCGCCGGTGACACGCATGGCCTGGTACACGTAGCTGCGGCCCGACAGCGGGTCGCGGATGGCACCGCCCACGCAGGTGGCGGCACCGCCGAAGGGCTCGATCTCGGTCGGGTGGTTGTGGGTCTCGTTCTTAAAGAGGAACAGCCAGTCCTGGTCCTCGCCGTCGACATCGACCTTCACCTTGACGGTGCAGGCGTTGATCTCCTCGGACTCGTCGACATCGGTCATGACGCCGGTCTTCTTGAGGTACTTGGCGCCGATGGTGCCCATGTCCATGAGGCAGACGGGCTTGGTGTCGCGACCGAGTTCGTGGCGCATCTCCATGTAGCGGTCGAAGGCCTGCTGCACCACGGCGTCGTCGATCGTCACGTCGTCCAGGACGGTGCCGAAGGTGGTGTGGCGGCAGTGATCGGACCAGTAGGTGTCGATCACGCGGATCTCGGTGATGGTGGGGTCGCGATCCTCATCGCGGAAGTACTGCTGGCAGAAGGCGATGTCCGCCTCGTCCATGGCAAGGCCGCGCTCGGAAATAAAGGCGGCAAGGCCGGCTTCGTCGAGCTCGCGGAAACCGTCGAGCACCTCGACGGGCTGGGGCTCGGGGGTCTCCATGTACAGCGTCTCGGGCAGGTCGAGCGAGGCGATGCGCGCCTCGACGGGGTTCACCACGTAGTGCTTGATGGCATCGATGGCGGCCTCGTCCAGAGCGCCCGAGATCATATAGACCTTGGCGGAGCGCACGGCGGGGCGCTCGCCCTGGCTGATGAGCTGCACGCACTCGCTGGCGGAGTCGGCGCGCTGGTCAAACTGGCCAGGCAGGAATTCGACGGCAAAGACGGCGCCATCGCTTGCGGGGAGCTCGTCGTAGGTCACATCGACCTGGGGCTCGCTAAAGACGGTCGGCACGCAGGACCGGAAAAGCTCCTTGTCGATGCCCTCGACGTCGTAGCGGTTGATAATCCTCAGGGCCTCGATGCCCTTGATGCCGAGAATTTCGGTCAGCTCGCCCTTGAGCTGCTGAGCCTCGACGTCGAACCCGGGTTTCTTCTCCACGTAGATACGAGAGACCATTGGTTCCTGCCTTCCTGATCGGTTGGGCGTACGGTACGGTATGCGGCAGCGGTCGGTTTGCGGGGTCTGCCCTGCGGTCGCCTTGAGCCACATGTTTGTAAACCTCACTATGATACGACAGCTCGCGGCGCGTTGAGGACGGCGAGGGTGCTACAGTGAAGCGCAAACAAGAGAAAGGCATCACATGGCATTCGTTTCGCTCGCCATCATCGCACTCGTGGCCTTTGCGAGTCCTTTTATCGCCTCGGCGATTCCCGGAAAACCCGTTCCCGAGACGGTCTTTTTGCTCGTGCTCGGCGCGGTACTGGGACCCCATATGCTCGGCGTCATCCATGTAGATGCTGAGGTCTCGCTGGTGTCCGAGCTGGGCCTGGCCTTTTTGTTCCTGCTTGCCGGCTTTGAGATCGACCCCAAGAGCATCACGGGCGTCGAGGGGCGCTACGGCTTGGCGACGTGGGTCGTCACGTTTGGTATCGCCTGGCTTGCCGTGCGCTTTACCCCGTGGTTCTCAGTCAGTCATTTCGACGGTATCGCCGTGACGCTTGCCCTCACTTCGACGGCGCTCGGTACGCTTGTGCCCATCATGCGTGAGCGGTCGCTTACCGGCACGCGCGTGGGCGACTCGATTCTCGCGTATGGCACTTGGGGCGAGCTCGGTCCCGTGCTCGCCATGTCGGTGCTGTTGTCTGCCCGCACTGGCATCCAAACGCTCGTTATCCTTGGCTTGTTTGCGGTGGTTTGCGTGTTGCTGGCCGTGGTCCCGAGCCGCTCCAAGCGCGTCGGCAGCCGCTTCTTTGCATTTGTTGAGGAGCGCGCCGATACCACGTCGCAGACCTTCGTGCGCCTGACGGTGCTCATCCTGGTCACGCTCGTGGCATTCTCGGCTGTCTTTGATCTCGACATCGTGTTGGGTTCTTTTGCCGCCGGCTTTGTCCTGCGCTATATCATCCCCGAGGGCAACCATACGCTCGAGACCAAGCTCGACGGTCTGGCCTACGGTTTTTTGATTCCGGTGTTCTTTACCGTGTCGGGCGCAAAGATCGACCTGACGGCCGTGGCGTCGCGCCCGGGCTTGCTCGCGGGCTTTATCGTGGCGTTGTTGATTATTCGTGCCGTGCCCATTCTTATTTCCATGAGCATTTGTCCTGCGACGCGCGATGTGTCGGCGTATGGTCGCATTACCGTGGCCCTGTACTGCACCACGGCGCTGCCGATCATCGTTGCCGTTACGAGCGTTGCCGTCAACGCGGGCGCGCTGTCGCAAGATATTGCGTCGGTCATGGTTGCCGCCGGTGCCATCACGGTGTTCTTGATGCCATTGCTCGCGCAGCTCTTCTACCGCGTGGTGGATGCCGCACCGGTCGCCGCCGTGGCAGAGGTTGCCGAGCATCCATCCGATGCGCTCGACATCTTGCGCGCCCACCACGACCTAGCGAGCTTGCTCGCGCGCGAGCACGAGCTGCTGACCTCGCATGGCCATGGTCGCGTATTCGAGGGCCTGCCTACGCTCGATACGATTGCCGAGCGTCTTTCCGCCGAGGCGGCGAGCGGCCACATCGATGCCCGCATCGTGGACGCGGCGCACCTGCTTGCCGATAAGACCTATGGAGACGAGGTCGACCCGTCCGAGCTGACTCCGCGTGAGCGCCGCCGCCTGGAGCGCGCCAAGCTCGCTGTGCGCGAATACCGCCGCCGCATGCTGGAGCTCTATGCGCGCGAAGAAGCCGAAGACGACGACGGTAAGTAGTCGATACTTTCTCGGGGAAGCCGCGTCCCGCTTTGAAGGCTCGGAACGGGATGTGGTTTCCGAAACGGGGGCCGTTGGGAAGCTGTGTCCCGGAATGGGCGCTCAGAGTGGGATGCAGTTTCCGCGAGAGGCTCGTTAGGGAAAGCGCATCCCATTCTGAGCCGGAATTATGGGACGCAGTTTCCTTTTCGAATAGAAGAAGGTGCGCTGCCTGCGGTTGATGCAGGCAGCGCACCTTCTTGCGTTGAGCTCGGTTGAGGTTTAAAGCTGTGGCTTGCGACCTTTAGGAGCGGGCGGCTCCGTCGACGGGGAGCACGGCGCCCGTGACATAGGAGGACATGTCGCTCGCCAGGAAAACAAAGGCGTTGGCGACATCCTCGGGCTCGCCCATGCGACCCAGCGGAATGGTGGCGATGATGGGCTTGATGACCTCTTCGGGCAGGTTGGCGACCATGTCGGTCTTAGTCACGCCGGGGGCGACGGCGTTGACGCGGATGCCCATGGGGGCGAGCTCGCGCGAGAGCGACTGGACCATACCGTTGACGGCAAACTTGGACGTGGGGTAACCGACGCCGGAGGGCTGGCCGTACTTGGCGACCATCGAGCTTGTGGTAGTGATGGTGCCGCCGTGGCCGGCCTCGGTCATGATCTTGGCGGCAGCCTGGTGGCCATTAAAGACGGCGACGACGTTAAGGTCCATCTTAATCCTGTCGGTTCATTACGGATAAAACTTTTACTGTGATAGAATAATGTT
>CAJMPZ010000010.1 GCA_905215445.1 uncultured bacterium | reverse complement strand
AGTCAATATTTAGACCAGATTGCCCATGTGAAAGAAACTTCCAGGATTATATCGTCCTCGGGCATGCAAAAAGCCTCGCTGCGCACTTCGTGCGGCGAGGCTTTTTGCTCCCTGCGGAAAGATTGGGGGACTAAGCCCTCGTCCCTCCCAGGTTGACCTACTCGAGGTCGTCGCCCTTGTGGCGTTAGGTCTGAAAATAATAAGAAGCCTTCGCGCTGCGGAATGATTTTGGAAACTAAGTACGGGGACCCGCCCAAACCGTCCTGCTCAATCGCCCTTGTGGTGTTGGGGCTGAAAGGGTGGGACGCGTGGGTTATTTGGTTGTTAGGGTTAGTAGGTCGTTGGGGGTTTTGAGGTTGTAGGTGGCGTTTGGGATATCTTGGTGTGATCCCCATGCTGCTCGGGCAAAACTGACCCCTGCTGAAGTTGCGCATTGTTCGTCGTAGACGGTGTCGCCAACGTAGACGACGTTGCCAGGATTCGCGCCCGCACGTCGGAGATATTCGAGCATGGGTGCGGGTGCGGGTTTATGTTCGGTTGTGTCTTCGACAAGGATGATGTGCTCAAAATACTTATCGAAACCAAGGGGTGCAATTTCTTTTGCGTATTCGTCGCGCGCACGTGAGGAGACGATGCCAAGTTTGCAGCCGCTATCGGCGAGCGTTGCGATGACTTCAAGCAAACCTGGAAACACGCTGATGGTGCTTTTAAAGCTGGCGGCAACTTGGCACCAGCGATCCAACGTTGCCTGCGAGTAGATCCCAAGTTTCTCAAGGGCATCCTTGCCGGGTATGCCGAGGGCAAAGTCAAGCTCGTGTCGGGGAAGCGTTTTGCTGGTCTCTTCTTGGACAATCTGGACAAGCGATGACAGAACGCTTTCTTTTGTATCTGCCAATGTCCCATCAACGTCAAATACGATATGGTCAAAGTGCTTCATATGATTGCTCCTCTCTGTTGTTTGCCTGCAAGTTTGATGCAGTGACAGAAGAAGGGCTAGCGGGATTTCTGCCTGGTGCTATCGAGATTCTGCCTCGCTGCTCGATAGCTCGAAGGAGTGCACCCCATTTGTTCTTTAAATACCTGGCCAAGATGGCTTGCTGTTATAAATCCGCATTGGCGCGCGACTGTCTGTACCGTTCGCGTGGTGTGTGCCAAAAGTTCGCAAGCACGGTTTATGCGGTATGCGCGTAGATATGCCGCCGGGGTCGTTCCTGCACAAGTTTCGATAATGCGGTAACACTCTCTTTCGCTTACGCCGGCTGCAGATGCCATCTGGGGCACATCTATAGCGGCTGCATAGTTTGCGCGGATAAAGTCCAGGATTGCCTTGAACTGTACGTCGCGGCTGGTCATCCAAGAGGCGCCGTCGGAAGAAAAGAGCGGTTCGGTCTTGGCGTTAATCTGAATCCAGAGCTCTGACAAACTATTTCGAAGCGCCATCTCGTTCTGCGGCCGTTGAAGGTCGTGGCTAAAGGAGCTCTTTAGCAAATCGATAAAGGGCATATCGTCGGGATTGGTGGGCGACCATTTGAGCACATCGACGCCTCGACATTGAAGCAATGGGTTGATGTAGCGCTTTTGGAGACGCCCCGCGGGATCGCCGAGCATCGACGGCTGAAAGATATGCAGCATTTGAATGGCTGGCGCCGAATTGGGTGATTGCAGCGTGCTGTGCAAAACGCCGCCGTTGATAAAGCCGGCGGACCCTTCCTCAAAGCGTACGTGCTCATGAGCCGCGTGCGTTCGATAGTCGATCGCTCCCTGCTCCATGTAGAAAAGCTCAACTTCGGAATGCCAGTGCCAGGGGACGGAATTGCCCGGATAGCGAGCGAATTCTGCGCGTTCGGCAATATAGGGCCAGTCTTCGGCGGTCTCGGGAAACGCTTCCTCGCGTCCTCCGCGGTGCAATTCTATGTGATCCATGTTTCGCATGGCATCAGTATAAAGCGCGATGGGCTTAGATTGCTCTTGCCTGTTCGGGGAACGCCTTGTCTAGGGATGCTTGGAGCTTCTCGAAGGATGCTCGTAAGTTGAGGCTCTGATCGGCTGAGCGCTTGGTTTTTGTGGTGGGGGAGTCGAGGAGGCCGTTTCTCTGTGTCGGGGGGAAGGAGAAAAGGTCTGCATGTTTTAGGGATGGCTGCTGTGCTGCGTCATTGGAAGAATGCATGCTTATGCGGCCTCCTCGATGTCCACCAAAAGGTTGCGCACGGGGTCTGCTGCTAGGTCCCGTGCGTTGGCAGTATTATGCCGCGGCTGCTGCAAAGAAGCGCTAAAGAAAAGCTTAATGAGGTTTGACGTTGCGATGAAATCGCAGGTCAAAGCTATCGAGTAACACTCTTGAAAGGTTTGAGCTTAAGGGCTTTCTAAGGTTTGTGGCGCGGATGTGGCTCGCCTGTGTGGGGCGTGTGGACGGCTCGTTCCTAGCGCTGCGGCTCTGCGGCGCGCACCCGCTCGATGACCTTTTCCATGGTGGCATCGATGCGGTCTTTCTTGAGCTCACATTCCCAGACGGTGATGGGCGTCCAGCCCATTTGGGTAAGTGCATTGATGGCTGCTCGGTCGCGCTCGACGTTGCGACGGAACTTTGCCTCCCAAAACTCAACATTGCGCTTGGGCTGGCTCGGATTGCACTTGGGGCAGCGATGCCAAAAACAGCCGTTGACAAAGATGGCGATCTTGCGCCCGGGAAAGGCGATGTCGGGCTTGCCGGGTACCTTCCACTCCAGGCGATAGCCCGTAAGGCCCGCTGCGCGCAGACACTGTCGTACGAGCAGCTCGGGCTTGGTGTTGGCACGCTTGTTGCCCTTCATGGACTTTTTGATGGCGGCGCGACGGCGGACCAGTTCGCGCTCGTCAGCGGAGAGGTCCGAGGTGTCGATGCCGTCCAGCAGGCCGGGCTTGGGGCGCTTTTTGCTGCGGCGCTTAGGTTTACGTTTGGGCTTGGTAGCAGATTCGTCTGCCGCGGTGGCCTCGGCGCCGTTAGCCTCGAGCCGGTCTTCCTTCAGCTCAATCAGGGCATCAATGAGCCCCTTGTCGGCGGGCATCCATTCCACCGTGGCAAGCGAGGTGCGCGGAATCCAGCGGATATCGAGCTGGCGGTCGTGCTTCTGAGGTTCATCGGATTCATCGGCGAGCGAGCAGTAGTAGCACTCCATGGAGAGATGAAAATCGGGGTAGTCATACTCAACGGTGTAGAAATCACGCAGGTTGATGACTTTGACCTGCAGCTCCTCCATGAGTTCGCGGCGTACGGCGTCCTCGGGCGTCTCGCCGCGCATGAGCTTGCCACCGGGGAACTCCCAAAGTCCCTGCATGTCGCCATAGCCGCGCTGCACGGCAAGCAGCTCGTCAGATCCTTCCTTGCGAATGATCCCAGCGGCAACATGAACAGTCTTCAACAGGAGTCCTCTCTCAACATCAACACGTGGCAGGCTAGCTACCCCTACCTTACACAACGGTAAGGCAAGCGTAAGCCATATCGATGGTAGCCGACTCGGCTTCTTGCGACTATAGATGCCGTAGACTAATCGCAAGAAAGGACTCGGTATGCAAACCACGCACATGGCGACCCCGGTACTGGAGGTCGCGCATCTCGAAAAGGTATATGGAGCGCTGGGCAACGTGACCCGCGCGCTCAACGACGTCAGCTTTACCGTCAACCGCGGCGAATTTGTTGGCATCATGGGGGCCTCGGGCTCGGGCAAGTCGACGTTGCTCAACTGCGTCTCGACCATCGATAGCGCCACGAGCGGCACCATCCGCATCAACGGGCAGGACATTACGCGCATGAAGCAGGCCAAGCTCTCGCAGTTCCGCCGCGAGGAGCTGGGCTTTATCTTCCAGGACTCCAACCTGCTCGATACGCTCACAGCACGCGAGAACATCGCCCTGCCGCTCACCATTGCCCGCACAAACTCGGCAGAGATCTCGACCCGCGTGCAGGATGTGGCCGCGCGTCTGTCTATCAGTCAGGTGCTCGACAAGTATCCCTACCAGATGTCCGGCGGTCAGCAGCAGCGTGTTGCCGCCTGTCGCGCGCTTGTCACCGACCCCACTATGATCATGGCCGACGAGCCCACCGGCGCCCTCGATTCCAAGAGCGCTCGCCTGCTGCTCGAGAGCCTGGAGGCCCTTAACCGCCGCCTACGCGCCACCGTGCTCATGGTCACGCATGACAGCTTTGCTGCCAGCTACACGAGCCGCGTGTTGTTTATCCGCGACGGCAAGATCTTCACCGAGCTGCGCCGCGGCGACACCGACCGCCGAGAGTTTTTCGACCGCATTATGGAGGTCGTTGCCATGATGGGCGGTGAGGGCTCCGATGCTCTGTAAACTCGCTTGGGGCAACGTCCGCCGTGCCGGCCGCGACTACCTCGTCTACCTTTTGACGCTCACCCTGGGCGTCACGGTCTTCTATGCCTTTAACACCATCTCGATGCAGGTCGACATCGCCGGAATCGATGAAAAGGGCTTGGCGCAGGTTATGGGCAGCATGCTCGGCTACCTGACGTACTTTTTGGCCGGTGTCATGGCCTTTTTGATGGTGTACGCCAATAACTTCATCATGAAACGCCGCAAGAAGGAGTTTGGCCTGTACCAGGTGCTCGGCATGGGGCGCGGGCGCGTCGCCACGATCATGGCGCTCGAGACCGTGATAGTATCGGTCGTGGCCTTTGTCGCCGGCATTGTGCTGGGTGTGGGACTCTCCCAGCTCATGACGTTCTTTACGGCCTCGCTCTTTAAGACACAGATCGCCAATTTTCATTTCTTCTTCTCGGTGCATGCGTTCAACCTGACCCTTGCCTGCATGCTCGTGATGTTCGTACTCACGTTACTGCTGAACCTGCGCGCCGTGCGTCGTACCAAACTCATCGAGCTTATGGGTGCCGAGCGCCGCAACGAGAGCATCAAGACACGTAATCCCTGGATTGCGATTGCCATCTTTACCGCGGGCGTGCTACTTGTGGGCGTGGCCTATTACCGTCTGCTGCGCGACGGGTTCCCGCTCACCGCGTCGGGCGATAAGCTGCAGGGGGCCATGAATCAGTTCGGCATCACTACCGCTATGGTCACGGTGGGCACCTTTGCCCTGTTCTGGGGGCTTTCGGGCATGCTTATCAAGCTGCTGCAGAGCCTGCGCGGCGTGTACTGGCGCGGTCTCAATATGTTTACCGTGCGCCAGCTTGCGGCCAAGGTCAACACGGTGTGCTTTTCGATGGGCGTCATCGCGATGATTCTGTTTTTGGCCATTACCTCGGTGACCTGCGGTATGTCGATCGCCAACGTGATGAACGAGAATCTGGAGCGCTATAACCCTGTTGACGTGTCTCAGACGTATGTCTATTACACGCCCGAAACGCTCGACTACTACAAGGAGTATGTCAATCCGTCTGAGGCCGATCGCATGGTGCTGGCCGATGCAACGGTCGATTTGTACGCTGCATGGCATGGCGAGCGCAAGTCGGCGGACAACAACGATGAGACAGGCAAGAAGGTCAATATCGCCGATGTTGCCGGTGAGCATGTGCAGATCGATTCGTATCTGAGTTACCCGCTTGGCGGCTCGGGCCCCTCGGTGGTGGCGGGTGAGATGTGCAAGGCCATGGGAGAAAAGCTTCCCAAGGCGCTCGAGGGAAGCAACGCCGATGCGATGGGTCTGTATGTGACGCCGGCGAGCCAGTACAACAAACTGCGCCAGATGATGGGCGAGGAGCCGGTGAGCATTGGCCGCGACCAGTATCTGCTCACGTGTGATATGGGCGGTGAGCTGGGCGACCTGTACACCAAGTATATGGCTGGCGGCCATACCCTCACCTTGGACGGGCATGAGCTCAAGCCCGCAACCGATAAGTCGGACGAGGACACGGCGGCCATCGCCAACTCGGCGATGGGCAGCAATCCCGGTACCGTGGTCGTAGCCGATGAGCTGCTGTCCCAGCTTAATCTGCAGCCGTATTCCAGTAATCTGCTCGTTAATTACAAACAGGGTATGGATACGACCGAGGCAGACGAGAGCATTAAATACACCTTGCTCGATAATCTGCTCGTTGACGGCAAGGAGCCGGGGTCGTGGGGAGTCTTCATCACGCGTTCCGAGATGTACACGCAAGCAGCGCAGATGAACGGCATGATTAGCTATCTGGCCATCTACATTGGCTTTGTACTGGTCGTTGCGTGCGCGGCGATACTGTCGATCCAGCAGCTCTCCAATGTGGCCGACGGCAGCCGCAGCTATCGTGTGCTGGCACAGATTGGCTGTGACGACCGCCAGATTCGTCATTCGGTGATGGCGCAGCAAGCGGTATTCTTCCTGTTCCCGCTGGCAGTGGGCCTGGCGCACTCCTTTGTGGCGCTCAAGGTGATCATCGAGCTGGTGAGCATATTCGGAGATATGAGCATCGCCGGCACCGTGGGCCTCACCTGCGCGATTTTCCTGGCGGCCTATGGTGGCTACTTCCTGGTAACGTACCTCATGAGCGCCGGCATGGTACAAGCTGCCATCGCCACCCGCTACAGTGAGTAACAGACGGGCAAAACCGTCGCAAAATCAGAGCGAATAACCGCCGCGAAGGGAGTCCAGCTCCCTTCGCGGCGGTATTTTGCGTATCTAGAGCATCTCAGATGCAAGTGAGTAGGCTTTTTTGGATCTGCCGAGCACATCGCGGCAAGTGCTCAATAAAATCGCAGGTCAGGGCTGTGGCGTTTTGAGGTGTGCTCGGCATCCCGCCAAAAGCCTACTCACTTGGTTTTTACCGCTAGAAGACCGCCGCGAGGGAAAGCAGCTCCCTCGCGGCGGTTGGCGTTTGCCCAGATAAAACCTGCCAAAACAAACCTGTCCCTTTTTAGCAGGTTATCGCTTCCAAAAGTGGAGGATTAACGTCGTGCGATTTTGCTGTTCGGTTTTAACCAGGATGTTGTGGATTTGGGTCTTGACGGTGCCCACGGCAAGGAATAGCTCGTCAGCAATCTCTTGGTTCGACTTGCCCCGCACTACCAGACGCAAAACCTCGGCTTCGCGGTTGGAGAGCTTGTAGGCGTTGCGATAAGAGGGCATTTGCTCTTCGATGTGTCGATCAAGATCGCTGACGTTCTTTTCTTCGGACGCCTCCTGCATGCGGATTGAAAGCACGTGGTAGGAGTAGATGATCAGCAGAATCGCAAAGTAGCAGGCAAAGACGTTTTCGCTAAAGTTGCGCTCGGACAGATATAGTTGCAGCCAAGAGGGCGCCAGACTCATGGGGACAATCAGAATGTTGTAGAAATCCTCGGCAACGATGCAACCGACCAGAATAGCGCCGATAATCAGGTGCTTTCGTTGGTTGTTAACGCGTGCCTTCAACTCGACCTTTGTACTTTTATGAGCCGTCCAAAAGATGTACAGCCCCACAAAGATAAGGAACACCTGGCGCATTGTGTAGTAGAGCCACTGATGCATGGGGCCGCAGGGGACAGCGACGATAGTCAGCGACTCGCACAGCAAAAACGTTACGACGGGGATAACGAACTGCTTTTTAGAATGTTTGTCGAGCAAGTCCCTGGCAATGGCCCAAATAAAAGCCTGCGAAGCGGTCGCCACAAGGGTCCGCATCACGGGCATGATGATTGAGTAATAGTCGCTAGCTGGAAAGCTCTGGTTTTGCAGCGTGTATTCAAAAAAGAAAATCTCGGTCATCTCGAAGGCATAGCAAATAAAAACGCCGCTGCCATAGATAAAGAACTGTCGGCGAGACGAGGCATAGGCGGCAAGCGAGAGCGCCGCTCTCGAGGCTCTCGAGCAGCTCTAAGCCTCAAGGCTTCTAAAAGCGCGTCTGCAGGCGTCGGATGCTCGTCTCCTGTCGCCCGCTCACCGAGGCCCGGCAATTGCCTTAATATCTTAAGGGACTCGATTTGTCCAAAACTGAGCGAAGGAGCTCATCATGAGCGACGGAAAGAAAAAGCTTTCCTTCTTGACGGTCATCTCGACCATCATCTGCGTCGTCTTCGTTTGCGAGGCCGCCGCACCTGCTGCTGCCATTGGCAACCAGCAGTTCTTCTGGTGGATCTTCCTGATTCTGACCTTCTTGCTCCCTTATGGCATGGTCGTTGCCGAGCTCGGCACTACCTATGACGGTGAGGGTGGCATTTACGACTGGGTACGCGATGGCCTGGGCGACAAGTGGGGTGCCCGCATTTCGTACTACTACTGGGTTAACTACCCGCTGTGGATTGCCTCGCTGGCCACCATGTTCCCTGACATTTTGGGCATGGTCTTTGGCGTCGAGTTCAATCTGATTGCCAAGATTGGTATCGACCTTGCCTTTGTGTGGATCGTCTATCTTATGGGTCGCTCCAAGGCTGCCGACTCCGAGTGGGTCCTGAACGGCGGCGCCATCATCAAGGTCGCCGTTGCCGTTATCGTCGGCGCTTTGGGCATTTGGTACGCCATGGAGAACGGTTTTGCGAACGATATGTCCGCTGCCACCTTCCTGCCCGAGCTCACCAACACCAACGCTCTCGGCTACCTGTCGATCATCATCTTTAACTTCATGGGCTTCGAGGTCATCTGCACCATGACCGACGATATGGCCGATCCCGCTCGCGATATCCCCAAGGCTATCATCGTCGGCGGCCTGTCCATCGCCGTGATCTACCTGTTCGCTGGCTTTGGCATCGGCGCTGCTGTGTCGGCTGATTCCATCGATCCCGACTACGGCATGATTTACGCTGTCCAGACTATTGTGGGCGATTCCATGATCTTTAAGGTCATCTGCATCGCCTTCCTGATCACGCTGTTCGCCAACATGGCTGCCTGGTCCTTCGGCGTCAACTCCGTTGCTCGCTATGCTGCCGAGCATGGCAACATGCCCAAGGTCTTCGCCTCGATGATCTCGGATGACGACATGCCCAACGGCGCCAACCTGGTCAACGCCATCGTTGCCTCCCTGGTGCTGTGCCTGCAGCTGGTTCCCATCGACGCCATCTCCAACGGTGTCTTCTGGATGCTCTTCGGTACCTCCGTTGTCTTCCTGCTGCTGACCTACATCCCGATGTTCCCGGCATTCCTCAACCTTCGTAAGAACGACCCCAACCGTGAGCGTATCTTTACGTTCCCGTTTAAGGGCGCCATGATGAAGGTCATGCTGGCTATTCCCTGCATCGAGCTGATTCTGGCTATCGTTGCAACGCTGATTCCGCTCTCTGTCGATGAGATTGGCGATAAGGTCCCGATGATCGTCATCTTCATCGTGCTCTTGCTTATTGGCGAGGTTGTCCGCGTCGTCAGTGCTAAGGGCCGCGAGACCGAGTACAAGGGTCTCACTCCCGAGCTGGCTGCTCAGCGCCTCGCTGAGGAGTCCGAGGAGGACTAGAGCACCCGGATTCGGGGCTCCAACCTTCCTTGCGTACCAACGTACGCTTCGTCGGGCTTGTCGCTCCCGACTCGGGACGCTCTAGCCTCTTCGGAGGCGTGCCCAAGCAACAGGTTTGCTAACCATTCCCCGGGGTGGGTGTGAGCGATAGCTCCGGTAACCACCGCCCACCCCAATCTCTCTTCCGTATCCTTCGTGCGTTTTGTCTCCGCGCACTTGGTTACGTTGCCGCTCGTCGGTGCGGCTCCGTGAAAACCGGCACCGGGCGCCCCGACCTTTGCCGGGGGACGGGCGCCCACTATCTCTTGGTTTTAGGCTGCGGGTAATCCGCCCGCGGCAAACGATCGTTCGATTTGGAGGAAATCTTATGCGTACGATCACCGAGTCCGAGTCCACCCCCAAGGCCGACGGCTTCTTTATGCCCGCCGAGTTCGCTCCGCAGGATCGCGTGTGGATGGGCTGGCCCCACCGCACCGACACCTGGGCCCACGGCGCCAAGCCTGCTCAGAAGCAGTATGCCGCCATCGCCCGCGCCATCTCCGAGTTCACCCCGGTCTATATGTGCGCCAACCAGGTCGACTATGCCAACTGCAAGGCCGTCTTCGAGAACGACGAGAACGTCACCGTTATCGAGATGACCACCGACGACGCCTGGTTCCGCGACACCGCCGCCACCTACGTCATCAACGGCAAGGGCGAGAAGCGCGCCAACCACTGGCACTTCAACGCCTACGGCGGCCTCGTCGACGGCCTGTACTTCCCGTGGGACAAGGACGAGCAGATCGCCCTCAAGATGGCTGAGCTCTCCGGCTGCCGTCGCTATCGTCCCGACGACATGATCCTCGAGGGCGGCTCCATCACCGTCGACGGCGAGGGCACCCTTGTCGTGACCGACCAGTGCCTGCTTTCCCCGGGCCGCACCTGCTCTGCGGTTCTGGAGGAGGAAGAGGATCCCGAGTCCATCTGGCCCAAGTTCCACAAGAAGTTTGAGCCCTGGAGCGAGGAGCTTCGCGCCTACATGGACGAGCACCTCAAGGATTACCTGGGTGTCGAGAAGGTCATCTGGGTCAAGGAGGGCATCGACCCCGAGGAGACCAACGGTCATATCGACGACGTTGCCACGTTCATCGCTCCGGGCGTCATGGCCTGCATCTGGACCGACGATCCCGAGTATCCGTTCTACGAGCAGTGCCACGCTGCCTACGAGACCCTCTCCAACGCCGTTGACGCCAAGGGCCGCAAGATGAAGGTCTACAAGCTCTGCATGCCCGTGAACCCGCTGTTCATGGACCAGGCTTCCTGCGACACCATCGACGCCGACGAGAACGCCGAGCCGCGCGTTCCCGACGAGCCGCTGATCGCCTCCTACATGAACTACCTGGTCACCAACCACGGCGTTATCGTCCCGCAGTACGGCGACGAGAACGACCAGCTGGCCGTTGACACGCTCCAGAAGATCTATGACGAGGTCTGGGGCGAGGGCGTCTACAAGTGCGTCGGCGTTCAGTCCGAGCAGGTCGTCTTCGGCGGCGGCAACATCCACTGCATTACCCAGCAGGAGCCCTCGGCGTAACTCAGGCACGCCACCTTGGCGTTCACTCGTCGCTTACGTAGCGTCAGTACGCTACGCTCCTCGTTCGCGCCAATCTGGCGCACCTGAGCACGCCGAGTAAACGTCTGACTTTCCGAGCCGTGATGCTTCGGGAACCCAGCCGATCAATCGGACGGTCGGTGAATCGGACCATCTCGGGGCATTGATGGTCGGTTTATTCGATGTCTTGGTCGGTTGGGTTTTCTTTGGGCACTCCGTTGCCTCCACTTCGGAGTGCCCTTTTCTTTGATTGAGTACGCGTCTGGCCTGGGATTTTTTGCGGGTTAGGCCAATTGTTCGCTTGAATTTCCCAGGTCAGACGCGTCTTCAATTGCCGAAAGTTATCGGTCGTGAACGCGGCCGTTTTGATCGGAGTATCTATGTACCAGCGTATCGTTATCTACACGCGCCTGTTCCGCGAGCGTTGGTCCAACAAATGCATCCTCTCCTCTCTCTGGGATGGCACCTGCACCGGTGACGCGGCCTGCAACCCTACCTTGGGCTGCGCCTTCGGTACAGATGCCATCCTTTTTGCTGTAGGGGGAGCGCGCCATGGCAGGTAAAAAGTTCTCCCTGATCGAGGTCATCCTTTCGGTTATCTGCGTCGTGTTTACCATCGAGGCGGCGGCTCCGGCATCTGCCATGGGCAACGTGCAGTTCTTCTGGTGGATCTTCCTTATCATTACGTTTTTGCTTCCCTATGGTCTGGTGGTGGCCGAGCTGGGTACGGCGTTTGATTCCGAGGGCGGCCTGTACGATTGGGTTCGCTTGGGCCTGGGCGACCGTTGGGGCGCCCGTTGCTCTTGGTGCTACTGGGTTAACTTTCCGCTGTGGGTGGCAAGTATCGCCTGCATGTTCCCCAGTGTCATTAATGCGGTGTGGGGTATCGAGTTTTCACTCGGGATCCGAATCGCCATCGAGATTGTCTTTGTGTGGGGCGTCACGGTCATGGCAATGCAGCCGGTGGCCGAGGCAGATTGGGTCATGGACGGCGGCGCCGTCATCAAGGTGCTCATTACCGCTGTGGTGGGAATCGTCGGCATTTGGTTTGCCTGCAATAACGGCTTTGCCAACGACATGTCGTTTAAGACCTTCATTCCAGATCTGGGCGACACCAATTCGTTGACGTACCTATCGATTATCCTGTTCAACTTTATGGGCTTCGAAGTGGTCGCGACCTTTGCCAGCACGATGAAGAACCCGTCGCGTGATATCCCCAAGGCGGTTATTGCCGGTGGCGTGGCCATTGCGGCGATCTACATCATCTGTGGCATTGGCATTGGAGCCGCGGTTCCCACCGAGCAGCTTTCACTCGATTCGGGCATTGTGGACGCAGTCGCCGCTATGGTGGGGCGCACCCACCCGCTGACGATGGTCGTGGGCGTGGCCTTTTTGGTGACGTTGTTCGCCAATATGATCTGCTGGAGCTTTGGCGTCAACAACGTAGCGAGCTATGCCGCGCGCCATGGCAACATGCCGCGTCCCTTTGCGTTGGTGTCCAAAAAGACCGGCATGCCCAACGGCTCGGCGCTCATTAACGGCTGTTTTGCCAGCCTGGTGCTGCTGCTCCAGATTCCGCTGGGTGAGGGTTCCGACGTCTTTTGGGTCTTCTTCTCGATGAACGTCGTCTTTCTGCTCATGAGCTATATCCCCATGTTCCCAGCGTTTTGGCGTCTGCGCAAGCACGATAATCGCTCGCGTGTGTTCCGTGCGCCTTTCGAGGGCAAGGTGCTCGCGGTGGCGCTTGCGATTCCCGTGGTGGAGCTCGTGCTTTCGATTGTTGCTACGATTGTGCCGCTCAACAGCTCACCTGCCGAGATGGCAAAGTTGCCGATTCTCGCGGGCGTAGTGATTGGCCTGTTATTGGGCGAGGTTTCGCGCCTCATATCGCGCCGCGGCCGAAGCGTCGACAATCCCGGCGTTGGTGCACGGGGGTCAGGTTACTTTGCACCAAAACAGTAAGCGCCGCGAGTTGCGCAGCGCTTGGTGCATCTTGGATTACTGTTCGCGGTGCTCGGGATCGGAAACGAGCTTAGGCGCAAAGAAGGGGACGTGGCCCAGATAGGGGCAGCTGTCCGAACGCTCTTCGACGACACAGGGGACGTCATTGTAGGTAAGTGAGTCGCACAGGTGGACGATGGCCTTGGCGGCAGGGGCAACGAGTATTTTGAGCGGTGCGATAAGCGCCATGGCATCTCCTTTCATCGGTGAGACACAGCTTGTTTATCTAAACGATACAGTACGTTTAATCGGTGAGTCTAATCTTGCGGCAAAGAATCTGTCAACATCCTCACGGCATCTAGACAGGGGAGGCGGGCATGAGTTTCGCGTTCTATATCTACACCACGATTATCATGGGTGTGGCTCTGGTGACCAGTGCCGTGGCATTGGTGGTTTGGCTCATGACGCGCCGTCGCGACAGCCTGGTGGCCGCGGCGGGCTTTTTGCTCTACATGCTCGATATGTCGGTCATTTTTTTTGACGAGTACAATCGGCTCAAATACGACTACGCTGTTACCTTTAGCGAGCCGTTGCAGCACCCCTTGCTGCGCTGCGTGCTCGGCATTGCCATCTATGCCTGCGTGGTACTGTGGATGTTTGCGCGCTTGCGCAAAAGGCCGACGTCGCGCATGCTCGGACTTGCTATCGTGCCGTTTTCAATCTTGCAATTGGTGCTGGTGCCTCGCAGCGGTGCTGCCGGAGAGATGCAGCAGTATCTCTTTTGGCTCACGCGTGACCTGGGCAATGTAGGATGTCTTGCCTATGCCGCCTGGCATTACCGGCACAGGGCCACGCGTGTTGAGAAACTCGACCTCGACCGCTCAAAGCTCTTTTGGAAGGTGGCACTCGTTCTTGCGTTTTGCGTAATCGCCGAGGACACCTACATGATTTTGCTCTGTCGCCCCGACTCTCAAAACCCCGTCATCAGCCTCTTTTTGTGGTATCTGTCCGAGCGCAATATCTCCGAAAACGTGCTGCTCATGGCATGCGCGGTCCAACTCTTTTGCCAGTTTAGCCATATCCTGCGCGTGTATGCCCGTCATCCGCGTGCCGATGAGGACGTGGCGGCCGAGAGCGCACGCTCTGGGGACGATCTAGCATCACGCGTTGTGATCTATGCCGATGCCCATAAGCTGTCGCGGCGCGAGCAGGAGGTGCTCACGCTGGTGCTGAAGGGCAGCGACGCCCAAAACATCGCCAGCGAGTTGGTCATCAGCCCTGGCACTGTCAAGGCGCACTTGCATCGCATCTACGTTAAAAGCGGTGTCTCCAACCGAGATGACCTCATAGATGCCTTTTGGCGTTCCTAGTCCTATTCTTCCTTGCATGCGGGTCTTGCCGTGTGGGCGGGCACGCCGTTGGGCGTAATGACGCGGTAATAATCTCAGACAATAAACCTGCAGGTAAAGCGTGTAAACCTGCTTAAACTGACCGTTTGCGATCCCTGGCCTTGGCACGGATTTGCCCCTGTGTATCAATGGGTGTAGCGCGAAGCCGCGGACGTGGGACAGACGTCCGAGCACGGCTTGTAGGCACGCGCCGATGCGGGAGCGCTACGCTCCCAACCGAGTGCCCACGCGGGCGGTGCGTCCGCGTTGCAACCAAAGATGCCTGAGGAGGCTCACATGGACAAGGCTGATGTAGTTATCAAGAGCAACGCCGTCTTTACCGGCGATGGGCTCGAGCCGTTTAAGGGCGGCGTTGCCGTGCGCGGTGATAAGATTGTTGCCTGCGGTGACGATGCTCACCTGGCACCGTTTATCGGTCCCGATACCGAGGTGCGCGACTTTGGCGACCAGCTCGTCATGCCCGGCCTGATCGACTCGCACACGCATTTTGCCCAGGGCGCGTTTATGACCGACCCCGATTTTGCCGTCAACCTCATCGACTGCACCAGTTTTGAGATGGCGATGGAACGTGTCGTGGCGTTTGCGGCCGACCATCCCGATAACGAGTGGATTCTGGGCTGCCAGATTATCCAGTTCCAGTGGGATGTCCCCGAGATGCCCACAGCCGCGATGATCGATGAGTACATCTCGGACCGCCCGGTCTTTCTGCAGCAGGTTGACCTGCATACCTTTAGTGCCAATACCTGCGCCATCAACAAGGTGGGAGTAACTTCGCAGACGCCCGATCCCGCAGGCGGCAAGATCCTTAAGGATGCCGAGGGCAATCTGACGGGCGTGTTTTCCAACAACGCCGGCGTCTTCTTTATGGACGAGGTCTACGACCCAGCGCCCGAGGTTGTTGACGCGTCGTTTGCAAAAACCGCCCGGCGCGCCAATGCCCTGGGAATCACTACGGTCGGCATGGTCAATCCTACGTTTGTGAGCATGGAAAACCCGTATGCGGTGTTGGCAGGTCTTAATGCCAAGGGCGACTTGCCACTGCGCGTGTTCCTGTACACCGATCTGTTCGAAAACGAGTCCTTAACGCTCGAGCAGATCAAGGAGAAATACGCCTTCTCGGGTACGCAGGTCGAGTGGCACGGCTTTAAGCAGTTTCTTGATGGCGTGTGCTCCGACCACACCGCTTGGATGCTTGAACCCTATTCCAACGCGCCCGATACCTGCGGTGAGCCCGCGGAGGATCCAGAGCGCATCCGTGCCGCCATTGTCAGGGCGCAGGAATGGGGCGTTGACACGCGCGTCCATACGATCGGCGATCGCTCGGTGCGTTTTGTGCTTGATTGCTTTGAGGAGGGCGAGCGCTTGCATGGTAAGCGGGGTTGCCGCCACTCCATGGAGCACAACGAGACGGTTCAGCCCGAGGATCTGCCGCGCTATGCCGAGCTGGGTATATGCCCTGGTATGCAGCCGTGGCACATGCTGCTCGATATGGCTGACCTTGCCAAGGACGATGCCGTGGGCCCCGAGCGTGCTGCGCTTTCGTGGCCCCTACATAGCCTGCTTGCCAGCGGTGCCGTGGTGCACCTGGGCAGTGACTTCCCCGTTGTGGGCTTGGAGCCCATGGAGGAGGTGTACGGCGCGGTCTTCCGCATGCTCGAGGACGGCTCCAACCCAGAAGGGTGGTTCCCGCAGGAGCGCATCACCATGGCCGAGGCCCTGCGCGCCTACACCTACGGCAGCGCCTACGCCATGCATGCCGAGGATCGCATCGGTACGCTCGCATGCGGCAAACAGGCTGATATCTGTGTGCTCGACCGTAACCTCTTTGACTGCGAACCGGCTGAGGTCCTCGAGGCCACGGCGTATCTCACGATGATTGCCGGCAAGGTGGTCTACGAGGCCTAGCGGGGCTGCTGCATCGCTGGGCGGTGCCGCAGCCTGTGCGTGCCGCCCATCCATTCATGCATCCATTCATCAATCTCTCATGGAAAGGGGAGAACAATGGCAGAAGAAACGACCGCCGCTGTTGAGGAGGAGCGTGAGCTTGCCTCGCAGCCGATTCCCGGCCTGGTGCGCAAGTACACCATCATCACCGGCCAGGGTATGCTCGCCCAGATTATCATGGTGGTCCTTGAGGGCCTCGTGATGGGTTGGGGCCTGGGTGCACACGGCCTGGCCTGTGTTTCGATCATCATGTCGGTCGAGTACATTAACCTGGCCTTTGGCAACCTGTTTGGCACCGGCGTGCCCGCCGTGGTGGGCAACCTTTTGGGTGCCGGCGACATTAAGGGCGCCAGCAAGGCGTTTAGCCAGGGTTTTTGGCTTACCACGATTGTGAGTGTGCTGCTTGCTGTGGTGATGGCTGTGTTTACCGAGCCCATCTGCGCATTCTTCGGCGCCACGCCCGACATCATGGCCGATACCGTTGCCGGCGTGCGCACCTTCTCCGTGCTGCTGCCGCTCACGGTCATTGGTCAGATGGTCACCGCCGTCATGCGTGTGGACGAGAAGGTTCAGATCCAGGCCAACCTCATGACCGTGTCTGCCATCGTCGCTATCTGCTGGCTTGCGCTTTCCACGTTTGTGCTCAAGCTTGGCGTTATGGGAGCTGGCGTGTACTACGGTCTTTCCATCGGTATCTGGGCCATCGGTATCTTCTGGTTCATCGGCGGTAAGAAGTCGCAGCTCCAGATCAGCGCCGCCGACCTCAAACTCGACATGGCCATCTGCGGCCAGATCATCAAGATTGGTTTCCCGTTCTTTTTGGTGCAAGCTGCCACGTTCATCTTCAACACCGTTGCCAACTCGTTGCTTGGCCAGCTCGGCGGCGACATGGGTTCGCTCTACATCGCGGCCTTTGGTGTGATCAACGGCTACATCCTCTACATTACCATGATGGTCGCCCAGTGCTTCTCGTACGGCCTGCAGCCCATTGCCGCCTTCAACGCCGGCGCCAAGGCGTGGGCGCGCCTCAAGGAAACGCTCTCCTGCACGCTTAAGTACCAGGTCGTGACGCTTGCTGCGGTGTCTGCTGTGCTATGGGTGGCCGCAACGCCGGTCTGCGCCTTTTTTGCTGGTAGCGACCCGGCGCTCGTCGAGGTTGCCGCCAACGCCACGCGCATCGTTATCCTGGCCGTGGCCCTGGGCTATCTTGCCATGACCATGTCGATGTACTTCCAGGCGGTTGAGAAGGTGGGTATCGCCACGTTCACCGGTCTGCTCCGCTACGTGATCTGCTCCGTGCCGCTTATGTACCTGCTTGGCAACATGATGGGCGTTCAGGGTGTCTGGTTTGCCTTGGTGGCGGCTGACGCCATCACTGGTCTTATCTCCATCGCCCTCGCCGTCCGCGAATCCAAGCGACTTGCCACGCTCTAGACTCGGGCACGGCCAGCCCGCGATAGTCGAATAAGTCAACTCGCCTGCAAGCCACCACAATGGGGACAGTTCCCATTGTGGTGGCTATTGTTATTTAGGGTCTGAGATTTCGGCTCTATAAATAACGTTTTTGAACTGGGCTACTAAAAGATTGTGGAAAACACTACTACAAGATTATGGAAAACGCTACTGCAAGATTATGGCAAATGATACTATACGATTATGGTAACAGCGTTATAAGGGGCGTTGATATGGCCGAGTACATTAACAGGGATTTGCATGAGTTGCTCATTCGCATGGCGGGTTGGTTTCCTGTTGTGTCGTTGACGGGGCCTAGGCAGAGCGGTAAGTCTACGCTGGTTAGGCATGCCTTTCCCGACTATTCCTATGTCACGCTTGAGGACCCCCAAACGAGGCGCGCGGCCTTGGAGGATCCGGTGAGTTTTATCCGCAACCGAAAGGGCGGACTCATCATCGATGAGGCGCAATACGCCCCGGATTTGTTCTCGATGATTCAGGTTGTTTCGGATGAGCGGGGAGACGCCGGTCAATACATCCTTACGGGATCGCAAAACTTTTTGATGATGAAAAGCATCGGCCAGTCTCTTGCCGGGCGAGTCGGGATCTTAAAATTGCTGCCATTTTCGTTTCGAGAAGCGGAGAGGGGCCAGCAGGGGCAGTTGGAAGTGGATTTGTTTGCGCTCGAAGGGGGATACCCTCGCCTGCGTTCCGCCGGAATGCCGTCCTCGGTTTATTTCCCCAGCTATATTGATACCTATGTTGAGCGCGATGTTGTGGGCTTGCTTGACGTGCGCAATAAAGCGGAGTTTCATAAGTTTCTGTCCATAATTGCCCAGAGCGCCGGTGCTCTCATTAATATATCTTCGCTTTCTCGAGATACGGGTGTGAACGTATCGACCATTAAAAGCTGGTTGTCTATCCTGGAGCAGAGCTACCTGACGTTTTCACTGCAGCCCTATTATGCAAATGCCAGGAAACGTTTGACTAAAACGCCCAAGCTTTATTTTTACGACACGGGGCTGCTCTGCTACTTGCTCAAAATTGGATCACTGGAGCAACTTTTGGAGAGCTCTTATCTGGGGGCAGTTTTCGAAAACCTCATCGTTTCCGAAACGGCGAAGAGCCATCTCAACGTGGGCGAGAATCCCGAGTTGTATTTCTATAGGGACGACGGCAAGCGAGAAATCGATTTGCTCGACTGCACAAACTCAGGGAGTCCCAAGGCTATCGAAATAAAATCATCCAGAACGTATCACGATAAGTACGCCCGCCATTTACGGGCTGTATGCGATGAGATCGACATTGCAAAAGATGCGCGCTATGTTGTGGCCCGCGTGGATTCAACGTATGAGTCGAAAGACTGTAGCGTGGTCTCGGCGCGTGATTGGCTTTTGCGATAACAAGTTCGGCGTATTAACAACTGCCGCGAAGAGGATCGGACCCCTTTCGCGGCGGTTTTTTGCCGATCCGGTGCGCCTCAGATGCAAGTGAGTAGGCTTTTTTGGATCTGTCGAGCACACCGCGACAAACGCTAAATAAAACCGCAGGTCAGAGCTGTGGCGTTTTGGAGTGTGCTCGGCCTCCTGCAAAAGGTCTACTCACTTGGTTTTTCGGCGAGAAGGCCGCCGCAAGGGCAAGCAGCTCTCCTCACGGCGGTTGGCGTTTGCCCAGATAAAACCTGCCAAAATAAACCTGTCCCTTTTTGGCATGTCCCTTTTGGCGCGGCTGATTGGTTTGGGCTGTTTTGGAGAAAGCCCATGAGGCGGCACTCAGGCTAATCCTGCGTGTCGCCTCCGTACATGTAGACGATAAAGCCGTCGCCGGTGTCTTGGCTGTGATCCTCCAGGATGCGTTTCATGTTGAGGTGCTCGTAGAACTGCCAGTCAGAGTTGCAGTCGCTCATCAGGAAGAACTTGGTGCACCCGGCTTTGGCGAGTTCGGCGCGCGCAAGGTCGATGAGCTCGCGGCCGAGTCCCTTGCCCTGCCACTCGGGCACAATGATGATCAGGTTGAGCTGGCCCTGGGCATACTCGTCGCCCGTGGCGGCAAAGCGATCGGCCGTGGCCTTTTCGCGACTGTCGCCAAAGAGCGAGCCCTCGAGTTTGGCATCGGCGGTCTTTGCCATCTCGGTTGCCTGGGCGAACATCTCGTCGTAGCAGGGTACCCACGTGGGGTTGGTACGCGGCTTGCCGTCCTCGAAGATACCGATGCAGCAGGCGGCGATAATGCGGCCCTCTGCCTCGGCGACGAGCGCGATGGGGGAGCGCTGCAGCTGCATGGCAATGTTGAAGCGCGCGCAGAAATCGGCAGCTTCGACGTCGCCGCGGTTGCGCAGCGTGTTGCACCACAGCTGGTTGTAGATGGCGGCGATGCCAGCCAGGTCGTCGAGCGTGGCGGCGCGCAGGGTTACGTTGTCAAGGCTCATGGAGGCTCCTTCCAAGGTGGGTCAGGCCACCTCTGAGTGTGACATGGGCGCACCGCTGCCGCATCAACCATTCGGTAGACGAGCTTCGATCTCTCGGGGACGGAGAAAAAGGGGCCACGAGCGAGGATTTTCGGACGCTTGCTCGACGAGAGTGGATAATCTCCCACTTTTAGCGCGAACATAGGTCAAAAACGGGAGATTATCCACTCTCGTTGGAAGCGCCCGAAAATCCTCGCTCGTTATCCATTCCCTTTTTGGCTGGTTGTGCTTGCACTTTAGCGTGCGACAGCGGATAATGCCGAGCATTCGACAATGTTCTCGTTGCCATCAATTGATTGAGGAGGCCCCGCATGGCCATGGAATTTAAACGCAGGCTGCCGATCCCCATGGAGATCCGCGAGGAAATGCCGCTTTCCGCCGAGCTTACCGCTAAGAAGCAGGCATTCGACGCCGAGGTCGCCAAGGTCTTTACCGGCGAGGACGCGCGCAAGGTGCTCATCATCGGACCGTGCTCTGCCGACCGCGAGGACTCGGTCCTCGAGTACATGAACCGCCTGGCCAAAACCGCCGAGGAGGTCAAGGACAAGCTCATCATCATTCCGCGCGTCTACACCAACAAGCCGCGTACTAAGGGCACTGGCTACAAGGGCCTGCTGCACAACCCCGACCCCGAGGCGCCCGATGACCTGCTCGAGGGCGTTAAGGCCATCCGCCACATGCACCTGCGCGTCATCGAGGAGACTGGCTTCTTCACTGCCGACGAGATGCTCTACCCGTCCAACTACCAGTACCTCGTCGACCTGTTGAGCTACGTCGCCGTGGGTGCGCGCTCGGTCGAAAACCAGGAGCATCGCCTGGTGTCGAGTGGCATTTCGGTGCCGGTGGGTATGAAGAACCCCACTGCCGGTTCCACCACCGTCATGCTCAATTCCATCTACGCCGCCCAGACGCATCAGAGCTTTATCTTCCGCAACTGGGAGGTCGAGTGCGACGGCAACCCGCTCGCGCATGCCGTCATGCGCGGCTACATCGGCCTCGACGGTCGTACCTACCCCAATTACCACTACGAGCACCTGGAGCGTCTGGCCGAGCGCTACACCGAGCACGCCGGCTATGCCAATCCGGCAGCGGTCATCGACTGCAACCACGACAACTCGGGCAAGCGTCCGCTGGAGCAGTATCGCATTTGCAAGGAGGTGCTCGACAGCTGCCGCCGCAACGAAGCCATTTCAAGGCTGGTCAAGGGCTTTATGATCGAGTCCTACCTTGAGGACGGCAACCAGCCGGTCGACGGCGGTGTCTTTGGCAAGTCGATCACCGATCCGTGCCTGGGCTGGGAAAAGACCGACTACCTCATTCACGAGATCGCGGAGCGGGTTTAGTTACGCGGGTTTTCGCTGACTCTGCCAAGACATCGGCGGTCCCGTTGCTGCCGGGCACTCATTGGGGACAGACTTAAATGAGTGCTCGCAGAATGAGAGTGGATAATCTCCCGTTTTTAAGTAGTCGTTGGGGACGTTCTTGTTTGACTGGTCGTTTAAGAACGTCCCCAATGACTACCCTGTTGGCCTTTTCCAGGCCCTGTGGGCAAAAAATGGCAAATATGAGTACTGTTGCTATCGTAGTGTCATATTGCCGGCATAAGATAATAGACATAACAGAAAATATGTTCATTAACCTTAACACATATAAGCCCGCTATAGAACTATTTGAGTAATTTAGGGGCGCTTGCAAGCCGTGCGGGCAGCATATGGGGCTGTTTTGGCTGTTACTAAAAAGGTAACAGTACTCATATTTGCCATTTTTTGCCCACAGGGGCTGGAAAGGACCGTCAATTCGGCTCCAGGGGATGCGGCCCAAGGGCCGCAGAACGAAAAATGGGGGCGCTGGTTGTCCTGCGCCCCCATTCTTTGGGTATTGCGGTTGTTTGCCGCCGGTTTTACGCCGCTTCGTCGAACTGCGAGTTGTACAGGTCGGCGTAGAAGCCGCCTTGGGCGAGCAGCTCGTCGTGTGTGCCCTTCTCGACGATGTCGCCGTCGCGAATCACCAAGATTACGTCGGCGTTGCGGATCGTGGACAGACGGTGCGCGATGACAAAGCTGGTACGGCCCTGCATCAGCGCATCCATGGCACGCTGAATGAGCTCCTCGGTGCGGGTGTCCACGTTGGAAGTCGCCTCGTCTAGAATCAGCGCCGGGCGGTCGGCCAAAATGGCACGGGCGATGGTCACGAGCTGGCGCTGACCCTGCGACAGGTTAGTGCCCTCCTCGTTAATCATAAAGTCGTAGCCACCGGCGAGCGTATGGATAAAGTGGTCGCAGCGTGCGGCGCGTGCAGCGGCTTCGACCTCGGCATCGCTCGCGTCGGGGCGTCCGTAGCGGATGTTCTCGCGGATGGTGCCGTTAAACAGCCAGGTATCCTGCAACACCATGGCAAACTCGCCGCGCAGCGCCGCGCGGTCCCAGTCGCGCACGTCGACGCCTTCGACGCGCAGCGAACCGCCGTCCACGTCGTAAAAGCGCTGCAGCAGCTTAATGAGCGTGGTCTTGCCGGCGCCGGTGGGGCCGACGATGGCAATGGTTTGGCCGGGCTGCGCCTCGCAGCTAAAGTCGTGGATGATGGTCTTGTCGGGCGTGTAGCCAAACTTGACATGATCGAACTCCACGTGGCCGGGGCGCTTCTCGGGAATCTGCGCGTCGGCCTTCTGCTCCTCCTCGGGCGCGGCCAGGAACTCAAACACGCGCTCGGTGGCGGCGGCCATCGACTGCATCGTGTTGCTCACGTTGCCCAGCTGCTGCACCGGCTGCGTAAAGTTGCGAACGTACTGGATAAAGCTCTGGATGTCGCCGGGCGTGGCATTGCCGGTCAGCGCGAGCTGCGCGCCTACCACGACGACGCCCACGTAGCCCATGTTGCCCACCAGACTCATAAGCGGCATCATCAGGCCCGACAGGAACTGCGAGCGCCAGCCGCTCATAAAGAGGCGGTCGTTCTCTTTGTCGAACCCCTCGATCGAGGCCTCGGCGCGGTCGAACACCTGAATAACGTTCTGGCCGGCAAAGTCCTCCTCGATAATGCCGTTGACGGTGCCCAGGACTTGCTGCTGCTCGCGGAAGTACGGCTGCGAGAAGTGAATCATCACGGTCAGGATAATCGCGGCGGCCGGCAGTGTGAGCACGGTGACGCCGGTGAGCGGCAGACTGATCGACAGCATCATGACGAGCACGCCGATAATCTGCGTCACCGATGTGATGAGTTGTGTCACGCTCTGGTTGAGTGACTGACCCAGCGTGTCGACATCGTTGGTGATGCGGCTGAGCACGTCGCCCTTGCTGTGGCCGTTGAAGTAGCTCATCGGCACGACAGCGATCTTGGCGGCGATCTCCTTGCGCATGCGGTAGCAAATCTTTTGCGTGACGCCGGTCATGAGCCAGCCCTGGATGAGGCCGCAGACAGAGCTTGCCAGATACAGGCAGAGCAAAAAGCCGAGCGTCTTGGCGATCCAGGCAAAGTCAACGTCGCCGGTACCGTTGACCTTGGCAACCAGGCCCTCGAACAGCTTGGTCGTAACCTGGCCGAGCACCTTGGGCCCCACAATGTTAAAGATGACCGAGCATACGGCAAAGGCGACGGCGGCAAACACGGCAATCTTGTGCTGGCCGATATAGCCGAGCAGCTGCCTCATGGTGCCCTTAAAGTCCTTGGCCTTTTCGCCGCGGCCCATACCACCCATGCGGCCCATGGGACCGCGCCGGCGGGTGGGCTTGGGAATCTGAGTCTTGGTCTCGTCTGCCATTAGCGCTCGCCTCCTTCCATGACGGCTTCAATCTCTTCTTGGGTAAGCCCCAACTCCTCGGCGGAAAGCTGCGACTGTGCGATCTCCAGGTATGCCGGGCAGTTGTGCAGCAGTTCCTCGTGCGTGCCGGTGCCCACTACGTGGCCGTCGTCGAGCACGATGATCTGATCGGCGTGCATGATGGTCGCGATGCGCTGGGCCACGACCACGAGCGCGGCGTCGGTAACGTTTTTGGCAAGCTCCTCGCGCAGGCGCGCGTCGGTCTTGTAGTCGAGGGCGCTAAACGAGTCGTCGAACACCACGATCTCAGGCTTTTTGGCCAGGGCGCGGGCGATGGCCACACGCTGACGCTGGCCGCCCGAGACGTTGGAGCCGCCCTGGCTGATGGGGGAGTCGTAGCCGCCCTCGCGCTCGGCGATAAAGTCCTCGGCCTGGGCGATGCGTGCGGCCTGGTGCATGTCGTCATCGCCCACCATGTCGCCGGCAAACTTGAGGTTGCTCTCGACGGTGCCCGAGAACAGGCGACCCTGCTGCGGGATGTAACCAATGCGGCGGCGAAGCTCGGAAAGGGTCATATCGCGCACGTCGATGCCGTCGAGCGAAATGCTGCCGCCGGTGACGTCGTACAGGCGCGGGATGAGCTGCACAAGCGTGGACTTGCCCGAACCCGTGGAGCCGATGATGCCGAGCATCTGGCCGGCGTGCGTGGTGAAGTTCACACCGCTGATGACATCGGCGCGGGCATCGGGATACTGGAAGCTCACGTCGTGGAAGGCGAGCTCACCGCGCGGCGCGTTGGCCGCGGGCAGTTTGGGCGAGACGGGGTCGTTGATGCTCGTGGGACAGGTGATGACCTCTTCCACGCGCTCGGCTGCGACTTCGGCGCGGGGCAGGATGACCGACACCATGGTGAGGATCATAAACGCCATGACGATCTGCATAGTGTAGGAGATAAACGCCATCATGTTGCCGACCTGCATCACGCCGTCAGACACGCCCTGCGCGCCAAACCAGACGATAAGCACGGTGATGCAGTTCATAACGAGCATCATGAGCGGCATCATAAAGCTCATGGCTCGGTTGGTGTAGAGCTGCGTGGTCATAAGGTCGAGCGAAGCCTTGTCAAAGCGCTCGAGCTCATGCTCCTCGCGGTTGAACGAGCGGATGGGCATAAGGCCGTCGAGCAGCTCGCGGGCGGTAAGGTTCGCGCGGTCCACAAAGCTCTGCATCTTTTTGAACTTGGGCATGGTGAGGCCCATAAGCACGCCGACGACGGCCGAGACCGCGATGATGGCCACGGCGATGGTCCACTCCAGACCGGTGTGGTTGGCCAGGACACGCATGACAGCGACGACGCCCATGACGGGGGCCATCAGGCACATGCGGATAAACAGGGTTGCGGCCATCTGGATCTGCTGAATGTCGTTGGTGCAGCGGGTGATGAGCGAAGCCTGGCTAAACTTGCCCACCTCGGCCGGCGAGAAGTGCATAACCTTGTTGAAGGTCTCGCGGCGCAGGTCGCGGGCGATGGAGCAGGCGGTGCGCGAAGCCACGGCGCCGGTCAGGATGGTGGCGACAAGCGACACCAGGCACAGGCCAAACATCGTGGTCGCCATGCGGCCCAGGTAGGCGTTCTGCACGTCGGCGGGGTCGATACCCTGTGCCTTGTACTCGTCCTGCACGTAGCTCACGGCGCGTTGGGTCACGATGGAGCCCGACATGGAGCCCATTTTGTCCGCCATACCGTTGGCGCCCTCGACGAGCTTGCCCTGGTCGATTAGGCCGCCTTCAACGCCTAGACGCAGGCTCTTCATGGTGATCTTGCCGCCGTCGGCATCAATCTGCTTTTGCATATTCTGCGCCGCTGCGGCCTTTTGCTGCATCTCGGCGAGCTGGTCGGGCGTCATCGCTGCCATTTGCTCGGGCGTGGGCATGGCTTGGGCGTCGCTGTTGCCTTTCTCGCTGGACGCGCCCATCATGTCGCCCATGGAGCTGGCGTCGATGCCTTGGTTGAGCGAAAGGACGACGGTCTCGGGCAGGCTCATGATATCGGCAATCTTGCCGCCGTCGGCGCGCTCATCCTCGGTTCCCCTGTACGTGCGAATGCCGTTTTTGTCTGCCTTGCCAAACGCAGCTTCTACTGTCTTGGCGTCCTTGGCGCTCATAAAGAGTTCGAGGTCGTCGAGCGATTCGGCACGAATGGTGTCGGGCACGGGCGAGGCGATGCCGCCTTGCTGCACGCCCACGTCGACGATGTCGCTCATATAGGTAGGCAGTGCCAGATCGGCGTTACAGCTGATTACGATAAGTACGATAGCTGCGAACAGTGATGGGACATGCTTTTTAAAAAGCTTGAGAATCCTCACTTGGCATTTCTCCTTTCTTGATTGCAGTCGATAATTTCGTTGAGACGCCTTAGAAGGCGCACCATCTCTTGGGTATCTGTTTCGCCGAGCTGCTCGAGGAAGGCCGCGGTGCGCTCCTCGAATTCCCGACGTTTGATTTCGAGATTCTGGAATCCCTTGTCGGTCATCGTGACGTGTACACGACGACGGTCGGTCTTTGAGTGCTCGCGCTCGACCCAGCCCTTGGCTTCGAGAGTGCGTAAGATATTGGCGATGCGGGCACTCGAGACCCAGGCGCGATTTGCGAGTTCGCTCGGCGTGAGCGAACCGCCAGCGAGCATGAGGGCGCGCATGACAGCCATCTCGCCGCCGAGAGCTTTGTCCGCAGAGCGTGAAATGCGATGATGCATGCTGCCAAACTCAGTTAAGAGCTGACGTCCAAGCTCATGGAAATCGGTATCTTCCACCGAAAACCCCTAACACTAGAAACTATTTTCGGTGAAAGATGATACCCGCATATTCGGGCCTCATGCAGTGGGCAATATAAAGAGCGCATAAAGAGTTAAAAAATTCAATTGCTGAAGCGTTTCAAAGAACTACTATGCCCGCGGTTAGGCGAGGGGTTGTCACCACCATGACGACTGGGACTCATTTATCGCCACGTGCGATGCTCCAACTTCCCGCAAGGAGACACCTGAATCAAGGGGGTTGGAGTCATGGCATTTGACTTCACGGGCAAAACCGCGATCGTTACCGGCGGCACTCAGGGCATTGGCCTCGAGATCGCCAAGGGCATCGTCGCGGGCGGCGGACACGTCGCGCTCATCGCAAGGAACGCTGCCAAGGGCGAGGCCGCTGTGGTCGAGCTTGGCGAGGGCAACAAGTTCTATCAGCTCGATGTTGCCGATGCGCCCAAGGCGCGTGAGACCGTCGAGCAGATTTTTACGGACCTGCCGCAAACCAACATCCTGATCAACTGTGCTGGCGTCATCAGCACCAAGAAGTTCGACGAGATCGATGACACCGAGTGGCGTCGTACCATCGACATCAACCTCAACGGTACCTTCACTATGATGAATGCTGTGTACCCGCACTTTAAGGCGGCCCATGCCGGCACTATCGTCAACGTGAGTTCCGTTGCGGGCAAGATCGGTGGCGGCCTGCTCGGCACCGCGGCTTACGCGAGCTCCAAGGCCGGTGTTAACGGTCTAACCAAGGCAGTCGCCAAGGAAGGCGGCAAGTTTGGCGTCCGCTGCAACGCCGTGTGCCCGTCGCTCACCCTTACCGATATGACCTCGATTCTCTCTGACGAGAACTCTCAGCGCATCATCAACGGTATTCCTCTGGGCCGTGCCGCCCAGGCAAGCGAGCCCGCGCAGATGGTGCTCTTCTTTGCCTCCGACCTTGCCAGCTTCGTGAACGGCGAGATCGGTGACTGCGACGGTGGCATCGTTCTGGACGGGTAATACCCCGCGACGTTAATTCGGCGACGGCTCCTGCGACTCGGGACCGTCGCCTTCTTTCTGGCACAGGAGCGTGTGACCGCGTGTCGCACGCATCAAAAGGAGATATAAATGAGTGAATCGACTGCGGTGGAGGCGCCGGCGGCAAAGGAGCCGTTCTTTAAGATGTCCTCCATCCCGGGTGCCAATATTTTGGTGCCGCTTTTGTTGGGCTGCCTGCTCAACACGCTGTTCCCCGACCTGTTCAAAACGCTCGGCAGCTTTACGCTCGGCATGACCCAGCAGGGCGCAGGCCCGCTTGTTGGCGCTTTTTTGCTCATCGTCGGTACGACGATTTCGTTTAAGAGCGCTCCTGCCGCCGCTGCCCGCGGCGCCATCATCATCGCCGTCAAGCAGATCGTGGTCGTTGCCGTGTCGCTGCTCATCCTTTATGTGTTCAACGACAACCTGTTTGGTATCTCGGCCATGGTGATGCTGGCCGCTTGCACGGGTGCGAACAACGCTATGTACGCTGGACTGATGGGCACCATGGGCAATGAGGCCGAACGTGGTGCCGTCGCAATCACCACGCTGGTTGTCGGCCCTCCGGTCACGATGATCGTGCTCGGCGCTGCCGGTCAGGCTCCGATCGGCTGGTCGCTCGTGGGCGCCATCCTGCCGATCGTCGTCGGCATTATCCTGGGTAACCTCTTCCCCAGCTTTAAGAAGATGATGGCACCGGCACTTTCCGCCATCATCGTGCTCGTCTTCTTTGCCATGGGATCGACCATGACCTTTGGCCAGCTTATCAACGGTGGTCTTCCCGGCATCCTGCTCGGCGTGATCTGCTCGGTGGTCTTTGCAATTCCCGTCATCGCGGTCGATAAGCTCACGGGCGGTACGGGTGTCGCAGGTGCGGCCATTTCGAGCTGCGCCGGAGCCAATGTGGCCACGCCTGCTGCCATGGCAAGCGTCAACGAGGCCATGTACGGCGGCGCGGTGCTCGCGACGGCTACGGCGCAGGTCGCAGCATGTGCTATCGTGACGGCCATTTTGACCCCGCTGGTCACCAGCTGGTGCTACAAGCATTTTGAGGGCCAGGGCCACAGCAAGGCAACGACCGACAAGGCCGCCGCAGCCGCCTAATGCCAAGCGGCAATCAAAGCTAAATAACTAGCCATGCCACAGGGCGGCCCCGGGGGAAATCCCGTGGCCGCCCTGTAGTTTCTGTGGGGTCTCTGGGGCACTTTACCCTGCTAAAGCTGGCATAACAGCTAGAGTGAACGTCGTACAAAGGCAAGGAAAAATACCAAACAAATCGGTGAACGGTAGTTGTTCGTACTCGTATTTCCTGCGGATTTGTTAAAAACGCCCTAATGGTATAAAAAAAGAAACATATAACAGCCCTGATGAAGGGGGTGGCTATGTTATCCTTCTCAGACGGGTGAAATCTTGGGTTTTGGGTTGCAGTTCCAAGGTGGACAAACGTTTTTCCCTGTACCAATGTGTGGTGAAGAACGGAAGAAGCCGGTAGTGCAAGCCGATAATTCAAGAATTCAATAAGCAGCGGTGTGAGAGAGCGCCGCATTACACGTAACTAGGAGCGTGGTTACACAATGCAGGAGGCATGGGAAGGCTTCAAGGAAGGCATCTGGACGGGAGAGGTTGACGTCCGAGACTTCATCCAGAAGAACTACACCCCCTACGAGGGCGACGAGTCGTTCCTCGCCGGCCCGACCGAGCGTACCAAGGAGCTGTGGGGCGAGGTTCTCGACCTGCTGCTCAAGGAGCGCGAGCAGGGCGGAGTCCTCGATATGGACACCAAGACCGTCACGGGTATCGTGAGCCACCCCGCTGGCTACATCGATAACGCCCATCGCGACAAGGAGACCATCGTCGGCCTCCAGACCGACAAGCCGCTCAAGCGTGCGCTGCACGTCAACGGTGGTATCCGCATCGCTTGCCAGGCTGCCAGCCAGCACGGCTACAAGATCGACGAGAACGTTGTCGAGCGCTACACCTTCGAGCGCAAGACCCACAACGCCGGCGTCTTCGATGTCTACACCCCCGAGATGCGCGCCTGCCGTTCGGCCCACATCATCACCGGTCTGCCCGATGGCTATGGCCGCGGCCGCATCATTGGCGACTACCGTCGTGTCGCCCTGTACGGTGTCGACTACCTGATCAAGGACAAGGAGGCCCAGAAGGCTTCCACCCCGACGGTCATGACCGCCGACAACATTCGCGATCGTGAGGAGCTGCAGGAGCAGATCCGCGCCCTCGGCGAGCTCAAGATGATGGCCGAGACCTATGGTTTCGACATTTCCAACCCTGCTACCAACACGCAGGAGGCCATCCAGTGGATGTACTTCGCCTACCTCGCTGCCGTCAAGGAGCAGAACGGCGCCGCTATGTCCATCGGCCGCACCTCCACGTTCATCGACATCTACGCTGAGCGCGACCTTGCCAACGGCACCTTCACCGAGGAGCAGATCCAGGAGTTCGTGGATCACTTCATCATGAAGCTCCGCATGGTCAAGTTTGCCCGTACCCCCGAGTACCAGGCCCTGTTTACCGGCGATCCGCAGTGGGTCACCGAGTCCATCGGCGGCATGGGTGTTGACGGCCGTACGCTCGTTACCAAGATGAGCTACCGCTACCTGCACACGCTCGAGAACATGGGCACCAGCCCCGAGCCCAACATGACCGTTCTGTGGTCGACCCGTCTGCCCGAGAACTTCAAGAAGTTCTGCGCCAAGACTTCTGTCGCCAGCTCCTCGATCCAGTACGAGAACGACGACCTCATGCGCGTTTACCATGGCGACGACTACGGCATCGCCTGCTGCGTGTCCTCCATGCGCATCGGCAAGGAGATGCAGTTCTTCGGCGCCCGCGCCAACCTGGCCAAGTGCCTGCTGTACGCACTCAACGGCGGTGTTGACGAGGTCTCCAAGAAGCAGGTCGGCCCCAAGTATCGCGCCGTCGAGGGCGATACGCTCGATTACGACGACGTTGTGGCCAAGTACAACGACATGATGAAGTGGCTCGCTGGCGTGTACGTCAACTCGCTGAACATCATTCACTACATGCACGACAAGTATTGCTACGAGCGCATCCAGATGGCTCTGCACGACAAGCACGTGCACCGCTGGTTCGCTACGGGCATCGCTGGCCTTTCCGTCGTGGCTGACTCCCTGTCCGCCATCAAGTACGCCAAGGTCCACCCCGTCCGTGATGAGAACGGCATCATCGTCGACTTCGAGACCGAGGGCGAGTTCCCCAAGTACGGTAACGACGACGACCGCGTCGACCAGATCGCTCACGACGTTGTGCACCAGTTCATGGAGTACATCCGCATGAACGACACCTACCGCAACTCCGTGCCCACGACCTCGGTTCTGACCATTACCTCCAACGTCGTGTACGGTAAGAAGACCGGTTCCACGCCCGACGGCCGCAAGGCCGGCCAGCCGTTCGCCCCGGGTGCTAACCCCATGCACAAGCGCGATAGCCACGGCGCCATCGCTTCGCTGTCTTCGGTTTCCAAGCTCCCGTTCCGCGATGCTCAGGACGGCATCTCCAACACCTTCTCCATCATCCCGGGTGCGCTCGGCAAGGAGGACCAGGTGTTCTTTGGCGATATCGACCTTGATCAGCTGGGCGAGTAACTATTGTTAGTGCTATACTAACAATAACGATTACTGATTAGCGCGCCGGTTTCGGCCGGCGCCTATCGATCGAAGGAGACACATTATGAAGGTTTCTGAAGTTTCCGAGACTCAGGCCGATAACCTGGTCCACATGCTCGACGCTTACGCCGAGAAGGGTGGCCATCACCTGAACATCAACGTCTTCAACCGTGAGACGTTGCTCGATGCTCAGGCTCACCCCGAGAAGTACCCGCAGCTGACCATCCGCGTTTCCGGCTATGCCGTGAACTTCCACACGCTCACCAAGGAGCAGCAGGACGAGGTCATTTCGCGTACCTTCCACGACAAGTTCTAAAGGGGTTTAACTCCCGCAGGATCGCCGGGCCGCTTTGGGTTACTTTCCAAAACGTCCTCGGACATGCAAAGGGCTCCGCTGCGCGCTTCGCGCGGCGGAGCCCTTTGCGTCCTGCGGAAATGTTTTGGAAAGTAACCCAAAGCGGCCCGGCGGGGGTCCTGTGTAGTCACCCTTTAGGCGGAACTCTCCTAATTATTTGGATGAGTCGTCTACTTACTTGTGCCGTTACCGTCTTCCCGCTGTTGTTGGGGTATGCTTTGTTCGTATGTAAACGTATGACATGTTGATGGGGGAGGGTGCTATGGCTCGCGAGGGCGCTCGTTCTAAGGATTCTGCTAAGCCTGGCATCAAGGAAGTTGCAGCGGTGGCGGGGGTTTCGCCTACTACGGTATCTCGCGTGCTTAATAATCGCGGCTATATTAGCCAAGAGACCCGCGATAAGGTCCATGCCGCGATGGAGCGCATCAACTATACGCCCAACGATATCGCCCGTGCCATGCTCAACGGCCGTCTGAACCTTATCGGCATGATCGTTCCCTTTGTGAGCAGCCCGTTCCATGCTCAGGTTGTGCAGGCGGTCGAGCGCACGTTAGCGGAAAACGGCTTTAAGATGTTGCTGTGCAACAGTGCCAATCGACCCGATCTTGAGCGTTCCTATATTGACATGCTCCGCCGCAATATGGTCGACGGCGTCATCGTCAACTCCCTCAATATCGGTGCCGAGGCATATGCCGAGATGGGCTTGAGCCTGGTTGGCATCGACTGCGATCTTGGCGAGGGCTCTGTCCAGATTGCAAGTGACAGCTATGGCATTGGCGAGCTCGCCACGCGCCGTCTGATTGATGACGGCTGCAGGCGTATCCTGTGCCTGCGCAGCAATAGCCGCATGCGCATGCCCGCCAATAAGCGTACCGATGCCTACCTCGATGTTGTTGAGCAGGCCGGTTTGTCCGCGCTTGTCCGTGAGGTTGAGTTCGTTAAGCCCGACGACGAAAAGGGCGCGGTCGTTGCGAAGATCCTCGATGAGAACCCCGATATTGACGGCATCTTTGCGGGAGACGATACGATGGCGGCCATCTGTCTCAACGTGATGAAGCAGCGCGGCTTGAGCGCTCCAGACGATATTAAGGTCGTGGGCGCGGATGGTGCCCGCCGAACTATGACGTTTATGCCTGACTTAACAACCGTACGTCAAGATATCGATCGCATCGGAGAGCTCGCGGCGCAATCCATCATCGCTCTTATTAACGGCGATAATCCCGAATCGAATATCAAGCTCCCCGTTGAACTCATTGAGGGCAAAACCGCGTAGTTCATCCTGTGCCAAAAGAATTCCTCAAACGCCTCCGATGACCGTTCGCCGGCATATGTCAACCGTTTACCGACGACTGGAACTGCGAAAAGACGTATTGATATGAAAACGTTTGACATATGAAAACGATTGACATATCTTGCCATTGTACCGAGTTAGTATGTCGTGGAAAGGAAGTCTCGGATGCACAAGGTGTATTACCAGCCTGAGGGAATTTGGGTAGGCGACATCATGCCGTACGGCGAGGACGGCACGTTCTATCTCTATCATCAGCGTGACACGCGTAACCCCGAACCTTTCGGAGAGCCGTTTGGCTGGGCACTCGCTACGACCAAGGATTTCGTCAACTACAAGGACTTTGGCGAGAGCCTTGAGCGCGGCGGCGACGAGGAAGTCGACCAGTACATTTATGCCGGCACGGTGTTTAAGGTGGGCGACAAGTACCATGCGCTCTACACTGGTTGCAATCGCGATAAGGTCCGCGCACGTTTGATGAAGCAGGTTCTTCTTCACGCAACGAGCGACGACGCCGTCAAGTGGGAGAAGAACATCGCCGAGACGCTGCTTCCGCCCCAGGAGGGTTACGATGACCGCAACTGGCGCGATCCCTTTGTGCTTTGGGATGAGGAGAACGAAGAGTACATGCTCATCCTCGGCACGCGTGTGGGCGAGGACAAGCGTCTGATGACCGGCCGCCTGGTCAAGTTCACCTCCAAGGATCTGACCAACTGGGAGTTCCAGGGCGACTGGTGGAACCCAGGCCTGTACACCATGTTTGAGATGCCTGATCTCTTTAAGATGGGCGACTGGTGGTACCTCGTCTTTTCCGAGTACAGCGACGGCAACAAGACCCGTTACCGCATGTCCAAGTCCATCAACGGTCCTTGGATTACCCCCGCTGACGACTCCTTCGACGGCCGCGCGTACTACGCCGCTCGCACCGCATTCGATGGCGAGCGTCGCGTTCTCTTTGGTTGGGTTCCTACGCGTGACGAGGGCGACGACCCCAGCTCTTACCTGTGGGGTGGTACCTTCATGCCCCTCGAGATCGTTCAGCGTGCCGACGGAACGCTCGGCACCAAGCTTCCCGACAGCATGCTCGGCGCCTTTGGCGAGGGCAAGGCTGTCGAAGCCTTCGAGCTCTCCTGCGAGTCGGGCAAGGTCGAGCAGGTTTTGTCTGCAGACGCCGGCTCCACCTACTTGCTCGATACCGACATTGAGCTCGGCGGTAACGCTGCCGGCTTCTCGGTCAAGTTCGCCGAGGACGCCGAGACCGGTCTTGCCTATGAGTTCCGCGCCAACCTGCGCGAGGGCAAGCTCGAGTTCACGCCGGCTCCCCAGTACCCGTGGTTCCAGGTCAACAACATGGGCCTCGAGCGTCCGTTGTTCTTTAAGGGCGAGGGCACTCATCATGTGCGCCTGGTCGTTGACGACGATATCGCGACCATCTTTGTCGATGATGTTGCGCTCAACGCTCGCTTCTGCAACAAGCAGGGCCAGGGTGTGGCGCTTACCGTCACCGACGGTGCGCTCAAGTGCGCAAACGCAACGATCGCGTCTCTGTAGCGGCAACGAACCGTTTTATGATTTAGAAAAGGAATGGAGAGGAACATGGACTACAAGGCAGTGTCCCAGCAAGTCGTCGACAACGTCGGCGGACTGGAGAACATCGAGGGCGCCACGCATTGCGTGACCCGTCTGCGTCTGGTGCTCAAGGATACGAGCAAATACAACAAGGCCGAGCTCGAGAACATCGATGGCGTCAAGGGCGTGCTGTACAACAGCGGCCAGCTCATGATCATCTTCGGTACCGGTACCGTCAACAAGGTTTACGATAAGTTTATGGCTCTGACGGGCGTTAAGGAGATCAGCGCTTCCGAGGTCAAGGGCGCCGAGGCGGACAAGAAGGGCAAGTTCTTCTCGGTCCTCAAGGTATTCTCGGACATCTTTATCCCCATCATTCCCGCCTTCGTCGGCGCTGCAATCATCATCGGCCTTAAGTCGCTGATCGTTGCCAACGGCCTCTTCGGCATGGAGGGCAGCCTCGCCGATCACAGCGAGTTCCTCAAGAACCTCGCAAGCTTCTTTGCCATTATCGCCACCACCTTTGACTACCTGCCTGTCCTGGTTATGTATAGCGCGGTCAAGCGTTTTGGCGGCAACCCGATCCTGGGCATCCTCGTCGGTATCGTCATGGTTCACCCGAGTCTTATGAACCGTAACACGTTCGTTATGGACCCGACGGGTGCTGAGTACTGGAACTTCGGTCCGCTCTCCATCCCCATGGTTGCTTTCCAGGGCGGCGTGTTCCCTGCAATCCTGACTGCCTGGTTTATGGCCAAGGTCGAAAAGATTGCCCAGAAGTACATCCCCGAGGTCGTCTCGTTTGTCTTTGTCCCGACCGTTACCCTGATTCTTGCTAACGTTGCCCTGTTCACCGTGTTCGGCCCGCTCGGCAACCTGATCGGCGACGTCCTCGCTGGCGTAATCGATGTCCTGTACAACAGGATGGGCGTCTTTGGTGCCTTTGTCTTCGCCGCGTTCCTGCAGCCGCTCGTCGTTACCGGTACGCATCAGTTCATCCAGGGTATCGAGGCAAACCTCGTTGCCACGACTGGCTTCAACTACATCCAGGCCATCTGGTCGGTCTCCATCATCGCCCAGGGCGGCGGCGCCATCGGCATGTACCTCATTCACAAGAAGCACTCCAAAGAGCGCAACATCTGCATGTCGTCCTTTATTCCGACGCTGGTCGGTATCTCCGAGCCCGCTATCTTCGCTGCAAACATGCGCTATTCGATCATTCCGTTCATCTGCGCATGCATCGGTGCAGGCTGCGGCGGTGCCTTCGTGAAGTTCTTTGAGGTGCGCGCCATCGGTCAGGGTCTGACCGGTGTGCTTGGCCTGCTCATCGTTACGCCCGAGACTCTCGTGTGGTATGTGGCTGGTAATCTCATCGCCTTTATCGTGCCGATCGTCTTGATCTTTGCCTACAACAAGGCAAAGGGCGTTCCGACCACCGATGAAGAGGGCGCTGGTGCTGGCTTCGATGTCAGCTTCTAGTTGAGCCGTTCAGCGTAATGTGCGGATAAGTCCATTTGAGGAAGGGCGCTCGGCTCGTGCGAGTCGAGCGTCCTTCCCTATAGACGAGAAAGTCAATGGCGATGTTTAATCAAAAAAATAAGGTGACACGCGCGGACTATGAGCAGTGGCGTGCCGGACAGGATGAGACGGCTGGTCGCATCGCGTCCGACCCCGATAGGCTCCTGTTCCATGTGGAGCCTGAGCTTGGCTGGCTCAACGACCCCAACGGTTTGGTTCAGATTGGTGATACGTATCACATCTATCATCAATACGATCCGTTCGATGCTGCGCATGGCGGTCCAGTGCTTTGGAACCATCTGACGACAAAGGATTTTGTGACGTACGAGAATCATGGCTCCGTGCTGTTCCCCGATTCCGATTTGGATTCGAACGGAGCGTATTCTGGTTCTGCCTTTGTACGCGATGGCAAGATTCACTACTTCTATACCGGCAACGTCAAGCATTTTGACCGCGATGATTACGACTACGTGTTGACGGGTCGTGAGCAAAACCAGATTCATATGGTTGCCGAGAATCCCGACGAATTGGGCGAGAAGTGCATAGCTGTTGGACCGGTCGATTACCCCGACGATATCGGTACGCACGTGCGCGACCCCAAGATCCTTGAGCACGACGGTATCTACTACATGGTTCTGGGCGCTCGTACGAAAGACGATCGCGGCTGCGTGCTTGTCTATACCTCGCGCGATCTAGAGGACTGGAACTATGCGACGCGTATTGAGCTGGGCGAGAAGTTTGGCTTTATGTGGGAGTGCCCCGATCTGTTCGAGCTCGATGGTGAGCTTATTCTCGTTTGCTGTCCGCAGGGTGTGCCTGCCGATGGATGGCGTTACCGCAATCCGCATCAGTGCGTGTGGTTCTCCATCGAGGCCGATTGGGAGGCGCCGAGCTTTAAAATCGTCGGGCAGGGCATGCCCCCGATGGTCGATGCCGGTTTTGATTTCTATGCTCCGCAGTCCTTTGAGGATGCTGCAGGCCGGCGTTTGATGATCGGATGGTCGGGTTGCCCCGACGCGACGGCAGAAAACCCGACGGTGGCGCGCGGGTGGCAGTGCGCGTTGACGGTGCCGCGAGAGCTGAGCATGCGCGATGGTAAGCTCTGCCAGCAGCCGGCGCACGAGATTGAGAGGATGCGCGGCGACTGCGTTCGCGCGACAGGCGGTGAAACCGTTGAGGAGCCGGGCCGCCTGTTTGATGTTGTGGTTTCCTGTGAGGGCGCCAAGATGGTCGAGCTCGAAATCCGCAAGGGTGTCTTTGTGCGCTATGCAGACGGGATGCTTACCCTCGACATGGGTGACGAAGGCTATGGGCGCGACCAGAGGTCGATCGAGCTCAGCGAGCTTCGCGACCTGCGCGTGCTTTCGGACACTACGATGGTCGAGATTTTTGCAAATGGCGGCGAGGCGGCACTTACGAGCCGTACCTATTCGCCGGCGGTTCCGGCGATGGGGTTGCATGCCGAGAGTGCGGCGTCGATGGATTTCTACCGCCTCGCGCATTAACCATGCGTGAGGCACGATTGGACTTGCTGGGCGGAATGTGTTGCAGTTGCCGCAGCGAACTACCGTTTATCGCGTATAGCTACCGTTTGCGGGATAAGTAACACTCATTTATAAACCGTGTAAAATCTCAGCCAAGCACGGAGTTTTCCAGGGAGACGCTGTCCTTTGTTATGTGCAAGGGACGGCGTCTCTTTGGCGCTTGGACGCCGTTGTGCAACAGTGCGGCGGCGCGTGCCATGTATTGAAAAACCAATGTCGAGATGGGTCGTGATAAGAATGGGCAAGTACGTAATCGTGGTTGAATCTGGTTCGGATGTGACGCCAGAGCTCTGCGAACGCTACGGCATCGTGCGCGTGCCCATGCATGTCACGATTGGTGACGAGACCGTCGAGGACGGCTCGATCGATCCGCTCGAGATTTATTCGCGCTGCAACGAGTTTGGCGTGATGCCCAAGACCAGTGGCTGCGCACCGGCAGATTTCTCCCGTGTGTACGACCGCATTCACGCCGAGCAGCCCGACGCGACTATTCTGCATCTCGCGTATTCCGAGGCCACGACCTGCTCGCATCAGTCCTCAAAGATTGCGGCCCAGGGGCGCGACTACGTGTTCTCCATGGACACGCGCTTTGTCTCGGTGGGCCAGTCGCTCGTTGTCGTCGAGACCGCCAAATACATCGAGGCTCACCCCGATGCCACCGTCGACGAGATCTTTGCATTTACGAACTCCGTCATGGACCGCGTGCTGTTGGGCTTTGTTCCTACGGACCTTGCCTTCCTTAAGGCGGGCGGTCGCTTGTCCAACGTCGCGTTCCTAGGCGCCCATCTGCTCAAGATTAAGCCCTGCATTGAGGTGACGGGCGGCAAGTTCGTGGCGACTAAGAAGTTCCGCGGCTCTATGCTCAAGTGCGCCCGCGCCTTTATTGACCACATGGTTGCCAAGGGCGAGATCGACTACTCGCACATTGGCCTGGCGTATTCGGTGGGCCTTTCCCAGGAGCTGCGCGACGACATGGAGGTCTATGCGCATGACCTGGGCTTTAAGGATATTACCTGGACTCAGGTTGGCGGTGTCATCTCGAGCCATTGCGGCCCGACCGCCTTCGGTGCGGTGCTCACGCTTAAGGCGTAAGGCCTGGCGTCTATCGATTTCTATTGCCTCGGCGACGGGCGGGTTGTGACAACCTTCCCGCCGCTTTTGCGTGAAGTAAAATAGGACGACCTAATTGACCCCTAAACCGTTTTGCCATCATGCGTATGGGCTAGAATGGCTCTGACATTTATGTAACTAAAACCAATGAGAGGCAAGGTAGCGGGAATGGCTGAGATGACGCTCGAGGGTGTGGACGCTCGTCCCGAGGACTCTGCGTTTGCCCTGGGCCGCGTGCATTCGATTGAGACGATGGGTACGGTCGACGGTCCCGGCATCCGCTTTGTGGTGTTTGTTCAGGGCTGTCCCATGCGCTGCGCGTATTGCCACAATCCCGATACCTGGTCTGTTAACGGTGGCACGATGGTGACCGTCGAGCATCTCATGGACGAGTTCCAGAGCAACCATGAGTTCTACCGTAGCGGCGGCATTACCGTTTCGGGCGGCGAACCGCTCCTGCAGCCCGAGTTTTTGGCCGACCTGTTCCGTGTGATGCACAACAACCCCGATGGCCGCGTACACACCTGCCTAGACAGCTGTGGCTATGCATTTGATCCCAAGCATCCGGAGAAGTTCGATGCTGTTCTCAACGAGACCGATATGGTGCTGCTCGACATCAAGCATGCCGATCCGGTTGAGCATAAAAAGCTGACCGGTTGCGATCCTGCGCGCATCCTGGCGTTTGGCGATGAGCTTGCCCGTCGCAAGATTAAGGTTGTTATTCGCCATGTGGTGGTGCCGGGTATCACCGACACGGCGGAGGAATGCGAGAAGCTCGGTCGCCTGATCGCTCCATGGCACAACGTGGTGGGCCTGGAAATGCTGCCGTATCACACGATGGGTGTCGTCAAGTACGAGCAACTGGGTATTCCCTATAAGCTCGAGGGCGTGCCCCAGATGGATACCGCGCGCATGCCCGAGCTGCGCAACGCCGTCATGGCCGGCATGAAAAAGCGCCGTGCGGAACTCAAAAACGCCATCGGCTAGCAGCACTCATTGGGGACAGACTTAAATGAGTGCCCCGGGCACATAGTTGATCGCTAAAGAGCCCCGTCAAGTTGCGGTGGAATAGTTCTTGTGTATCGGCCTATGCCGTCCAAACAGGAACTATTTCACCGCAACTGCGTTTTGGGCAGAGATGCGCAACAGAATCGTGCCATTTGGATAAATACGCCTGTGGTTTCTTTAAAGACGCCTTAAACGGTGTCAAACAATTTGGGAAAGAAATGGCTGCTCAGTATTATGCTGCTCGTATATGAACGGGCACAATCAGGAGACCACGTGCGAAAGGGCAAATCGCGGGACGAGTATGTGCCGCAGCATGGCAGCAGATATGAGACGAAGGGCATGTCTTCGCGCGGCCTTGCCGACGCTCGCTTTCGCGGGGCGAAGATTGCCGCCATAGGAATGCTAGCGTTAGCGGTTTTTATCCTCGGAATTGCCGTTAAAACCCACGCCTTGGAGCGAACGGTGCGCTCAGATGCGTCAACGGTACAGCTGCAAAACGAGAAGGTTTCAAAGTCCAAAGCGTCGGCAGATCAAGCTCTGTCGACGGCAGATCTCAAGACGAGACTTTCGAAGGCGGACTTCAACGATATCCCTTCGGGTGATACCGTTCAAACCTTCTCGTTGGTGGATAACAAGACTCCTACCTTGGAGGATCAGAGCCTTACCTCGCTCCAGGATGCCCTGAGTCGGGCGCAGGAGCTGGGCGACGTAGGCGTAGTGTTCTACGACCTATCGAGCGGTAGGGGCGTGACGTATAACGCCGATGTCGCGGTGTATGGAGCGAGCAGTTACAAGGCGCTGTATGCGCTCTATATTTGCGAGACGTTGGTCGAATCGGGGCAGGTGTCGCTCGATTGGGCTTTAGCCACGTATGGTGGTTACAGCATGGGCTGGCAGACGGTACGCGACCTTATCGAGAATGCCGTCGTCAACTCGGACAACGATTCGTTTATCGCGTTACGCGCGGCGTTTGACCATGATGGCTATGAGGATTGGATTGCCAACCTGGGTGTTGATAACGAAACGGCACTGGATCCGATGAGTGATTTTCCGACCTACTGCCCGCGCACCTCGGCCAAGTTGTGGTGCGAGATGAGTGAGTATTTGAGCTGTGACACCGAGACGTCGCAATGGCTGTCGGGCCTTCTGACCTCTACGACCCGATCGTTTATTCGCGATGGCATTGCGGACGATCAGGTCTTGGTGCGCAACAAGGCGGGTTGGATCAGCGAGGACGGTTGCTATTCGACATGCGATGCCGGACTGATCGACGTCGACGGCCATAGCTATGTTATGAGCGTCATGACGTCGATGCCGTGGAGCGATCGCTCGAGCGAGGTTACGGCTGCGATTGCAAAGGCGCTCTATGATGTGCGGTCCTCGTTGGCCTAGCGACTTCGTAAAAAGTGAAAGAACCAAAATGCTGGTACCATACCGTGGATAAGCAATTTGCACGAATTTGGGGGGATGGCATGGCAACCATCGCGATCATAGGCGCACTCGAAAAAGAGGTTACGCAGATTAAAGAAGAACTGAACGGCGCTCATGTGTCGCAAGAGGCGGGCTTGACCGTTGTAAGCGGCGAGCTTGACGGTCTGACAGTAGTCGCCACGACCGCTGGCATGGGCACCGTGAATGCCGCCGCCGCAACGCAGCATCTCATCAGCAAATACGCCCCGCGGGCAGTTGTGTTTTCGGGTATCGCGGGCGGCCTAAACCCTAAGCTCCATATTAACGACGTGATTATTGGCAAGTGCCTGCGCTATCTGGATACTGACACGGCACTCATTGCCGAGTCGGCGCCGGGGCTCGAGGAGTTTGTCTCGACGCCGGCGTTGGTTGATGTTGCTGCCGCCGTGCTTGCCGAGCATGGATTTGTGGATGCCTCGACGGAGGAGACTTCTGCGGAGAAGGACCCCAAGCAGTTCCTGTGTGGCACTATCGCCACGGGTGACCGCTTTGTTACGGGTGACGCCATGCGTAACGCTGCGATTGAGGCCACGCATGCCGATTGCGTCGAGATGGAGGGCGCGGCAATTGCGCACATCGCGGCCAAGAATGGTGTCGATTGCCTGGTGCTGCGCGCTATCAGCGATAATTGTGACGAGGCATATGACGCGTTTTGTGAGCGCGAGTTCGATCTGGATGAGTACGCTCGCACCGCGAGCGGCATCACGCTTGACATCGTTCGTCGTATTGCCGCCGCGCAATAGCGCGCCCGTTTTGTAAAAACCTACGACCAAGGAGTGTCCATGGCCGATTCCATTAACTATCAGCTTGCCAAGTTCGTTGCCAGCTACGGCAAAGTTTCGCAGATTCCCGAGTCCACCTGCCCCGAGGTGAGCTTCGTCGGCCGCTCCAACGTGGGCAAGTCGTCGATTATGAACAAGCTTTTTGGCCGCAAGAACCTCGTCAAGGTTTCGAGCACACCGGGCAAGACGAGCAATATCAACTTCTTTGAGGCTGACGACGTGCACTTCGTCGACCTGCCGGGCTATGGTTTCGCCCGTCGTTCCAAGGCCGAGCGCGACCGTTGGGCCGAGCTCATCGGCGATTTCTTCGACTCCGAGCGCAGCTTTAACCTGGTCGTGTCGCTGGTGGATATTCGTCACGACCCGAGCAAGCTCGACCATGACATGATCGACTACCTGCAGGGCAACGAGTTCAACTTTATCGTCTGCCTCACCAAGGCCGACAAGCTCAGCCGCACCCAGCAGGCACGCCAAGCGGCAGCCATCAAAAAGCAGCTCAACGTTCCGGCCGAGAACGTTATTATCACAAGCTCCCAGACCGGCACCGGCATCGACGAACTCAAGCGCCGCATTGCCGAAGCCTGTCTCTAATCGAGCTACAACCCCTCAAAAGCTCTTATCTATATCACCTCAGTGATAGTTATTGGTAAACTATCACTGAGGTGTTATTTTTTGGAGGTCGCTATGGAGCTATGGCACGGGTCGGAGGTTGTCGTCGAGCATCCATCGTTGGACAAATGTAGGCAATTCAATGACTATGGGCGCGGGTTTTATTGCACGCCTCATGAGGAAATGGCAATGGAGTGGGCATGCCGGACCGAGTCCGATGGTATCGCGAATCGATATGAACTCGATATGGATGGTCTCGCGGTCTTGGATTTGGAGTCCGGGGAGTTTTCAATTCTTAATTGGCTTGCGATTTTGGCCGACAACCGGGAGTTTAATGTCTCGACGCCGCTGGCACGCGAAGGACTTCGCTATCTACTGGATAACTGCCTGATTGATATTTCTCCCTATGACGTTATTCGAGGTTATCGCGCCGACGATTCCTACTTTTCGTTTGCAAGACAGTTCGTTAACGGCATGATCTCGCTCAGGCAACTGCAACTCATTATGCGTTTGGGCGATTTGGGCATCCAATACGCTCTTATGAGTGAGCGCGCGTTCTCGGCGATCAGGTTCTGCGATTGGAAGCAGGCCTCGGGAGCTGAGTTTTATCCCAAACGATTTGAGCGAGAACAGAACGCTCGACGTAAGTATCTGGATATGGTAAACGGATTTGACTCCGAGGGTGTCGACATAAGGGATTTGATGGCAGGGAGGGTTGATTTAAATGATCCAAGAGTTAACGGATTGTGGGCCGAGTAGGACATACCCCGTCTACTACCTCGAGGATGCAATGAACAACCTTGGTGACTGCTTTGACTATGCCGTTAACGATTATGGAGCAGAAGGATCGGAAGTTGCTGAACTCTTTTGCCTGAGCGGCGTAGCTCGCGAGTTCGAACGCGGCAACGCATGGGTAGTGTCGGGAAAATCGGGCGTTGAGCTGTTCGCGCTTATCGCCGAAAGGTCCGGTTACCAAGCAGGGTCGATGCCGGATCGTACCTATCGATTTGAGAAAACACCGGAATACTGGACGGGCTGGATATTGGCGTATCTACAGTGGCGCCTGGGAGAGTCTTTTGAAGACCTGCTGCATGTCGCTCCGTTTGATGTGCTGCATAACCTGTATCATCCCTGGCACGAAGCCTCGGAGGAACGTGTGACGCGTCTTATTTGCGACATGGCGAAGAAAACACCTCGTCAAACCAAACTGGCGCTAGCAAGAAAGCGGCTCAAGAAAACCCAACAAGACCTGGCATACGAATCGGGCGTATCACTCCGCTCAATCCAAATGTACGAACAGCGCCAGAGAAACATCAACGAAGGTTCGGTAACAACTGTAAGGGATATGGCGAAAGCCCTGCACTGCAGCATAGAAGACCTCCTAGAGCCGGTTTTCGAATACAAAGAAACCAGCGCAGCCTAAAAGAGGTGCTGGCCGCTGATTGTTCAAGTTGCAGCTCGAGCAATTTGAGCAGCGAAGCCGGCTGCCTAGTGGGGGCATGTGGGCCTTCTAGGTATCAAAATCCGCCTACGTATTGAAATACCCCGCCAAGCTAAAGTGCTCGGCGGGGCATATTTCGATTGACGATGCTAGCAGGGGTTGAACTTTAATATGCCGCGAGTAAGAGGCGTCTGCATTTAGCAATTAAAGTAAATTATTCAATTCGGGCGCTCAACCAGTACTCTCCATTCGAAGCTACGATTGCGTATGTAATTCCATTTTTGACAATCGGTTCATCTACGCAAGCAGCGCCAACTTGCTTGGCATCTGAAAACGAAAGCGTTGGATCAATCGCTTGTATGGTTGCTAATGCTGTCGCCGCGGCATAATCTGAATTTTCGAAGTACATGACTATGTTTTTGAAGCAGTTTTCGGATCCAAGATAGCTGAATAGTAGTTGGCTGCTCGAGTCCGAGAAAAAGCCTCCAATACCGGCAAGCGTAGAGCCATTTTTTATCTGAAGCTCGAGTCCCGTGCCGCTATCGTCTAGCTCGTAACTCGCCTTCATACTGCTGCAATTGGGGATATCGGAGAATTCCTCGTTAAGTCGTTCAATAAAGCCTTCAGGTGAAATTGAAAACGATCCGTCGCCAAGAAAGGAAGTAATTTCCTTTTCGTTGCGAGTGTCAACGACCTCTCCGCATTTTTCGCATTCTCGTATTTCCTTTGAGGTGGCGTCTACGTAGTCAACTTCGGTAGTCCACGAGCCCGGTTGATGCCCAAGGGGTTTTCCATCGGTTTTACCACAGCGTTGACAGGTCTTCGGAACCGTGCACGTTGCTTCTTCCCATTCATGTCCGAGCGGTTCCCCCTCGGTTTTGCCGCAACTTTTACAGGTGCGAGGGCTTGTACAACTCGCATTGGTCCAAAGCTTGTGGGTGCAAAACAATTGGGGGAATAACGTGGGCAAACAGAAGACGACAGCAACTATTGCAGTAGCTGCAATAGCCGCCCGTTTTTTACCGCCTAATTTATGAATGGCTCTCGTTAGAAGTGAGTCGCCCCCTTCTTTTTTGCATGCGATGTCATCTTCATTTGATGATCGATCTTCAGGGGAGGGGGCATCGTCAGCACCATCAGAAAGCTGTTTCCCTTCGATATCTGGCGTCTGTTCGTATGATGCGCCGTGCATTTGCTCATCGTTGGGCTCTTTCGTCTCATTATCCATGTTCGTTGAGTCCCCTCTCTCGTTTAGATTTCCGATGTGAACAATCGCTGTAAGTTAAGCGGCAAGTAACATAAATATATCCCAGTTTGGGATATAACAAAACGGAATATAGCGTAAACGGCATGAACGTTGATGCTAATAGGACATGCGGAAAATGCCTTTCCCAGATTCGTCGGGAGCAAGGTATCACTCAGGTTGAACTCGCAAAGAAACTGAGGGTACCTCAGTCGTTCATCTCGAAAGTCGAAACCGGGGAACGCAGTCTTAGGGTTTATGAGCAGTTCGCCTATGCAGAGGCACTTGGAATTGCCGTCGGAGTCCTCGTGCAAAGACTTGGGGCGGATTTGAGCGGTGGAGATAAATAGATTGCGCCGCGAATCGGGCGATAGTTAAATCAGCGAATGCGATATCCTGTCGAGGCTGCGCAGGCCCCCCTTGGGGCTTCCCCTGAAAACAATCCGCAGATCGAATTGCCCCGTCGCGCGAAGCGTACGACGGGGCAATTCATGATCGAGGACGTTTTCAGGGGAAGCCCCAAGGGGACCGGTGAGAGCAATGAGGCAGGGCGCTACAGGTATTCGATCTGGGCGCCTTCCGTGTCGCACGTTAAAATATGCGTCTCACACTTAGGGAACTGCTCGCGCAGCTTGACTTGCAGGAACTTCGCCACGATGGTGTCGTCGGTTACAGCCATGAGGGTCGAGCCGGAGCCACTGATCCAGATGGTCTTGGCGCCGCCGTTAAGGCAGGTGTCGCGCACGGCGTTGTAGTCGGGGATGAGGCGGCGGCGATAGGGCTCCTGGATGCGGTCGTCGTTGGCGGCGGCAATCAGGTCAAGGTCGCCGGTCTCCAGGCCGCGCGTCATGCCGGCGATGCGGCCCATTTGCCATACGGCGGTGGAGAGCGGAATCTCCTGCGGCACAACCTTGCGCGCCTCGCTCGTATGCACCTCGTAGGGCGGAATCACAGTAATAAAACGAAGCTTGTCGCTCACCTCGTAGCGCAGGCACTGGGGGAGCGAATCGGTCGGCGTAAAGGAGCAGACGGCGCCGCCCAGGATAGCAGGGGCGACGTTATCGGGATGGCCCTCGACCTCGGTGGCAATGCGGACGAGTTCGGCGCGGTCGACGGTGTGGCCCGTCAGCGCGGCGGCGGCCATGATGCCAGCGACGACGCAGGTGGAGCTGGATCCCAGGCCGCGAGCGACGGGTACATCGGTTTGAATGTCGATAGCGACGGGGAAGGCCGGCTCGCCCCATGCGGCCAGTGCGTCGACAAAGCTCACGTAGACTAGGTTGTTCTCGTTTTGGAACTCCTCGGGGCAGCCCGTGATGGTGAGCTTGTCGGCGCGCTCGAAGGTGAAGTGCGAGTAGAGGCTGACGGCCATGCCGAGGGTGTCGTAGCCAATGCCCAAGTTGGCGCTCGTCGCTGGGACGGTGATTTTGATCATGTGAGTCCTCCTGGCGTGCCTGGCTGTTTAGTTCGCTGCTCGGGCAGTCCTGCGCAAGACGGAAAGCACATTAAGTGCTTTCCTTTGCGTGCGGAACTC